>DAIUKO010000138.1:0-18124 GCA_036848175.1 Vicinamibacterales bacterium | reverse complement strand
CGCTTCATGTTCAACGTCGTCATCGACTATCCGTCGGCGGCCGAGGAGCATCGCATTCTGGCGTCGACGACCAGCGATCGTGAGCCGCTCATCACGGCTGTGGCCGAGGCAGCGCAGATCGAAGCGATGCGCCACCTCGTCCGTGAGATTCCCGCCGCATCGAACGTGATCGACTACGCGCTGCGGATCGTCCGCGCCAGCCGACCGGCCGGCGGACCCGAAGAAGGCGTGCCGCCCGCGGTGCGACAGTGGGTGAAATGGGGCGCGGGTCCGCGTGCCGGGCAGGCGCTCGTCCTCGGCGCCAAGGCGCGTGCGCTCGTGGATGGCCGCAGCGTCGCGTCGCTCGACGACATCCGCGCGGTCGCGCTGCCGGTCCTGCGCCACCGCGTCTTGCTGAACTTCCAGGCTGAGGCGGACGGGATCGACTCCGATCAAATCGTCGCGCGGCTGCTCGAAGCGGTTCGACCCTCATGAGGGGTAGGCACATGGGTCGTCCCCTACGACTGCACACTGCGAGGGCTGTCGCGGCGACAACGACATGACTGCCGAACGCGATACCGAGGACCGTAGGGGCGGACCCGTGTGTCCGCCTCACGTGCTCGCACGGATCGCCGATCTCGAGCTTGTGGCGCGGATTGTCGTCGAAGGGCTGGTGTCGGGCCTGCATCGGAGTCCGTTTCACGGCTACAGCGCCGAGTTCAGCCAGTATCGTCACTATCGTCCTGGGGACGATCTGAAGTACGTCGACTGGAAACTCGTCGCGCGAACCGATCGCGTCTACACGAAACAGTTTCGCGAGACGACGAATATGGCGGCGTCGATCGTCATCGACACCAGCGCGTCGATGCGCTTTCCGATCGATTCGCCCCTGTCGAAGTTTCGCTATGCGGTCATCGCGGCGGCGGCGCTCGCGCAGCTGATCTCGACGCAGGGCGATGCGGTTGGTCTGATGGCTGCCGGGCAGCCGCTGCTGTATCTGCCGCCGCGAACCGGACGCCAGCATCTGCGCGCCGTGCTGGCGGCATTGTCCTCGCTCGCCGCGCACGGCGCGTGGCGCGCGGCGGAAACGATTCGCCGCGCGGCAGAGCGCTTGAATCGGCGCGGGCTGATGCTCGTTCTGTCGGACTTCTACGACGATGAGGAGGCGACGTTCTCGCAGCTGCGTCGTGCGGCGCGGATGGGGCACGAGATCGTGCTCTTTCAGATCATGAGCCGCGACGAGCTCGAGCTGCCCTACCGGCGGGATCTCGAGTTCACCGATCTCGAAACGGGTCAGCGGCTGGCGATCAACGCCGGCCTCGCGCGCCGCGACTACAAGGACGCGGTCGCCGCGTTTCTCGAGCGCACGCGAGTGCGCGCCGTCGCGGAGGGATTCCAGTACTCGCTGGTCGTCACCGACACGCCGCCGGATCGTGCGCTCCGGAGTTTTCTGCTTGCACGGCAACAGGCAAGGCCGTGATCTGGTTGAACGCGCTCGCGCTCGTCGGAGTCGCCGCCGTCGCCGCGCCGATCCTGATTCACATCCTCGTGCAGCGGCGCGCGGAGCGATTCCCGTTTCCGACGCTGCGCTTTCTCCAGCCGGCCCGGCTCGCGTCGATTCGCCGTCACGTCCTCGAGGATCTGCCGCTGCTCGCCGTCCGCATCGCGATCCTCGCGGTCGCGGCCGCCGCGCTGGCGGGACCGCTGCTCGTCACGCCGGCGCGACGCGGGGCCTGGAACGCGCGGATCGTCAGAGCCATCGTTGTCGATGGCGGCCCTGAAAGGGCCGCTCTCCGAGTGCCAGCGGCGCCGTCGCCAGTGGATGTCGCGCGGCCCGTTCAGGGCCGCCGCGGCGATGGCGATGGCCAGACGATCGCCGCACAAGCGACGTTTGACACATCCGACGTCCGTGACGGGATCGCCCGCGCCATCGCGTGGCTGGACGCCGCGCCGCCGGCCAGACGCGAGCTCGTGATCGTCTCGCGGTTCGTACTCGGATCGATCGGCCGCGCGGATCTGCGCGACGTGCCGCCGGAGGTCGGCATTCGGCTCGAGGGCGCCACGCCACCGCCGGCAGCGCGATCGGTAGAGGCTACGCCAGTTCTCGCCGCGGACCTCGCGACGCGGGTCGTTCACCAACGCAGTCGGACGGTCGATCTCAACGGACCGTCGACGTCGGTCCGGGAATCTTCAGCCGCGCCCGTGGTCGCGCCGATCGAGATCGACGCGGCCGCTGACGTCAAGCGCACCGCCGAAGCGACGCTCGCCGCTGTTTTGTCGCAGCGCGTCCCCGCACCGGCGACAGGCCGCGCCGCTCGGGTGATCTTCGCGACCGCTCTCCCGCCGCCCGTGCCGCCGTCGGCATCCGTGCCGCCGTGGATCGCCGACGCGATCGCGCGCATCACGACTGACGAGCGCATGCGGTCCGGCGCCGACCCGCTGCCGATCGCCGTATCCGGCGACAGCTCACGCCTGAGCGTCACGACGACGCGATCACCCGCTGATCTGCGGACTGCGCTGTTGTTCCGATCGATCTGCGACGCGCTCGGCGCCCCTCAGACTTCAGCCTTCAAACTTCAGACTGCCGCCGAGATTCTGACGATCCCCGACGCCGATTTACGCGCGCTCGAACGGCCCGCCGGGGAGGTTCGATCACCGCGCCTCGACACGATCGACCGCGACGATCGGCGTTGGTGGTGGGGCGCAGTTCTCATCCTGCTGATCGCCGAGAGCGTCATACGACGATCGCAACCGCGGCAGCAGGCCGAAGAGACATTCTCGAATGTCGCCTGACGAGGGGACAGCCGTCGAGCTCATCGAGCGTGCCATGCGACGCGCGAAGACGTTGCTGATTGCAGAAGCCGCCGCATCGGCGGCGGTCGCAGCTGGCGTGACGCTGGCGGTCGCGACCGCGGCAGGTCTGAGGACGCCATCGACGATCGTGGCGACGGCAATCGTCGCGGTCGTCGTGGCCGCCGTCGCAGGCGTTCTCCGCCGGAGCAGGATCCGCCGGGCGGCAATCGTCCGCGCGCTCGAACACGCCGAGCCTTCGTTCAGGAATGTCCTCGTCACGGCAAGTGAGCTCGTGTCCGGCGAGCTCGCCGCGTCACCGCTGGTGCGCGATCGCGTCTTCTCGGACGCCGCGGCCATCGCCCGAGCCGTGGACCTTCGACGCGCGCTTCCGTCACGACACGTCGTCCACGCTGCCATCATCGCGTGCCTCGTCTGGTCGATTGCCGGCGTCTCGATGTGGCGCAGCCGAACGCCGGGCGCGGGTTCACTCGTTCGCCGATCGAGCGAGTCGGCGTCGTCCGCGCCGTCGTCTGCCACGGCAGCTCACATCAACGTGACCATCGAGCCTCCGGCGTACACCGGCTTGCCGCGCCGCACGCTGAACGATCCGGACCAGATCGAAGCCGTCGAAGGCAGCGCCGCATCCGTCGTCATGGGTTCGTATGCCACGCGAGCGGTCTTGCAGAAGACCGGCTATCTGGCCATTGGCGAGGGCGAGGCGCGCCGGACCATTCCTGTCGTCGTGACCACAGACGCGTTGCCGGCGGCGGCGATGACGTCTCCCGGCCGCGATCTCGTCTACGCGGGCGGCAACGCGCGCATCGCGTTCGAGGCACGAGCGACCGATGACTTCGGCTTGCGCGCGCTGACGCTGCACTTCACCAGGGTGTCGGGATCGGGCGAGCAGTTCGACTTTCAGGACGGCGAGATTCCGCTCGCGATCACGCGCGACAACTCGCGTCAGTGGCGCGGCGCCGCCACGCGCTCGCTCGCGGAACTGAATCTGAAAGAAGGCGACATGTTCGTGTATCGCGCCGTCGCCACCGACGCGCGGCCCGGCGACGGCAGTGCGAGCTCCGACGCGTTCTTCATCGAAATCTCGAAGCTCGGCGCGTCTGCCGGCGACGCGTTCACGCTTCCCCAGGAGGAGACGCGGTACGCGCTCAGCCAGCAGATGCTGATCATCAAGACCGAGCGGCTCAACCAGAAGCAGTCGACGATGGCGGCGAGCGAGGTGTCCGAGGCGTCGCTGAATCTCGCCGTCGAGCAGCGGATGGTTCGCGCGGAATTCGTGTTCATGCTCGGCGGCGAGATCGAGGACGAAGAGGTTGAAGCGGCGCAGTCGACGGAGCTGCAGGAAGGGCGGCTGGAGAATCGCGGACAGCGCGATCTGCGCGCGGCGACGATCGCGATGAGCCAGGCGGAAAAGCTTCTGACTGGCGCGAATCTCCCGGCGGCGCTGACCGCCGAGCGTGCGGCGGTCGCCGCCCTGCAGCGCGCCTTTGCGCGCGGCCGCTACATCCTGCGCGCGCTCGCCAGCCGCACGACGCTCGATGCGAGCCGGCGCTTGACCGGCGACCTGTCGAAGGCGTCGGACTGGCGGCGCGCGCCGCGCGAGGTTCCCGCCAACCGCCGCGGCGTCCTGCTGCTGGACCTTCTTCGCGGCTTGGCAGAGCTGAGCTCAGCGGCGTCGACGAACGAGTTCGAGTCGCGTGCCCGCGTGCTCGCCGAAGAATCGCTGCGAATCGACGCCGCCTCGGCGCCGCTCCGGCTGGTCGCTACCGATCTCGAGCGCGCCGCGCAGACGAATGATTCGGCCGAACGGCTGCGCGCGCTCGCCTCGGCGTCCACAGCGGCCGCCGACCAAGCGCGTCGATCGATCGCCAGCGCACCGTTCGCTTCGTCGTCAGTCGATGCGCCGCTCGCCGGAGCGTTGACGGAGGCCGCGAAGCCCCGATGACGCTGCCACTGCGCACCATCGCCGTGCTGATCGCCGTCGCCGGTTTGATCGATCCCGCCTTGACGACGGCCGGCCACACCCGGGCTCGTCTCGCGGTGATCGTGCAGGACACGCCGACGCTGGAGTTGCCGGCCGCCGGCGAATCGACGCGGCGCGGCGTTGCGGAGCGCGTGCGATCGCGGCTGGCAGGCGCGCTCGGCGGCGACTACGACATCCAGCCGCGAGTGACGTCCGACACCTCCGCCGCCATCGTGATTGGCGATTCGTACCCGCGATCGGGGTCTGACTCACGGTCTGACTTGTCTGTCGCGACGGTGACGGTCACGGGCGAGGTCGCGCCGAACGTGCGCATCCTGCGCGTCGATGCGCCGCGCGAGGTGCCCGCGGGAACTGGAGTCCGTGTTGGGATCGATGCCGAAGGCGCCGGCGTCGCGGGTCGCACGTCGACGCTGACCGTTCGCTCCGGCGGGCTGGAGGTCGGCCGCGCGTCCCACCAATGGCGCGGCGGCCGTGACCTTTGGCACGCGGACATCGACGCCGTTCCGATCGGCGAGCCGCCGTTCGTTCTGCGCGTCGAAGCGCAGCCGCTCGACGTCGAACGGACGTCGATCGACAACGCTGTAGACGCAGTCGTCGACGTTCGTCGCGTCCCTCTTCGCGTCCAGGTCTACGAGCCGCGGCCATCGTGGGCGACGACGTTCATCAGAAGGGCGCTCGAAGCGGACTCGCGATTCAAAGTCGCCGGCCTCAGTTCGACGTCAAAGTCCATCGCGACGCGAACGGGCGACGCCGTCGGGCTCTCCGACGCGAGGCTTGATGACTTCGACGTCGTGATCGCGGGCGGCCTGGACCGGCTGACTGAAACGAACGCGCGGGCGCTCGATCGATTCATGCGGGCACGCGGCGGCGCCGTCGTCCTGGTACCCGACGCGAAACCTGGCGCTGGTCCGACAGGAGCATTGCTTCGAGGGCTGACGCTCGTCGAACGTCTGTCCGAGCAGCCACAGAAGCTCGCCGTCGCCGCGCCGCTGGCCCCGATTCAGGCGTCCGAAATGCTGCTGGTGCGCGCCGACGCACCGCTCGTCGATCGTCTCGCCTGGACATCCGGAGCTGACTCTTCACCGGTCGTCGTGTCGATTCCGCGCGGCGGCGGCCGGCTCGTCGTGTCGGGTGCGCTCGACGCATGGCGTTTCCGCACCGACGACGCTGGCGCCTTCGATCGCTTCTGGCAATCGACGATCGCCGGTCTCGCGCTCGCTGTTCCGCCGCCAGTCGACGTCAGCGTCGAGCCGCCGATTGTCAGACCAGGCGAGCGCGGCGACGTGGTCGTTCGTGTTCGAAGTGTTGGCCCCGCAGTTCGCGCAACGATCGATGGCCATCCGATTCGATTGTGGCCGGATACTCCCGCAGGCGTGTTTCGCGGATCGTTCGTCGCGCGCGAGAGCGATGGTCGATCGACCGTCACCGTGCGGGTCGATGGTGCCTCACAGTCCGCGTCGCGACCGATCGTCGTCCGCGCCGACGCCCGGCGCGAATTACCGCAGACGACCGCGCCGCTGTCGCTGCTGTCCGCGTCGCATCGGGGCATCGACGCGACGCCGGACAACGTCGGCGACGTCGAGCGCTTCATCCGTCGAACCGTCGCCGCACCGGTCGCGCCGATTTCGCGACGCCCGATGCGATCCGGCTGGTGGATGATCCCGTTTGCGGCGTGTCTGTCCGGCGAGTGGTACCTGCGACGGCGGCGAGGTGCGCGATAAGGCTCTCCGCTACCGGTGCCGCAGCAGTTTAATCGCGAAGACGCCGAAGGCCGCGTGCGCTCCATTGATTGCCGCGCTGCCGGCCGGCATGATGAGCTCGATGTTCTGGAGCACCGGCGGGCCGAGCGGGAGCAACAGAAAAAATCTATACTCGGACGCTATGCATCCCTCGCGTCGAGAATTCCTTCAGGCGCTCGGCGCCGGCGCGGCCGCGGCGACCCTGCCGCGTTTCGCGTTCGGCCGCACATTCGACCCCGCGCTCGAGCAGGCGCCGCCGGTTCGCGATCCCAAATATCGCGAATGGTCCGCTGTCGCGCTCGGTGAAGCGAAGCGGCTTGGCTGCTCGTACGCGGACATCCGCTTCACGCGCAACCGTACGCAATCGATTGCCGTGCGCAACGGCCAGATCCAGCGCGGCGGCAGCGCATTCAGCAGCGGCGACGCGACCGAGACGTACGGCTTCGGCGTCCGCGTGATTCACAGCGGCGTGTGGGGCTTCGCGAGCAGCCCCAACGTGTCGCCGGAAGAAATCAAGCGCGTCACCGCAATCGCGACCGACGTCGCCAAGGCGAGCGCAGTCGCGAAGAAACGCGACGTCCAGCTGGCGCCGGTGCCGAAGTACGACGAGTTCTGGCAGGTGGCGATTGAAAAAGACCCGTGGAGCGTGCCGCTCGAAGAGAAAGTCGAGCTGCTGCGCGCGGTGACGGCCACGCTGCAGAAAAATCCATCGGTTCTGTTCGGCATCTGCTCGGTCACCTTCGAGCACGAATGGAAGTTCCTGGCGACGAGCGAAGGCTCGTTCATCGAACAGGTCTTCCACTTCACCAGCTGCGACCTCGATGCGATCGCGCGAACCGGAACCGAGGTGAAGACGCGCAACTACGGACGTCTTGGAGCGGCCGGCTACGAATTCCTCGTGCAGGCCGACATGCCGGGCAACGCCGAGCGCGTCGCCGCTGAAGCGGTCGAGCATTCGATGGCCAAGCCGGTCGAGCGGGGGCTGAAAGATCTCGTCCTGTTGCCGTCGCATCTGGGTCTGACGATTCACGAGATCGTCGCGCACGCCACCGAGGTCGATCGCATCGCCGGATACGAAGCCAACTATGCCGGCACGAGCTTCGTGAAGATCTCGGACCTCGGCAAACTGAAATACGGGTCGAAGCACTTCAACGTCAGCGCCGATCGCACCTTCCCGACCGGCATGGCCACGGTCGGCTTCGACGATGACGGCGTGAAGGCGCAGAAGTGGCCGCTCATCAAGGACGGCATCCTCGTCGGGCTGCAGACCAATCGCGAGACCGCGCATCTCGTCGGCGAGAAGGAAAGCCGCGGCTGCACCTTCGCGAACCACTGGCGCAACTATCCGTTCCTCCGCATGCCGAACGTCCAGCTCGAACCGGGACCGAAGGGATCGCCGACCGTCGATCAGATGATCGCCGACGTCAAGGACGGCGTCCTCGTCGACGGCGCCGGCAGCTACAGCATCGATCAGCAACGCTACAACGGTCAGTTCGGCGGCGACGCGTTCTGGGAGATCAAGAACGGTAAGAAGACGCGCATGGTGACCGACTTCACGTACAACGCGATCACCACCGACTTCTGGGCCAACCTCGACGCCGTCGGTCCGCCGGAGACGTGGGAGCACCATGGCCTGACCGGCGACGCGAAAGGCCAGCCGGTGCAATCGAATCATCCATCGCACGGATCGGCGCCGTGCTTGATCCGCAAGATCATGGTGGGGGCGGCGTACGCATGATCCACCTTTGTGCCCTTTGTGCCCTTTGTGCCCTTTGTGTCCTTTGTGTCCTTTGTGTTCCGCCGGAGTTGCGAATAACCCCGATATCTCTATGAGCTACTCGCGAGACGAAGTGAAAACGATCACCGACAAAGTCCTGAACATGGCCAAAGCCGACGCCGTCGAGGTGCAATTCTCCGGCGGCGAGCGATCGGCGACGCGCTATGCGAACTCGACGATCACCGCCAACCTCGTCGAGCACGATCAGGAGGTCGCGATCAGCGTCTACTACGGACAGAAGTCGGCGACGACGACCGCGCATCAGTTCGACGATGCGTCGTTGAAGAGCGCGATCGAACAGGCGCAGGAACTGGCGAAGCGCCGGCCGGACAATCCGGAGCTGATGCCGCTGGTGAAGCCGCCGCAGGACTACACGCCAGTCGATGCGGCGCTGCCGGCCGCCGTCGAGTTCGGACCCGCCGAGCGCGCGCGGATGGTCAAGCAGAGCGTCGACGTCTGCGAGAAGAAAGGCGTGCTCGGCGCCGGCTACATTCCGAAGCTGCACTGGACCGACGCCTATGCGAACTCGGAAGGCTTGTTCGCGTACTACCGATACGCCGAAGCCAGCTTCATCCTCACCTGCCGCACGCCCGATCAGACCGGATCCGGCTGGGCCGGCACGACCGGCTTGAAGGACATCTCGAAGATCGACGCGGCCGCGATCACCGAAGCGGCCGCTGACAAGGCGCTCAAATCGCGCAAGCCGAAGGCGCTGGAGCCGGGCAACTACACCGTGATCCTCGAGCCGCGTCCGGCGGCGCGGTTTCTCTCGCTGCTGCTGTTCGCGTTGGACGCGCGCGCGGCCGAAGAAGGCCGCAGCTTCATGAGCGGGAAGGAGCGCGGCACGACGAAGCTCGGTCAGAAGATCTTCGGCGACACCATCACGATACGGAGCGACATCGGCGATCCGGTTCTGCGTCAGACGCCGATCGGTCCAGACGGTCTCGCCGCCCGCCCCGTCACCTGGATCGAAAAGGGCGTGGTCAAGAATCTCTTCTACGATCGCTTCTGGGCGAAGAAGCAGGACAAGCCGTTCACGCCGACCGGCGTGCAACAGAGTCTCGTGATGGACGGCGGCGACGCGACCGTTGACCAGATGGTGAAGTCGACGCGGCGCGGCCTCCTGGTCAGCTTCTTCTGGTACATCCGGCCGGTCGATCAGATGGCGCTGCTCAACACCGGGATGACGCGCGATGGATTGTTCCTGATCGAGAACGGCGAGATCGTCGGACCGGTGCAGAACTTCCGCTGGAACGACGGCCCCGCGCGCGGCTTCAACAACGTCACGATGCTCGGACGGCCGGTGCCGATGCACATCGGCGAAGCCTACGACTTTCCGGGCACGGCGCTCGTGCCGCCGATGAAGATCGAGGACTTCAGGATGACGTCGATCTCGCCGGCGGTGTAGCGAGCCGGAGAGATACTGGCCGTGGCCCGCGCCGCTCCATTCATTCTCGCGGCGATCGTCGTCGTGCAGGCAGGACGTTTCATCGCCAGCACCAGCGCCACCGTCGACGAGACGATGTATCTGACGATGGCGGAGGCGACCTTCCGCAACCGCGGCGACGCGGAATACGGCGTGAAAGGCATCGCCCCGCTGCCGGTGGTGCTGCAGTACGCGCTGCCGGCGACGAGCCCCACCGAGGACTTCGCTCAGAAGATCGTGCTGGCCCGCCTGAGCGCCGTTGCCTTCGTCGCCGTGCCGCTGATCCTGGTGATCTATTTCTGGCTGGCCACTCAGCTCGGCGCGGCCGCAGCGTTCATCGCCGCCGCCATCGTCGCGCTCTCGCCGAACGTGGTCGCCAACAGCGTGATTGCCGGCACCGACGCCTGCTTCGTGCTCTTCGCGCTCCTGCTGCTCTGGGCACTCTCAGAATACGTCGAGCGTCCGTCGTGGCTGCGGCTCGCAGCGCTCGTCGCCGCCGGCGGGTTCGCGTTCGCCGCGAAGTATTCTGCGATCGCGCTGTTCGGCGTGGCGGCCGTCGTGCTGGCGTGGCGCGATCGGCCCGAACGTCCGCTCTCGACTCGCGCGGTCTACGCCGCGGCCGTCGTCGTGGCGATGGCTGCAGCGGGCATCGCGCTCAGCTGGCGCTTTCATCCCATCGCCGGGCTGTTCTCGCAAATCAATCATCAACGGCTCGGGCACGAAGCGTTTCTGCTCGGCAGCCGGAACAACCAGGGCTGGTGGTACTACCAGCCGGTCGCGCTGGCCGTGAAGAGCACCTACGTCGAATTGATCGCGTTCGGACTGGCGATTGCGGCCGCCGCGACGCTCGGCCGCGAGCCGCTGACCGTGGTGCGCATCTGGCTCGTCGCGGCCGCGGTCGTGGCCGCCGGATCGATGATCAGCCGCGTCGACATCGGCGTCCGCTACGTGCTGCTGCTCGTGCCGCTCGCGGTGATGACGGCAACCGTGTGGGTGATGCGCGTGTCCCATCGCAGATGGATCGCCGCCGCGATCGGCGTCGCCGCGCTCGCGGTGCAGGGCGCGACCGCGGTGGCGATCGCGCCGCGATATCTCAGCTACTTCAATGCGTTCGCCGGCGGGCCGATGAACGGCTACCGCTGGCTCGTCGATTCCAATCTCGATTGGGGCCAGGATCTGCCGGCGATGCGCCGCTTTCTCGAGCGAGTCGGCGCCCGCGATCCGGTTGCCTCGTACTTCGGCACGGCGCCGCCCGGCGCCTACGGCGTGAACGTCTGGCTGTGGAATCTCTGCGGAGCCGACGTCAAAGCGCGCACCGATTGGGTCGTCATCTCGGCGACGCACCTCGCCGGTCTGTATGTGCCGAACGACGCATTTGCGGCATTCCGCGCGCTCAAGCCATTCGCACGGCCGACGCCGGCGCTGTTCGTCTACGACGGGTCGCGGCAGGAGGTCAAGGACGCTGTGGCCGACGCCGCGGCGAGGAGCCGCTGACGCGAGATCCCGCGTCTAACGCGCCGCGGGCGCGGCGCCGATAGAGATATCGGATACATGCGTTCGTTCTTCCAACCTCTGCCGCGATCGGTGACGCGGCCAATCTCAATCCTGCTCCTCGTCGCCTGGGTCGCCGCGATGGCCGCGCTCGTGAACCGGTCGTACCTCCAGGCGTCGTCTTCGACGCTCGCGACCGATCTCGCGCGATACGGATCGGCGGCGGTGTGGCGCGGCGTGTACTACCGCGGCGACAAGATCGGGTTCACGGTCAGCCAGACCGTCCCGAAAGACGACGGCTTCGAACTGCAGGAGGACGGACGGCTGCAGATGTCGCTGCTTGGCGCGACGACGGCGGCGTCGATTCGCACGACGGCGCAGGTGGACGCGGCATTCGCGCTGAAGTCGTTCGTCTTCTCGCTCGATCCAGGAACGGGTCCGCTCGAAATCCACGGCAATCTCGACGGCCGCCGGCTGTCGCTGGCGATCAGAACCGAGAGCGGCACGCGCACGGAAGTCCGCGAGCTCGACGAGCCGCCGGCGATCAGCCTGAATCTCTCGCGGCGGCTCGCCAACGGCGGCCTTGTCGTGGGCGCGCGTCATCGCTGGACGATCTTCGATCCGGCGACGCTCAGCAACGCGCCGATGGAGGTCGAGGTCGGCAAGCGCGAGCTCGTGAACAATCTCGGGAGACCGACGCCGGCGTTTCGCGTGCAGATGGAGTTCGCCGGCCTGCGCACGACGTCGTGGGTGACCGACACCGGCGAAGTCATTCGCGAGGAAAGCCCGTTCGGCCTGATCACCGTGCGCGAGTCGGCCGAGAACGCACGCGCGATGGCCGTGTCCGGCCGTCTTCGGGCCGACATGCTGCAGACCTCCGCGGTGGTGCCGCGCCGGATGCCGACGCGGATTGCCGAGTCGCGCGACGTGCGCAAGATGCGGCTGCGGCTCGAGGGCGCCGATCTGTCGAGGGCCGATCTCGAGGGCGTTGCGCAGCATCTCGACGGCGACGTCCTCGAGCTGCGCGATCCGCAGAACCTGCAGCCGGCTCACGCCGATCCCGACGCGAAACAGTATCTCGCGCCGGAACCGTTCATCGAGAGCGACGCGCCGGAAATCATCGCCGAGAGTGAGGCCGCCGTCCGCGGTGCGGCGGACCCGCGTGCGCGCGCGGAGAAGCTCACGCGCTACGTCAACGCACTGCTCGACAAGAAGCCGACCGTCAGCCTGCCCTCAGCCCGCGAAGTGCTGCGGACGAAAGTCGGCGACTGCAACGAGCACACGGCGCTTTACGTCGCGATGGCGCGCGCGGCCGGCATCCCGGCGCGAATCGCGATCGGTCTCGTCTACATCCACGGCGCGTTCTACTACCACGCCTGGCCGGAGGTGTACCTCGATGAAGGTCCGGCGCGCGGGATGTGGCTGCCGGTCGACCCGACGTTGAATCAGTTTCCCGCCGACGCCACGCACCTGCGGCTGGTGCGCGGTGGTCTCGACAAGCAGGCCGCCATCCTGCCGATGATGGGGCGCCTGAAGATCGACGTCCTCGACGTCGATCTCGCGCCGAACTCGACGGCGATTCTCGCCGGCAGGACGCCGGTCGATCTCGGCACGATCGCCGTTCCCATTCCCGGCCGCGACTCGTCTTGCTGCCGGTGCCGGCGATGATTTCGATTCAAGACCTGGTCAAGCAGTACGGCACGTTCACGGCCGTCGACGGTGTGAGCCTCGACGTGGCGCCGGGAGAGATTCACGGCTTTCTCGGCCCCAACGGCGCCGGCAAGACGACGACGCTGCGCATGATTGCCGGACTCTTGAAGCCGACGTCGGGGCGCGTGCTCGTCAACGGCCACGACGTGGCCACGGAGCCCGAAGCGGCAAAGGCGTCGCTCGGCTTCATCCCCGATCGGCCGTTCATCTACGAGAAGCTGACGGCCGGCGAGTTTCTTCGTTTCCATGGCGGACTCTACGGTCTGGCCGATGAGGGTCTCGAGGCGCGGGCGCGCGAGATGCTCGAGCTGTTCGACCTCGGACGCTGGGAGAACGAGCTCGTCGAAAGCTTCTCGCACGGCATGAAGCAGCGGCTGGTGATGAGCGCCGCCTTCCTTCATCGTCCGCGCGCGGTCGTCGTCGACGAACCGATGGTCGGCCTCGATCCGCGCGGGGCGCGGTTGATCAAAGAAGTGTTTCGGACGATGAGCGGCCGCGGCGTGGCGATCCTGATGAGCACGCACACGCTGGAAGTCGCGCAGGAGATGTGCGATCGGATCAGCATCATCCTCAAGGGCCGGATCATCGCGCGCGGGACGGTCCCCGAGATCCGCGCGATGGGCGACGGCCACGACGATCACCTGACCTCGGTGTTTCTCAAGCTGACCGGCGGCAGCGCGCTGCAGGAAATCGACGAAGTCATCTAATGGTCAGGGCTTTCCCGTATCTGCTTCGGCCGCATCTGCTCGCTTCGCGTAACCGCGCCCGGCGGCGCGAGCGCGGCGATCTGCCGCGCGCGTTGCTGTTTGGCGGCATCGGCGTCGTCGTCTTCGTGCTGGTGCTTCGCGGATCGGCGTGGCTGGCCGCTCAGCTCGCCGGCTACGCGGAGCTCGGCGACTACCTGCTGCGCCTCGGGCTGTCGTGGCTGTTTCTGACCTTCCTCTCGTTTCTCGCTTTCAGCGGCGTCGTCACGGCGCTGTCGACGTTTTTCCTGTCCGACGATCTGCGCCTGCTCATGGCGGCGCCGATCGCGACGCGCCGCTTGTTCCACGCGCGGTTCGCGCGCACCTTGGTGCAGGCGGCGTGGATGGTGGTCGTGTTTCTCGTGCCGGTCCTCATCGGCATCGGGTGGGCACGCTGTGCCGCGCCGGTTTACTACGTGGCTGCTGTCCTCACCGTCGTCCCGTTCTCGATCATCCCGGTGGCGGCGGGGACGGCGGCGACGTTCGTGCTGGTCAACACGTTTCCGGCCCGGCGGACGCGCGACATCCTGATGTTGATGGGCCTGTTGTTCGCGGCGAGCCTGGTCATCGTGCTGCGCTTCATCCGTCCCGAGCAGCTGATGAGGGTCGAGTCACTTCCCGACCTGACCGATTTCTTCGCGACGCTGCAGTCGCCGATCACGCCGCTGCTGCCGTCGTTCTGGGCCGGCGAGACCATTTTCGCGACGCTTCGCGGCGGGCGCGATCTCCTTCACGCCGCCGCGCTGTGGACGACGGCGCTGGCGTCGATGGTGATCATGCGCGCGGCCAGCGAACGCTGGTACTTCAGCGGATACAGCCGATCGCAGGAAGCGCCCAAGGCGCGCTTCACGAAATTCCGGACGCTCGACGCTGTCGCCGGAGCGCTGCCGCTGTCCACCGTCCGGCGCCACCTGCTCGTCAAGGACCTGAAGATTTTTCTGCGCGACGTCGGCCAGTGGTCGCAGTTGCTGCTGCTCGTCGCGCTGGTGCTGCTCTATCTCTACAACTTCCGCGTCCTCGACCTGCAACGGATTCCGTACATGAGCGGATTCCTCAAGAACGTCTACGCATTCGTCAACCTGGCGATGGCCGGGTTGGTCATGGCGACGGTCGCGGTGCGCTTCGTGTTTCCGGCGGTGTCGATCGAAGGGCATTCGTTCTGGATCATTCGAACCGCGCCGATCTCGCTGCGCGACTTTCTCTGGTCGAAGTTCTGGACCGGAGTCGTCCCCGTGTTCGTGCTCACCGAGTTCCTCACCGTCGTCGCGAACCAGTTCCTCGGCATCGATCCGTTTTTGAAGGCGATCGATGCCGTCGCGATCGTCTTCATGTGCATGGCGCTGGTCGGGATGGCCACCGGCCTCGGCGCCCGTTATCCGCGCTTCGGCGCGGACGTCAGTCAGGCGGCCGGCTCGTACGGCGGCGTCACGTTCATGCTGCAAGCGGTGCTGTTCATCATCGTGATGATCGTCCTGCTCGGGTGGCCGTCATCGATCTATCTGGCGCATCAACTTCGCAGCGTGCCGCTCGACGCGGGGCAGCGCATCTGGATCGCCGCCTGCTTTGCCGCCGCCGCCGTCCTGAGCGTGACGCTGTGGATCACGTCGATGCGTGCCGGCGTCCGCGCGTTGCAGCAGATGGGCGAGTGACGCCGGTCTCCAGACCGCGACGTCTCATCCTCGCGGCTTGCCGACCATCGGCACGAACCGGACCGGCAACGTCCTGAGGATCTCGGTGCCGGCGTCGGTGCGGCGAAGGATGCGCAATTCCTGGTTCACGGTACCGACCGGGATGGCCATGATGCCGCCCACGTTCAACTGCTGCAGCAGCGCTGGCGGAACTTCATCCGGCGCGGCCGTGACGATGATGCGGTCGTACGGTGCATGCTCGGGCCATCCGAGGTAGCCGTTGCCGGTCCGAACCTCGACGTTGCGATAGCCGAGACGCGTGAGCGTTTCGCGCGCGCGTTCCGCCAGCGGCGCGATGATCTCGATCGTGTACACCTTCCTGGCCAACCCGCTCAACACCGCCGCCTGATAGCCGGAGCCGGTACCGATCTCGAGCACCCGATGATCGAGCTCGACTTCGAGCGCCTGCGTCATGAACGCGACGACGTACGGTTGTGAGATCGTTTGATCGAAGCCGATTGGCAGCGGCGTGTCGTGATAGGCGCCGGCGCGTTCGGGTTCGGGCACGAAGAGGTGACGCGGGACCGCGCGCATGACGTCGAGCACGCGCGGACTGCGAATGTCGCGTCCGCGCAGCTGCTCGTCGACCATGTGCCTTCGCTGCGCATCCCAGTTCGTCGAGTCGGACTGCGAGGCGGCCCCGCAGGCGAGCGTGGTGACGACGAGCCACGCGCAGATCACTCCCACCGAAACACCTTCGACGACACGGCCACGCAGATCACGAACACGAGCACCAGTGCGGCGACGTCGGAGATGTGCGCCGACCAGGCGTCGCCGTTCCAGATGCCGCGCAGCAGCGACACGGCGTAGGTCACGGGCATCAGGCGCGACAGCATCCGCATCGCCGGCGGCATCGCTGCGATCGGCACGAAGAGGCCCGAGAGCGCGACCATCGGATACAGGATCGCCGCACCGATCGGTTGGGCGAACCGGGCCGTGGGCACGACGCTGGCGATGACGAACCCGAGCGAGAGGATGCTCCACGTGCTGACCAGCAGCGCGGCTGCGAACGAGAAGAGCGGCGCCCGAACGTCCACCGGATAGTAGCGCTTGCCGGCCAGGATCAACAGCACGAGCGTGAGCGCCGTCAGCAGCAGCTTGACGACCACGTGCGCGGTGAGGATCGTGTGCGGCCGGAGCGGCGTCGCGCGCAGGCGTTTGAGGATGCCGCCTTCGCGGTAGATGGACACGATGGTCACGAGCGAGAGCACGGCGGAGAGGGAGATCAGAATTGCCGCGAACACCGGCACGGCGACGCGCACGAAATCGCTCGCCGCCGGCGCGCGCGCCGAGATGCTGCCGCCGGCGATGCGGCCGACGATCACGAACGTGAGCACGGGCACGAGAATCGTCCCGAATGCGCCGAGCGGCTCGCGCATGAAGATCTTGATCTCGATCCAGGTCAGCTTCACCAGGCCGCGCATCGTATCAGTCGCGAATCGAATGTCCGGTCAGCTTCAGAAAGACGTCTTCGAGATTCGGGATCACGGTTCGAAAATCGGTGACGCGAATCCGGTTTTCGGCGACGCAGTCGATGACGCCGGCGACGAGCCCGTCGCCGCGGCCGCGAATCGTGATCCGCGAATCGAGGCACTCTACGGCGTCGACGCCTGGAATCGCGCGAAAGCGCTCGGCGGCGATCGAATCGCCGGTGGTCAGCACCACCGTCCGCTCGGGACAGTGGCGCGCGACCAGCCGCTCCGGCGCATCGATGTCGACGATCCGGCCGTGCTCGATGATCGCCACACGATCGCACAGCCGCTCGGCCTCCTCCATCAAGTGTGTCGTCAGGAACACGGTCTTGCCGCGCGCGCGAATGCCGCGCACGAGGTCCCAGATGGCGCGTCGCGCCTGCGGATCGAGGCCCGTGGTCAACTCGTCGAGGAACACGACGTCCGGATCGTTGATGAGCGCCAGCGCGATGAACAGGCGCTGCTTCTGACCGCCGGACAGCGTCATGAACCACGCGTCGCGTTTGTCGGCGAGGCCGAGCTGTTCGAGGAGCTTCGCGCCCTCCGCCGGCGATCGTCGATAGAGCGACGCCCAGAGATCGACCGCCTCCCAGACCTTGATCCGCTTCTGGAGTTGTGCCTGCTGCAGTTGGACGCCGATGCGCTCCTGGAGGGCGTAAACGTCGCGAAATGGATCGAGACCGAGGACCGAGATGGTCCCGCGGTCGGGCACCCGCAGCCCCTCGATGCACTCGAGCGTCGTGGTCTTGCCGGCGCCGTTCGGTCCGATCAGCCCGAAGATCTCGCCGTCGTTGACCTCGAACGAGACCTCGTCGACGGCGACGGTCCTGCCGTACGTCTTCCGGCAGCCGGCGACGCGAATGACTACTTCTTTGTCACGGCCCACGTGCCGCTCAGGATCTCACTGTCCTGTCCTTTCGGGCGAAGCGACCACGTGCCTTTGGCGCCGCGACCCTCGAACGTCGCCGCGAGTACGACCTCGGCGCTCGTGTCGAGCGGGAAGTCGTACTTCGCGTTCATCTTCGTTCCGTCGATCGAGACCGTTTTGAGATCCGCGGTGTACGGGCCGGCGTCGGTGGTGACGGCGACCTTACCCGAAAGCACGTCGTCTCTCTCCGTGAGCGTCAACTCGAAATCACCCGAGCCGCCGCCCTCCCAGGTTCCCGCCCACGCGCCGAGGTACTGCTTGCGGTCGGAGGATGTCTGGGCTGCGCCGGGCGTCGTGGCCTGGAGTCCGCAAAACAGCAGCATCAACAACGTCAAGCGGTGCATCGATCAGTCTCCCTTACGAAACGCCGCCTCTCCCG
>DAIUKO010000137.1:16738-18348 GCA_036848175.1 Vicinamibacterales bacterium | reverse complement strand
GCCGCTGCTCACGGCCATCGTCCTCGGGCACCTGCTCGTCAGCATCGTCCACGGCGCCGCCCATTCCGGCGCGCGGATCCCGATGAGCCTGGCAGCGACCCTCTTCATCTGGATCGTGATCCTCATCGGCCCGCTCGCCGGCCTGTGGATCTCGCGATCGCGTCCGGCCGCCGGCGGCTGGGTCGTCGCGGCGACGATGGCCGCGTCGCTGGTGTTCGGGATCGCGAATCACTTCGTCGTCATCGGACCGGACCACGTCACACGTGTCGCCGCCGAATGGCGGGTCCTCTTCACGTCCACCGCGACGCTGCTCGTGCTGACGGAGGCCGCTGGCGTAGCGGCGGGCGTGTGGTCGGCGACGAGGCGTCACGTCACGAGCGATCGGCTGTCGCCGGTGTCGTAGCGCCTGGTCGCGACGATCGATTCGATCTCGGACATGATCGCATCGACCTCGTCGATCGTGTTGTAGAAGTGCGGCGAGATGCGGACGCCGACCGGCGGTCGATAGTCGACGATGAAGTCGCGCGATTTCAGCGTGCGCGCGACCAGCGCGGCATCAGGGACGTTGACCGCCACTGTGCCGGCGAGCCGTTCGGGATCGCGCGGCGCAGCCGACTCGAAACCGTTGTCGTCGATGCGCGCCAGCAGCCGCGCCGTCAGCGTCTTCGATTTCGTGCGAATTCGATCGACGCCGACCTCGCCGATGATGTCGAGTCCGGCCAGCGCGGCGTAGTACGCCGGAATCGCCGGCGTCCCGTTCATCATGTGCATCGCATCGCCGCGAAGCGACGGGTCATCGATGTCGAAGGCGAACGGATTCGGATGCGACACCCAGCCTGTGAATGCCGGCCGCAGCGTCCCGCGCAGATCCGGACGCGTGTAGAGAAACGCATTGCCCGGCCCGCCGCACAGCCATTTCAGGCAGCCGCCGACCGCGAAGTCGACCTCGAGGTTCGCCACGTCCACCGGGATGATGCCTGCCGACTGATAGGTATCGAGAATGACGGCGGCGCCGACCTCGCGTGCACGCGCGACGATGGCGGCGGCATCCATGATGTACGACGTCCGGAAGAGCACGTGCGAGCAGGCGACGACGGCGGTCGTGTCGTCGATGGCGTCGAGCAGGCGATCGATGCGGATCGTGAGGTCGTCCTCCGCCGGCACGACGTGCACCTCGAACCCCGCCGACTCCTGTCCACGGAACAGATACACCATCGACGGAAAATCCATCGCGGTGCACACGATCCGGCGGCGGTGGCCTGACGGCCGGAGGCATGACAGCGCGACGAGATGCGCCGTTGTCACGTTCTCGTGCATGCTGATCGTTCCAGCTGCGGCGCCGATGATGCCGGCGATGCGATTGCCGACTTCCGCCGGCATCTCCCACCAGCGATCCTCCCACGCGCGCACGCCGCGCGTCGCCCACGCCTCAGCGTAGGCGGCGAGATGCTTCGCCGTCTGCCGCGGCATCGCGCCGAGCGAGTTGTTGATCATGTAGACGCAGCGCGAGAGAATCGGGAACTCACCGCGCCATCGCTCGAGATCATCCATGCGCTCATCTTAGACGCGTGTCGGGATTCGGGATTTGGGATTCGGGATTCGGCGGGATT
>DAIUKO010000137.1:11735-16638 GCA_036848175.1 Vicinamibacterales bacterium | reverse complement strand
TTCGGCGGGATTCGGGATTTGGGATTTGGGATTCGTCGCGATTCGGGACTTGCCTGAGTGGGGATTCGCTTAGGATTGCGGCGGTGCCATCAAATCCCAAATCCCGAATCCCAAATCCCGCCGCGAATCCCGCCCCGAATCCCGCCCACGACGTCCGCGAAGGCTGGCACGGTTGGGACGACTATGCGCCGTTCTACGACTGGGAGAACGCGCAGACGCTCGGCCGCCGCGACGTGCCGTTCTGGCGCCGCGTCGTCGCGGAGACGAACGGTCCGGTGCTGGAGCTCGGGTGCGGAACCGGCCGCGTCACGCGGCCGCTCGCGAAAGCCGGCGTGAACATCATCGGCGTCGATCGATCCGCGGCGATGCTCGAGCGATTCTCACAACGACTCCCGAATCCCACATCCCGAATCCCGCCCGGCATCCCCGTGGTGCGCGCCGACATCCGCGCGCTGCCTTTCGCGGACGCATCGTTCCCCGCGGTGATCGCGCCGTACGGCATCCTGCAGTCGCTGATTCGTTCCACCGATCTGACGGCGACGCTGGCATCGGTGGCGCGCGTCATCGCGCCGCGGGGACTGTTCGGCGTCGACCTCGTGCCCGACGTGCCGAACTGGCGCGAGTATCGCGATCGCGTGCAGCTGCGCGGCCGGCAGGGCGCGGCGCATCTCACGCTCGTCGAGTCGGTCTCGCAGGATCGCCGGCGCCGGCTGACGACATTCGAGCAGCGCTACATCGAACGGCGCGGAGGCGAGCGTCGTGAGCATCGTTTCGAGCTGACCTTTCGCACGCTGACCGTGCCGCAGATGACGCGGCGGCTCGAGCGCGCCGGGTTCGCCGTGCAATCGGTCCTCGGCGACTACCGCGGGCGGAGCTGGGACGCGCGCGCCGACGTGTGGATCATCCTCGCGAAAAGGGTGTAGAATTTTCCGAGTTTTCCCGCACTTTTCAGGGAGTTCTGACATGTCCGGCCATTCAAAGTGGCATTCCATCAAGCACAAGAAAGGCGCCGCGGATGCCAAGCGCGGCAAGATTTTCACGCGGCTCATCAAAGAGCTGACCGTCGCCGCACGCGCCGGCGGCGGGGATCCCGACATGAACCCGCGCCTGCGCACGATCATCGCGGAAGCGAAGGCGAGCAACATGCCGCGCGAGAACATCGAGCGCGCGATTCGCCGCGGCACCGGTCAGGAGCCGGGCGTGTCGTACGAAGAGGCCCACTACGAAGCGTACGGCCCCGGCGGCGCCGCGATGATCATCGAGGTGCTCACCGACAACAAGAACCGCACAGCGGGTGAAATCCGCCACCTGCTCGAAAAGCACGGTGGCAATCTCGCGGCGCCCAACGCCGTCGCCTGGATGTTCCACAAGAAGGGCTACATCGTCGTCGAGAAGACCAAAGCGGACGAAGACAAGCTGATGAACGCGGTGCTCGATGCGGGTGCCGACGATTTTCAGGACGATGAGGACAACTGGGAAGTGTTCACCGCGCCCGACGCGTTTCCGGCGGTGAACGACGCGGTCAAGAAGCTCGGCATCGAGCCGGCCACGGCCAAGGTCTCGATGATTCCGCAGAACTACGTCAAGCTCGAAGGCAAGACCGCGCAGCAGATGGTGAAGCTGATGGAAGGCCTCGAGGATCACGACGACGTGCAGAACGTGTCGTCGAACTTCGACATCTCGGAAAAGGAGATCGAGGCGTCGCTCGCGTGAGAGTCTTTGGGATCGATCCGGGCTCGAAGCGCACCGGCTACGGCTGCATCGAGACCGACGGCTCGCGCCACCGGATCGTTCTGTGCGGGGCGATCGCCACGCCGCCCTCGCCGGCAACCTTCGCCGACAAGCTGCTCGACATTCATACCCGCCTGACCGCGCTCATCGGCGAATCGCGGCCCGATTGTGTCGCCGTCGAAAATCTCTTTCATGCGGTCAACGTCCGCAGCGCGCTGAAGCTCGGCCACGCCCGCGGCGTGGCGATGCTGGCGGCGGTCGAGGCTGGTGTCCCGGTGCACGAATACACGCCCGCGGCCATCAAGCGCGCGGTCGTCGGCTACGGCCGCGCCGAGAAGCATCAGGTGCAGGAGATGGTGAAGCTGATGCTCGGCCTCCCGGCGGTCCCGTCGCCGCACGACGCCGCCGACGCGCTCGCCGTCGCGATCTGCCACGTGCACTCGGAAACGATCGCGTCGATGGGCCGCATCGCGAGCGCGATGCCGGCGCGCAGCAAGGCCACGAGCTGGCGGACGTACAAGCCCGCACGATCGTGATTGCGCACCTGCGAGGACGCATTCTCGACAAACATCCGAACCGCCTCGTCGTCGATGTCAACGGTGTTGGCTACGACGTCTTCGTGCCGCTGTCGACGTTTTACGTCCTCGGCGATGCTGGCAGCGACGTCGCGCTCCGCATTCACACGCACGTGCGCGAAGACGCGCTCGCTCTTTACGGTTTCGCGACGGCGCTCGAGCAGGACTTGTTCGAGCGGCTGATCTCGACGAGCGGCATCGGCCCGAAGCTCGCGCTCGCGGTGTTGTCGGGCATTGAACCGATCGAGTTGATGCGGGCGATCGAGCGCGGCGACGTCGCGCGGCTCACGAGTATTCCCGGCGTCGGCAAGAAAACGTCGGAGCGGATCGTGCTCGAGCTGAAAGATCGGCTGCCGCGCGTGTCGGCGGCCGCCGCCGCGGGCGACGGCGCGGCCGCGGCGCCGTCGACGGTGAGCGAAGACGTGCTCTCGGCGCTCGTGAACCTGGGGTATCATCGGCCGCTCGCCGAAAAAGCGGTCGCCACCGCCATCAAAGCCTTGCCCGACGGCGGATTCGAGCGCACGCTGAAGCAGGCGCTCCGAGAACTGGCCAAGTGACCGACGATCGAGTCATCTCCGCCGCACGCGTCGACGAAGATGCGCAGTACGAAGCGGGACTGCGTCCGCGGCGGCTCGACGAGTACATCGGCCAGGATCGCATCCGTGAAAATCTGCACGTGGCGATCGTGGCGGCAAAGCAGCGCGGCGAGCCGCTCGACCACGTGCTGCTGCACGGGCCGCCCGGCCTCGGCAAGACGACGCTGGCCTACGTCGTGGCCAACGAGCTCGGCGTGCAGATTCGCGCCACGTCGGGGCCGGCGATTGAAAAGCCGGGCGATCTCGTCGGCATCGTCACGAACCTCGCGCACGGCGAGGTGCTCTTCATCGACGAGATCCACCGGATGTCGCCGGCGGTCGAGGAAATCCTCTATCCGGCGCTCGAGGACTTCGAAGTCGACATCGTCATCGGTCAGGGACCGAGCGCGCGCACGGTCAAGATGCGGCTCGAGCGCTTCACGCTCGTCGGCGCGACGACGAGGACCGGCCTGCTGACGTCGCCGTTGCGATCGCGCTTCGGCATCTCGCACCGGCTCGAGTTCTACACACCGGCTGACCTCGAGGAAATCGTGCGCCGATCGGCGAGGATCCTCGGCGTGCCGATCGAGGACGCGGCAGCGGTCGAAATCTCGCGCCGCGCGCGCGGGACGCCGCGCATCGCGAACCGGCTGCTGCGCCGCGTCCGCGACTACGCGCAGGTGCGCGCGACCGGGACCATCACCCTCGACGTCGCGCACGCCGGCCTCAAGCTGCTCGAAGTCGACGAGTACGGCTTCGACGAGATCGATCGCAAGCTGCTGCGCACGATCATCGACAAGTTCGGCGGCGGGCCGGTCGGCCTCGGGACGATCGCCGCGGCGATCAGCGAAGAGAAGGACGCCATCGAAGACATCTACGAGCCGTTTCTGATTCAGATCGGCTTCCTCGATCGCACGCCGCGGGGCCGGGTCGCCACGCCGCGGGCCTACGACTATTTCGGGCTGATCGCGCCCGTCGAACAACGAAGGGACTCACGATTGTGGTAGCCCATTCGACAAGCTCGGGGCACGCGCCACGGACCGAGCCGCGCGCCGGAGGACGGCCGACGACGATCAGATCGTTGGCGACGTTCGTGCCGCCGCGGCTGCTCACCAACGCCGATCTGGAGAAGATGGTCGACACGAGCGACGACTGGATCCTGCAGCGGACCGGCATCCGCGAGCGCCACATCGTCGAGAACGGCGTCGCGACTTCGGATCTCGGGACCGAAGCCGCCGTCAAGGCGATCGCCAAGGCCGGGCTCACGCCGGACGACATCGGCTTCATTGTCGTCGGCACCGTGACGCCGGACATGTTCTTTCCAAGCACCGCCTGCCTCATCCAGGAAAAGATCGGCGCGCGCCGCGCGTGGGGCTTCGATTTGAGCGCCGCCTGCTCGGCGTTCACCTACTCGCTGACCACCGCCAGCCAGTTCGTCGCCAGCGGCGCCTACGATCACGCGCTGGTGGTCGGCGCCGATGTGATGTCGAGCATCATCGACTACAAGGATCGATCGACCTGCGTGCTGTTCGGCGACGGCGCGGGCGCGGTCGTCGTCTCCGCCGCCCGCGACGGCGAAGGGGTGATTCTCGACTTCGAGCACGAGATCGACGGGAGCGGCGGCCCGGCGCTCTGCATGCCCGCCGGCGGCAGCGGCATGCCCTCGTCTCACGAGACGATCGATCGGCGCCTGCACTACGTGAAGCAGGACGGGCAGACGGTGTTCAAGTTCGCCGTGCGGAAAACGGAAGAGATCTCCCGCCGGCTGCTCGACCGCAACGGCCTCCGGCCGGGCGACATCGACCTGTTCGTGTCGCATCAGGCGAACCGCCGCATCATCCTCTCGGCAAGCGCCAAGCTCGGCATCGAGCCACAGAAGGTGATCATCAACATCGAGCGGTTCGGCAACACGACGGCCGCGACGATTCCACTCGCGCTCAACGATGCCGTCTGTTCGGGGCGGTTGAAAAAAGGGGATCTCGTGCTGCTGGCCTCGGTGGGCGCAGGGTTCACGGTCGGTGC
>DAIUKO010000137.1:0-11635 GCA_036848175.1 Vicinamibacterales bacterium | reverse complement strand
CTGCAGCGCCTCCTCGACGACGCCTTCCGCGTTCCCGGCACCAGTATCCGCTTCGGCTGGGACCCGCTGATCGGCCTGGTGCCGTGGATCGGCGACGTCCTCACCGCGATCTTCTCCTGCGCGATCATCCTGCAGGCGCATCACCTGCGCGTGCCGCGCGTCGTGCTGCTGCGGATGGTGTTCAACGTCGCGATCGACGTCATCGTCGGCGTGATTCCGTTGTTCGGCGACGTTGCCGACGTGTTCTGGAAATCGAACGCCATGAATTTCGAGATGCTCGAGCGGCACGCGGCTCGACCCCAGCCGGCGACGGCGTCCGACTGGCTGTTCGTCATCGGCATCATCGCCGCGATGGTGGCGATTGCGGCGATTCCGTTGATCGTGATGTACTGGCTCGCGGTAAGTTTGAGCAGCTTGAGGTAGGAGTCGGCAACAAACCGTGGACTGCGGTTCTCGGGCCGCGACAACGGAGCGGCCCGTGATTGATTCGAGTAGATCCTCCCTGAATGCCGTCGCGAATCTTTCTTCTGTCGCCCGCTAACTGCAACGGCATCCGCGCCAGGCAGATTCTGTCGCCGAACGCGAAGTTCGAGCTGGCCCTCTCGCTGCGCTCGCGCAAAGGCGCGATGCTTGGCGACGTCTTCGCGTTCATCAGCGGTTTGTATTTCCGCGGCAAGCTGACCTACGCGATGCGGTTCGCGGCGCCGCCGGAGCCGGACAATCCGATCGTCGGCCTGGGTGTTCAGATCATCACGCCGAATGCTGGACTGCGCAGCGCGGACGTCTACGTCACGCACAAGGCGGTCACCGCGTTTGCCTGCGGCGATGTGCATCAAGGCAACGCGAGCTACCGGCGTCCGCTCGAGAAGAGCGCACGCGCGCTCGTGCACGAGATCGGCCCCGACTGCGAGGTCGTGCTCCTCGGCAGCGTGGCGTCCCCGAAGTACGTCGACGTATTGACGGCGATCTTCGGCGACCGCCTCCTCTTTCCGATCGACTTCGTCGGTCGCGGCGATATGTCGCGCGGCGGCCTGCTCCTGCGCCAGGCGCGCGACGGCGTCGAGCTGCCGTACGTCCCCGTCCGCGGCGCCGTCGTCCACGGCGCGCGTCCCCCGAAGCTTCCCCCGATCAAATGGGCCGCTCGCGGCTGATCATCCCGCGCGATCAGGACAACGTCATCCTGACCGTCGCCGGAAAAGAGGTCAGGCTCACCAACCTCCGCAAGATCTTCTGGCCCGAGCTGCGTCTGACGAAAGGCGATCTCATCCAGTACTACGCGGACGTGTCGGACGTCCTGCTGCCGCACATCCGCGATCGCGCGATGGTGATGAAGCGCTACCCGCACGGCGCGTCGGCGGACTTCTTCTTCATGAAGCGGGCGCCGTCGCCGCGGCCGGCATGGATCGAGATCTGCTCAATCGATCACGGATCGAGCAACGTCATCGACTTCCCGATGATTCAGGATCTCGCGGCGCTGTTGTGGGTCATCAACCTGGGCTGCATCGACCTCAACCAGTGGTACGCCAAGTGCGACGACGTCGATCGGCCGGACTACGTGCACTTCGATCTCGATCCCGGCGTCGGCGCGACCTTCGATCAGGTCCTCGAGACGGCGCAGGTGGTCCACGAGGCGCTCGACACGCTGAAGATGCCGTCGTGCGTGAAGACGACCGGATCGAAAGGCATGCATGTGTACGTCCCGATCGTGCGCGGGCCCGAGCAGAAACAGGTGTGGACCTTCGCGAAGGCGCTGGCGCAGGAGCTGGCGAACCGCAACCGGTCTCTCATCACGTCGGAATACCGCGTCGCGAAGCGTCCCCGCGGCCGCGTGCTCGTCGACTACAACCAGAACCGCTGGGGAAGCACGCTCGCGTCGATTTACTCCGTCCGCCCGCGGCCCGAGGCGGCCGTGTCGACGCCGCTCTCCTGGAAGGAAGTCGCGCGCGGCGTCCGTATCGAGGATTTCACGGTGAAGAACGTCCCGGCGCGGATTGCGAAGGTGGGCGATCTGTGGAAGCCGCTCCTGCAGCCCCGCGGCCGCTTCAATCTGGGGGCGTTCGTCTAATCGCCGAGCAGCTCGCCGATTGACCGCAGATCGTCGACGTGATCGCAGATGGCCTTGAGCACCATCAGCATCGGCACGGCGAGCAGCATCCCCCAGGCGCCCCATAGCCATCCCCAGAACAGCAAGCCGACGAACACCGCCACCGCGTTCATGCGCGCGGCGCGGCTCGTCAGCCACGGCGTCAGCAGCAAGCCTTCGAGGCTGGTGATCGCGAGCGAGGTGGCGGCGACGAGGATCGTCATCTGAATGTTGCCGAACTGCAGAAACGCCACGAAGGCGGTCAGGCCGGTGACGATCACCGGCCCGAAATAGGGAATCGAATTGAAGACACCGGCAAGGATGCCGAGCATCGCCGCCTGCTGCATGCCGAACGCGTGCAGCGCGAGCCACGTCGCGACGGCGACCACCGAGCTGGTGAACACCTGCACGAGGAGGAACCGTTCGATCTGACGATCGATCTCCGCCAGGATCTGCAACGTGATCTTCTTTTGCGTCAGCGACGGACCCGCAATCTTGACCAGCTTGCGCCGGTACAGATCGCCGGACGCCAGGAGGAAAAAAGTGAGAAAGAGGACGAGCACGAACTGACCGATCGCGGTCGCGACGCTCATCGATCCCCACATCACGTAGTCGCCGATGTTGAATGGCGGCGGCTCGACACGTACACGCTGCACGCCGGGCGCCGCCGGCTGCGGCGCCGCGGCGTCAGCGGCCTTCTCGAGCTCGTTGGCCGCCTGCTGCACCTGCTGGATCGCGCTCGGCGGCGCGGGCCGATCGTTTTCGAGCGCCTGACGGAACCGTCGCGCACCGCGCGGCAGCTGTTCGACGATCGCCCGCGCCTCCCAGCGCAAGCCGTAGAGTAGATATCCGCCCGCGCCGACGATGACGGTGAGCGCGATCGCGGCGCCGATCGGCCGCGGCAGATGCCATCGCTCGAGCCGGTCGACGAGCGGATCGATCGCGTAGCTGATGAGCACCGCCAGGACGATCGGGATGATCATCGCCTGCGCGAACTGCAGCAGCAGCACGACGGCGACGGCGGCGATCACCGTCAGCGCGGCGCTGCGAATGTCGCGCGGCGTCGATCCCGCGGGCTGCGGCTGCGCGTCCGGCTGCGAAGCGGCGGCCTCCGCCTGGGCGCTTCGTGCGTCGGTGCCGGGATTCACGACCAGCTTCATGTCGCCAGCTCCTCGGCCTGCAGCGCCTTGTTGATCGCGACCGCGGCCTTGACGCCTTCGGCCGCCGCGACGACGACAAACTGTGCGTCGCGGGATGCATCGCCGGCGACGAACACGCGCGGGACGTTGGTGTCGCACAGCGTGCCGGTCTTCACCGTGCCGCGATGCGTGAGCGTGCAGCCGAGCCGGATGGCGAGGTCCGACTGCGGATGCTGCCCGGTGCTGAAGAAGATGACGTCGCGCTCGATGCGATCGCCGCCTTCGAACACGACGGCAGTCAACTGTCCGTCGCGATGCTCGAGGCGCGTGACCGGTTCGGTGCGGATCGCCACCGCGTTTCGGGCGAGCCGTTCGCGGAAGCGGCGATCGAGCCGCGTCCCGTGCGTGCACAGCACCACGTCCGGACTCCAGGTTCGCAGCGCGAGCGCCAGTCCGGCCGCTTCGCGCGCAGCGCCGAACGCGACGAGCCGCCGGTCGCGGCTTTCCCACCCGTCGCAGTACGGGCAGTGAAAGATCGATCGGCCGTAGCAGTCCTCGAAGCCGTCGATGCCCGGCAGGTCGTCGACCACGCCGGTCGCGATCAACAGAAAGCGCGCCTGTTCCTCTTTGCCGTCGGCCAGCGCGACGCTGTAGTGATCGCTGGCGAGCTCGGCGCCCGTCACGCCGATACGCCGGACCTCGACGCCGTAGGCGGGCAGCTCACGACGGCCGAGGTCGTTGAGCTCTACCGGCGCGATGCCGTCGCGCGTCAGATAGCCATGCAGTGCGCGCGATCGCCGATTGCGCGGCTCGCCGAGATCGCAGAGCAGGACGCGTCGGCGGCAGCGTCCGAGCATCAGCGCAGCGCTCAATCCGGCAGGTCCGCCGCCGACGACGACAACGTCGTACATACGTATTGCCAGCCCTGTGCAAGACGATCTCCACAACATGAGGTGCAGCGCCGTGAACCGCATGTGCGAGAGAGAAACACCCGCGCGCGGTTATGGAACACCATGACAAATTCGTCAATTTGTGGCCGGTTTCAGCACGTTTCGCCGCGCCAGCCCGTGAAGACGTGTCCTTTTAGGGCACAGCCGTGAAGCCGGCCGCGGCATCGCCCCGCATCGTCCGCATGGAAGCTCAACACCTTTGAATCGAACACATTAGAGAGCGCTGATGGGTCTGCCTCATCTGTATGGCTGGTGTCTTGCTCATCTGTTATTCAATGCTCTCTCTGCGATCGGCGTTCGCTTCTCTACTCAGTCTTCTGTTCCTGACGACGGCTCAACCTGCCACCGCCGGTTCCCACTCGTCGAAAGAAAAAGTCGACCGCGCTGTTCGCGAATCACAGCGCTCGGGCGAATCGACCCAGTCGGTCATCATTTCGGTCAAGCCCGGATATCGCGACGCGCTTCGCAGGGCGCTCGAGGCGCATGGCGACGTCGTCAAGTCCGAGCATCCCCTCATCGACGCCGTTGCCGTCGATCTTCACAGCATCGATGTCGACGACCTCGCGAATCTGTCGTGGATCGAATCGGTTGCCGCGGACTCAGCCGTCGAGGCAACGGCGTGGAAAAAGCGCCGCTACGACAGGAATTTCGTACAGCTTCAGGGCAGTCATTCGTCCTCGATCTCGAGAAACGTCCTGCGGCAGACCCTTGGCCTTCCGTCGGCCGTCTCCCTCGGCACGTCGACGAGCGGCGTTGGCGTCGCGATCATCGACTCGGGCATCGCCCCGCTCGACGATTTCGCCGGACGCATCACCGCGTTCTACGACTTCACTAAAGGCGACGGCACGGCCGCGCCGGCCTACGACGACTACGGCCACGGCACGCACATCGCGGGACTCGTCGGCAGCAGCGGCCGGCAGTCCAACTTCGAATATCAGGGCATCGCGCCCGACGTGCGCTTGGTCGGCCTCAAGGTCCTCGACAAGAACGGCCGCGGAAAAACCAGCGACGTCATCAAGGCCATCGAGTTCATCACCGCGAACAAGAACGGGCTCAACGTCCAGGTCGTGAACCTGTCGCTCGGCCACCCGATCTACTCGCCGGCCGCGTACGACCCGCTGGTGGTCGCGGTTCAGAGAGCCACCGCCGCCGGGCTGATCGTCGTGACTTCCGCCGGCAACTTCGGCGAAAAGGAAACTGGAGAGGTCGGCTACACCGGCGTCACGTCGCCGTGCAACGCGCCGTCGGCGATCTGCGTCGGGTCGGCAAATACGAACGACACCGTGACGCGGACCGACGACGTCGTTGCGCCGTACAGCTCGCGCGGACCGTCGTGGTTCGACGGGTACGCGAAGCCGGACGTCGTGGCCCCGGGACACAACCTCGCGGCGGACACGGAGGTCTCGTCGTACCTCTACAAGGAGCTGAAGAACAACCGCACGCGCGCCACGAACCATCAGCCGCTGCTCTCGCTGAGCGGAACGAGCATGTCGGCGGGCGTCGCAACCGGCGTGATCGCGTTGATGGTGCAGGCGCACGATCGGAACGTGGTCGCGCCGCAGCACCGGGCGCTGACGCCGAATCTGGCGAAGGCGCTGCTCGAGTACAGCGCGATCCGGCTGGCCGATGCCGATTACCTGACGCAGGGCGCGGGCGAAATCAACGCGCAGGGCGCCATCGAGCTGGCCTCGACGATCGATACCAACCGGCCGCTCGGATCGTGGTGGCTCGGCGTCGGCAACCGCGCGCACACGCAGATCGGCAGCCGCACCTACCCGTGGTCGCGCCAGGTGATCTGGGGCGACGCAGTCCTGAGCGGCAATCTGGTCTACGTGAACAACATCGTCTGGGGTACCAACATCGTCTGGGGCACCCTCGACGACCAGAACATCGTGTGGGGCACGTCGGTCAACGTCGACGCGCAGAACATCGTCTGGGGCACCAACATTGTGTGGGGCACCAACATCGTCTGGAGCGACCGGGTCATCGGTCAGATGGACGACGACGGCAACATCGTGTGGGGGACCAGCGACGATCAGAACATCGTGTGGGGCACGCTGGACGATCAGAACATCGTCTGGGGCACGCTCGACGATCAGAACATCGTCTGGGGCACCTGGGATGATCAGAACATCGTCTGGGGTACGGCGAAGGGTTTGACCAATATCGTCTGGGGCACGGTTAATCGCGGCATCTCGTAAGCCGGAAGGTCTTGCAATAATGGAACGCTTGCCTTATCAGCGGCACGATGTCCCTGTGCCGCCGCGGCCGCTGCACGCGCCGCTGGTTGGATCGAACGACTGGCGCGGCGGCTTGCCGACGCTGACCGGCGCGAAGGTCACGCTGCGCGAATTGCAGACGGCCGACGCGCCGGCGCTGTTCGCCGCGATGTCCACCGGCGAAGTGGCGCAGTTCCTCTCGCCGCCGCCGACCAGCGTCGCCGGGTTCGAGCGCTTCATCGTGTGGGCGCACAGCCAGCGCGCGATCGGTCAGTACGTGTCCTTCGGGGTGACGGTGCGCGGGTCCGATCAGGTCATCGGACTCTTTCAGATTCGATCGCTCGAGCCTGACTTCGGCAATGCGGAATGGGGTTTCGCGCTCGCGTCGGAGTTCTGGGGCACCGGACTGTTCGTGGACGGCGCCCAGCTCGCGCTCGACTTCGCGTTCGACGTCATCGGCGCGCACCGGCTCGAAGCGCGCGCGGTGGTCAAGAACGGACGCGGCAACGGGGCATTGCGAAAGCTCGGCGCGGTGCAGGAAGGGGTGCTGCGCCGATCGTTTTGCCGCAACGGCGAACTCCTCGATCAGATGTTGTGGACGCTCTTCGGCGATGAGTGGCGCGATTCGAAGAGGGGCTGGTTCCCGGCGACGATCCACTAACATCACCCGCGGATGGACGTCCGCGCGTTCGATTTCGATCTTCCTCCAGAGCTCATCGCGCAGGAGCCGGCGGCTGAACGCAGCGCCGCCCGGCTGCTGCATCTCCATCGCGACGACGGGTCGCTGACGCACACGGTCGTCAGCGCGCTGCCCGATCTGCTGCGCGCCGGCGACCTGGTCGTCGTCAACAACACCAAAGTCTTTCCCGCGCGCCTGCTCGGTCATCGCGTCCCGAGCGGCGGCGCCGTCGAGTGCCTCCTCGTCAGTCGCCACAGGTCAGACTCGGGTCAGACCACGGTCAGACCACGGTCAGACCACGGTCAGACCACGGTCAGACCACGGTCAGACCGCGGTCAGACCACGGTCAGACCGAAAGTGACGAAGAGTGGGAGGCGTTGATGCACCCTGGGCAAAAACTGAAACCTGGGGCGCGGATTGTGTTTGAAGGATTGCACACGCTACATGGTGAGGTGCTCGAGCGGCATTTCTTCGGACGACGACTCATCCGTCTCTGGACTGAGGACGGCACTCCGCTGGCCGCGGCCATCGACGCCATCGGCCACGTCCCGCTGCCGCCGTACATCAAGCGCGGCGACCGTGCCGACGACCGCGACCGTTATCAGACGGTGTTTGCGCGCGAGCGAGGATCGGTCGCGGCGCCGACCGCCGGACTGCATTTCACGCCAGCGCTGCTGGCCGCGCTGGACGCCCGCGGCGTTCACGTCGCCGAAATCACACTGCACGTCGGCTATGGGACCTTTCAGCCGGTGCGCGTGGATCGCGTCGAGGATCATCACCTCGATGCGGAGCAGTACGAGATCAGCGAGCAAGCGGCGGCGGTCATCAATCAGGCGCGCGACGACGGGCGGCGGGTGATTGCCGTCGGCACGACGACGACGCGGACGCTCGAAGCGGTCGCCGGCGCACACGCGGGCCGGATCGCGGCCGGCAGCGGCACCACCGATCTCTTCATCTATCCCGGCTACGACTTCCGCATCGTCGGTGGACTGCTGACCAACTTCCACCTGCCGCGATCCTCACTGCTGATGCTGGTTGCGGCATTTGCGGGGCGGGAGCGAGTCCTGGCCGCGTATGATGCGGCGATCGCCGAACGTTATCGCTTCTACAGCTACGGCGACGCCATGCTCATACTGTGAACTTATGCCTTTCACCTACGACGAATTCGATCTGTCCGATGTCCGGACGTATCCGCTCAAGTCGCGGAAGAGCAAGGCGCGCGCAGAGGACTTCGCACGGCCGTGCGATCCGACGGCAACGGTGCGCACGTTCGTCGATTCGCTGCCTGACATCCTCGCGGCTGCGGACTTCAAGGCGATCGTCGACGCGATTGCGGACGCAAAGCGGCGCGACGGCGGCATCCTCTGGGGGCTCGGCGCGCATGTGATCAAGACCGGGCTCGGACCCGTGGTGATCGACCTGATGGAGCGCGGCTTCGTCTCGGCGATTGCGACCAACGGCGCCGCCGTCATCCACGATTTCGAGATCGCGCTCGTCGGCGCGACGTCGGAGGACGTGGACGAGGCGCTCGGCCCCGGAACGTTCGGCATGGCCGAGGAGACGGGTCGTCTGTTGAACGGTGCGATCAACGACGGCGTCGCGGCAGGCCTGGGAATCGGGCAGGCGGTGACGAAGTTTCTCGGCGGAAAGGAGCCGCAGTACGCGCGCAGCAGCATCCTCACTGCCGCCGCTCGTCTGAGAATTCCGGTGACGGTTCACGTGGCGATCGGCACCGACATCATTCATATGCATCCCGCCGCGTCAGGGGCCGCGCTCGGCGACGGGAGTCTCCGCGACTTCCGGTACTTCGTGTCGAACGTCGCCCGCCTCGAGCGGGGCGTCTACCTGAATTGCGGATCGGCGGTTGTCCTGCCGGAGGTATTTCTCAAGGCGGTCGCGCTCGCGCGGAATCGCGGCATCGCGCTCGCGGGGCTGACAACAGTGAATCTCGATTTCATCCAGTTGTACCGTCCGCAGACCAACGTCGTGAAGCGGCCGACCGCGGGCACCGGCCGGGGATATTCTCTCGTCGGCCATCACGAGATCATGATTCCGCTCCTCGCCGCCGCCGTGATCGCCGCCGGATAATTTCACGTGCTAACATGCCAGGTTCGCCGCCGGGGTAGCTCAGTTGGTGAGAGCACGCGTCTCATAAGCGCGGGGTCGCCGGTTCGAGTCCGGCCCCCGGCACCACTTTTCGCTCATGATTCAGGCGAAAGGTGTCCACCGTAGCGCGAAGCGCGAAGGTGGACTGCGGGAAACAAGACAAGCCACGCAAGACAATGAACGTCCTCGATCGCGTCCGGCAATTCATCCGCGATCACGACCTGATTCGCGCGGAAACCCGCGTCATCGGGGCGCTGTCGGGCGGGTCGGACTCGGCCGCGCTCGTGTCGATCCTGCGCGAGCTCGACCTGCGCGGCGAGCTCCAGTTCACCGGCGTCGCGCACTTCAATCACCAGCTCCGCCCGACTGCAGACCGGGACGAACATCTCGCCGTCTCGATTGCCGCCGCCCTCGACATCCCGATCCTGGTCGACCGCGAGGACGTGGCCGCGCGCGCGCGCGCCGATCGCCAATCGATCGAAGACGCGGCGCACACGGCGCGCTACGCGTTCTTCGAGCGCGCGCGCCGGCACTTCGGAGCCGACGTCGTCGCGCTCGGCCACACGCGCGATGACCAGGCGGAGACGTTCCTCCTTCGGCTCATCCGCGGCGCCGGACCGCGCGGCCTCGCGGCGATGCATCCGCGCCACGACCGCGTCGTCCGTCCGCTGCTGGCGTGCCACCGCCATGAGTTGCGCACGTGGCTCGACGAGCGCAGCGCGCACGGCGATCGCGCCGCGCAGTACGCGGACGACGAATCGAATGCGGATGTCACGATCCCGAGAAATCGCGTGCGAGCCGAGTTGATTCCGCTGCTGCGGGATCGATTCAATCCGGCGATCGTCGACATCCTTGCCGGCGAGGCCGATCTCGCGCGCGACCTGTGGGCGTGGGCGGAGGGTGCGGCGAACGAGGCCGCCAGACAGATCGTCGTCTCGCCGAAGGAGTCCGGCGATCTCCGCGAAATCGATCTCGCGGCGCTCGGCCGTTTGCCACCGCCGCTGCAACAGATCGTCGTCTGGGGTGCGATGAACGATCTGGCCCGAGGACGGCCGGTCGGCCTCGATCATGTGAAGGCCGCGCTGCGCGTCGCGGGACCGGAAGGACCGCGCGCCTTCGACGGACCTGGACAGCACGTGGAACGCATTCACGATCGGCTCGTCTTAACGGGTAGACCGCTGGATGCCGTCGGTCGCTGGAAACCCGCGAGCGCCGAGACCAACTCTCACCGGGCCAACCCTGCGAACCTTTTCCGATATCCGCTGTCTATCCCAGGAGAAGTCCCGTTGCCTCATGCGAACTGCGTCGTTTCGGCACGAAGCGTCGTCCTCGACGCCGCGGCGTCGTGCGACGGCGATGCGATCGACGCCGGTGCAATGGTGGGCAGAGGTCCGGTGGCGATCGTGTGCAGCGACCTCTGCCGCGGAAGTTTGGCCGTACGAAATCGCCGGCCGGGCGACCGCTTCCGTCCGGTTGGGCTCGGCGGACAGAAGAAGCTGCAGGACTTTTTCGTGGATCGCAAGATTGCACGGCACGACCGGGACGCGATCCCGCTTGTGGTCGACGAAACCGACCGCATCGTGTGGGTCGCGGGTTACGGAATTGACGAGGCTTTTCGCGTGTCAGAATCCGCGCAACACGTGCTACTCTTGAGACTTACGCACGGCGCGAAAGGTTCTGGAACCCCGCGGTTTGGAGGCTCGGCTTGAACTCGACCTTGAAGAGTTTGCTGTTCTGGGTGGTGCTCGTCATCGTGGGCGTGCTGATCTGGAATTTTTCCACCAAGTTTCAGCACAACGAAAAGACCATCACCTTCAGCGAATTCATTGCATACGCGGATCGCGGTGACATCCGCAGCGTCGTCATCACCGGCCAGGACATCAGCGGCAACCTGAAGTCGGGCGATCCGTTCCACCTTTACGTGCCGACCCAGTACGAAGGTCTCGCCAACAAGCTAATCGACAAGAACGTGCAGGTCTCGTCGAAGGAGCCGACGGCGAGCCCGTGGGCGTCGTTGCTCTATTCGTGGGCGCCGGTCCTCCTGATGATCGGCTTCTGGATCTTCTTCATGCGTCAGATGCAGAGCGGCGGCAACAAGGCGCTGTCGTTCGGCAAGAGCAAGGCGAAGCTCTCTTCGAGCTCGCAGAAGAAGGTGACGTTCAAGGACGTCGCCGGCGTCGATGAAGCGAAAGAAGAGCTCCAGGAAATCATCGAGTTCCTCAAGGAGCCGCAGAAATTCCAGAAGCTCGGCGGACGCATTCCGAAGGGCGTCCTGTTGATGGGCCCTCCGGGAACGGGCAAGACGCTGCTCGCGCGCGCGGTCGCGGGCGAAGCGAACGTGCCGTTCTTCTCGATCAGCGGCTCTGACTTCGTCGAGATGTTCGTCGGCGTCGGCGCCTCGCGTGTGCGCGACCTGTTCGAGCAGGGCAAGAAGAACGCGCCGTGCATCGTGTTCATCG
>DAIUKO010000136.1:0-18367 GCA_036848175.1 Vicinamibacterales bacterium | reverse complement strand
GCCTGTCGAAGGGCGAGCTGCCAAGTTCGACAAGCTCACCACGAGCGGAAGAGGATACGCTCGCCCTGAGCCTGTCGAAGGGCGAGCTGCCAACCTACATCTACGACGCCGAGACCCCTCGCCTGATGGCGACGCCGAAGCACTACGCGTACGTGAAGATCGCCGAAGGCTGCGACTACAAGTGCGCGTTCTGCATCATCCCGACACTGCGCGGCCACTACCGCAGCCGGCCGGCCGAGTCGATCGTCCGCGAAGCGCGCGCCCTCGCGGCGCGCGGCGTCAAGGAGCTGATGCTCATCTCGCAGGACACGACCTTCTACGGCATCGATCGCGGTGAGCGCGGAGCGCTGGCGCGTCTGCTCCGCGAACTGAACGGCATCGACGGCCTCGAGTGGATCCGACTTCTTTATCTGTATCCGACGACGATCGACGAGCACACGCTGGCGGCGATGGCCGATTGCGAGAAGGTCTGCAAGTACATCGACCTGCCGCTGCAGCACGCGTCGAACGCGGTGCTGAAGCGCATGAAGCGGCCCGGCACGCGGCAGGCCTACGACAAACTGCTGTCGCGCATTCGCAGCCGCGTCCCCGGCGTCGCGCTGCGGACGACGTTCATCGTCGGCTTCCCCGGCGAGACCGACGTAGACATGGAAGAGCTGTGCAGCTTCGTCGGCGACCACGCCTTCGATCACGTCGGCGTGTTCACGTACTCGCACGAGGAAGGGACGTCGGCGTTTGCCTTCGACGATGACGTTCCGTCGAAGACGAAGGCGGCGCGGCGCAATCGGGTCATGAGCCTGCAAAGGCGCCTGGTCAAGCATCGGCAGCGCGGGCGCATCGGCGAACGCGCCCGCATCCTCATCGAAGGCCCCTCTTCCGAGCACGATCTCGTCCTCCGGGGACGCCTGGCGACGCAGGCGCCCGACATCGATGCGTCGGTCTTCCTGACCGAATGCGACCCGTCGGCCTTTCGATCCGGCGATTTTGTCGAGGTCGAGATCGTCGGCGCCCGCGACTACGATCTGATCGCCAGACCGGCCGCTCAGCCGCCCGCGTAGCGCGGCAGATCTGTAGTAGAATTTGTGATTCGAGGCCTAGTGGTAGGACCGAGTGGGCATGTGCCCACTTTTTTAGTTTAAGGGCCCGAGCGATGGGGGCCGGAAGTCTCATCGACCAGATTCGAAGCCTGGCCGGGCGCGTGGCCGAGAGCTACGGGCTCGAAATCTTCGACGTTCAGTTCCGGCGGGAAGCCGCCGGGATGGTCCTTCGCATCCAGATCGATCGTCCGGGACCAGCGGCGACGGCGGAAGAGAGCGTCAGCGTCGACGACTGCGCCAGGGTGAGCCGCGACTTGAGCGCGATGCTCGATGTGGAGGACGTCGTACCCTCGGCCTATACCTTGGAAGTCTCGTCGCCAGGGCTCGATCGGCCGCTGCGCCAGGCTGACGACTATCGCCGCTTCGCCGGCCGGCGCGCGAAGCTGGTGATGCGCGAGGCCGTCGACGGCCAGACATTCCTGCGGGGAACCCTCGGCGGCGTCGACGACGGTAACGTGGTGATCGATGCGGACGACCAGAAGCGGCACCGCGTGCCGCTGGGCATGATTAGTCGCGCGAACCTCGAGGTCGAGTTTTAGGGCGTAGGGGCCGACCCACGTGTCGGCCCCGGGGTGGACACGCACGTCCGCCCCTACAGAAGGGAATATGAGCAATCCTCTGCAGCAGACGATCGAAGCCCTCGCCAAAGAAAAGGGCATCGAGCCGGAAACCGTCATCAGCGCCATCGAGGAGGCCGTCGCCACGGCGTCCCGCAAGTACTACAAGACCGGCGAGAACCTGAAGACGCGGTTCAACACCGAGACCGGCCAGGTCGACTTGTTCGCGCTCAAGACGGTGGTCGAGGAGGTGACCAACGCGGCCACTGAAATCGCGATCAACGAGGCGCGCGAGATGTATCGCCCGCTGTACGGCGACGAGGTCGCGAACAGCATCGAGCTCGGCGACGAGATGGAGTTTCCGAAGCCGACCGAAGTGCTCGGCCGGATTGCGGCGCAGACGGCCAAGCAGGTGATCTTTCAGAAGGTCCGTGAAGCCGAGCGCGAGAACATCTTTGCCGAGTACAACCAGCGGATCGGCGAAGTCGTCAACGGAACGATCAAGCGGTTCGAGAACGGCGACATCATCCTCGAGGTCGGACGCATCGAAGCGGTGCTGCCGCGCAAGGAACAATCGCGCGCGGAAAGCTATACACCCGGCGACCGCGTGCGCACGGTGATCAAGGGCGTCAATCGCAGCGCCAAGGGACCGCAGATCGTGCTGTCGCGCACCGATCCGGCGCTCCTCATCAAGCTGTTCGAGCAGGAGGTGCCGGAGATTTACGACGGCACGGTGATGATTCGCGGCGCCGTGCGCGAAGCGGGCGATCGCGCGAAGGTCGCGGTCTACTCGCGCGAGCGCGACGTGGATCCGGTGGGCGCGTGCGTGGGCATGAAAGGCACGCGCGTCCAGTCGATCATCCGCGAGCTGCGCGGCGAAAAAATCGACATCGTCGAATGGTCCGAGGATGCGGTCGCCTTCGTCACCAACGCGTTGAGTCCTGCCAAGGTGCAGCGCGTCTCGATCGTCGACGACCGCGAGCGCGTGATGGAAGTCATCGTCGAGGACAAACAGCTGTCGCTCGCGATCGGCAAGAAGGGCCAGAACGTCCGGCTCGCCGCCAAACTCACCGGGTGGCGAATCGACATCAAGAGCGAGGAGGAGAAGCGCCGCGAAGTCGAGGCGCAGTTCGAAGGACTCGAGCTCGGCGGATCGACGGAATCGGCGCCGTCGAGCGAAGCCGTCCCGTCGATCGAGAACGTGCAGCCGCCCGGCACCGGGACCGAGCCGGCAACCGACGCGCCGGCGAGCGACGTGCCGGCGCCGTACACGCTGGCCGGCGTCGGCGAGAAGACTGTTCGCCGGCTCGTCGAAGCGGGCTTCGCCTCTCAGGAGGCGGTTGCGGCCGCGACGTCCGAGCAGCTGGCGGAGATTCCCGGCATTGGCGGCAAGACCGCAGACAAGATTCTCGCCGCCGCGCGCGGCGAAGCGCCGACGTCGGATGAAGAAGGTTCGTAATTCCGGTATTTGGGCTGAGGTCACTCATTGGCAACTGTTCGGATATACAAGGTCGCGGAACTGCTCGGCACCACGAGCCAGGAAGTGTCGGCGCTGCTCAAGCGCGATCACGGCATCGAGGTGAAAAGCGCGTCGAGCACGATCGAAGAAGTCGTGGCGCGCCAGTTCGTCGATCGTCTCGCAAAGCAGCGGAACATTCAGCTGCCGAGCGGGGACATCTTCGCCGAGACGCCAGTCGTGAAGGGCAAGAAAGGTGCGCCCGCGAAAAAGGCGCCGGAGCCGCAGAAGCCGGCCGCGCCGACGCTGCCGCCGCCGCGCCTGGTCAAAACCGCGAAGCCTGCCCCGCCACCCGCGGCGGCACCGGCGCCCGCGCCTGAACCCGAGCCCGTCGCCGAGCCGCAGCCCGCAGTGGCCGTCGCGCCGCCGCCGCCGTCGGCCGCGCCCGAACCGGTTGTCGTCGCCGAGGCACCAGCGCCAGCGGCCGAACACGTCGAGAAGGTCGAGAAAGGCGCCAGGGTCGAGCCGCCGCCCGCGGCGCCGGTCGCGGAACCGCCCGCGCCGGTCGAAGCGCCGCGCGCCGCTGCTGCTCCGGCTGTCGAGGCGCCGCCGCCGCCGAAGCCGTCGACACCAGGTCGTGTCGTGCCACCCACGCTGCGGTTGCGAATTGAAGAGCAGCGTCCGACCACGCCGACGCCGCCGTTGCCGACATCAGCGCCTCGGATCGTGCCACGTCCCGTGGTGAAGTCAGAGCGTCCTGCGATTCCGACAACCGCCCGTCCGGCGGCCGCCGGGGCACCGGCGCAACCTGCAACGACCGCGGTTCGTCCGCCGCCGCCGTCCGTAGCTGCGCGTCCGGCTGCGGGCGCACCAGCCGCGCAACGACCGGCGTATCCGTCGTCGCGTCCGCAGACGCCGGTCGGCGGCCCGCGGCCGCTGCCGTCGCAACCAGTGCGCACGCAACAGCCGAGCACGCCGGCGCGGCCCACCGCCCCGTACCCGCAGCGTCCCGGCATGCCGTCGCGGCCGTCGTATCAACAGCGGCCCGGCGGTCAGGGTCGTCCCGCCGCGACACAGCGTCGAGAGCAGGCGCGTCCGGCGCCGCCGCCGATGCACACGGCGCCGCCACAAATCACGCGGAACATCACGCTCGCCGAGGGCATGACCGTGAAGGATCTCGCGGACAAGCTCGACGTGCGCGTGAAGGACGTGCTCGCGAAGCTGCTGATGAAGCGGCTGATGATGACCATCAACTCCACGCTCGACACCGAAACGGCGACGATGATCGCACGCGAGTTCGGCGCCGACGTGAAGATGCGCAGCTTCGAAGAGGAGTTGCTCCAGGTGGACAGCGACGACGCCAGGGCCGAGGACATCGTCACGCGCGCGCCGGTGGTGACGGTGATGGGCCACGTCGATCACGGTAAGACGAGCCTGCTCGACGCCATCCGCGAAACGCGAGTCGCCGAGCGCGAGGCCGGCGGCATCACCCAGCATATCGGCGCGTATCAGGTCACGGTCAGCGGCCGGAACATCGTGTTCCTCGATACTCCGGGCCACGAAGCGTTCACGCTGATGCGCGCGCGCGGCGCGAAGGTCACCGACATCGTCATCCTCGTCGTCGCCGCAGACGACGGCGTGATGCCGCAGACCAAGGAGGCGATCGATCACGCACGCGCTGCGAACGTGCCGATCATCGTCGCGATCAACAAGGTCGACAAGCCGAACGCCCAGCCCGAACGCGTCAAGCGCGAGCTGACCGAGCTCGATCTGATGCCGGAGGAATGGGGCGGCAGGACGGTCACCGTCGAAGTGTCGGCGAAGAAGAAGCAGAACCTCGAGCTGCTGCTCGAGATGATTCTGCTCGTCTCGGAGCTCGGCGAGCTCAAGGCGAATCCGAAGCGGAGCGCGACCGGCACGGTGCTCGAGGCGAAACTGGACAAAGGGCGCGGCCCGGTCGCGACCGTGCTGGTGCAGGACGGCACGCTGAGCGTCGGCGACACGTTCATCGCCGGGCCGATCGTCGGCCGCGTGCGCGCGCTGATCGACGACCGCGGACGCTCGACGAAGCTGGCCGGACCGTCGACGCCGGTCGAAGTGCTCGGCCTCGGCGGATTGCCGCAGCCGGGCGACGTCTTCCAGGTCGCGGACGCCGCCAAGGCGCGGCAGATTGCGACGTTCCGCGAGGAGCAGGCGAAGACCCGCGCGCTCGGCGCGAAGGGCGGCCGCCTGACGCTCGAATCGCTGCAGGCGCAGATCGCCGAAGGCGGCATGAAGGAGCTGCCGATCATCATCAAGGCCGACGTGCAGGGCTCGGCCGAAGTCCTCGCCGACACGCTCGCCAAGCTGTCCGACGAGAAGGTCAAGATCCGGATCATTCACTCGGGCGTCGGTGCGGTGAACGAGTCCGACGTGCTGCTGGCGTCGGCATCCAACGCGATCATCATCGCCTTCAACGTCCGTCCGGACCGGAACGCCGAGGAGATCGCCGCCCGCGAGCGCGTCGAGATCCGCCCGCATTCGGTCATCTACAACGTCACCGACGAGATGAAGAAGGCGATGACCGGCCTCCTGGCGCCGACGTTCAAGGAAGTGCGCATCGGCGTCGCCGCGGTCCGCGAGCTGTTCAAGGTCCCGAAGTTCGGGACGATCGCCGGCTGCCTGGTCACGGAAGGCCGCATCACGCGCGCCGGCGATACGCAGGCGCGCCTGCTGCGCGACAACGTCGTCGTCTACGAGGGCAGAATCGGATCGCTGCGCCGCTTCAAGGACGATGTGAGTGAAGTGAAAGCCGGCTTCGAGTGCGGCATCGGCTTCGAACGGTTCAACGATCTGAAGGTCGGCGACCTGATCGAAGTGTTCGTCAACGAGCGCGTGCCAGTCACCGCGTAACACTTGACTGTTGGTTTGTTGACCGTCGAGCTGCACGTTCCCGGCAGCCAATCGCTGAAAGACAAGCGCATGGTCCTTCGGCGGATCAAGGACCGGCTGAAGAAGTTCAACGTCGCCGTGTCGGAAGTCGAGCATCAGGACCTCTGGCAGCGGGCGGCACTCGCCGTGGTCACGGTCAGCAGCGACGAGAAGCACGCGGATCGGGAGCTGGCCGCCGTCGCCGACGAGATCGAGCGCGTCGAGCCCGGTCTGATCACACGCACCGAGGTGGAGTTTCTGACGTAATGTCTCAAGGCTCGCGTCCGGATCGCGTCGCGGATCAGATTCGCGGCGAGCTCGCGAACCTGCTCGCACGCGAGGTGCACGATCCAGGCATCGGGTTCGTGACGCTGACGCGCGTCCAGGTGACACCGGATCTGCAGCAGGCGCGCGTCTACTTCACCTCGCTCGGACCGACCGGCGAGGAGAACAAGACGCGCCGGAATTCCGAGCGCGCCCTCGAGCGCGCGTCACCGTTTCTCCGCCGCCAGATCGGATCGCGCCTGCGCCTGCGGCGCGCGCCCGAGCTGCGGTTCATCTACGACGAGTCGATTGCCGGCCAGGATCGGATCGAGCAGCTGATCAACGAGCTCCATACCGACGGAGCTGACCGGGACTCCCCCGACACCGCCCGCGCCGAGAATGACGACGAATAACCGAGACTCGCTTGATCAGATCGTCGACGCCCTCCGCACGCGACAACGCTTCGTGCTGTCCTCGCACTCCCGTCCCGACGGCGATTCGATCGGCTCGCAGCTGTCGATGGCCTACGCGCTTCGCGAGCTCGGCAAAGACGTCGTCGTCGTGAACGCGGATCCGGCACCGGGTCCGCTGATGCAGTTTCCGGGCGTGCCGGAGATCGTCATCGCGCCGCGCGTCGAGGGTCAGTTCGATGCGGCGATCATCATGGAGTGCGGCGATCTCGGCCGCACCGGCGTCGCCGGCCTCGATCGCTTCTTCGTGATCAACATCGATCATCATCCCGGGAACACGAGCTACGGACAGATCAACTGGTTCGACGCGAGCGCCGCGGCGTGCGCCGAGATGGTCTATGACATCGTGCGAGCGATCCCGGTTCCACTGACCAGGGAGATCGCGACCCACGTCTACCTGGCGATTCTCACCGACACCGGCTCGTTCCATTACTCGAGCATCTCGCCACGCACGTTCGACATCTGCCGCGAATGTCTCGATGCGGGCGTCGATCCGGTCCTGGTCGCACGAAACGTCTACGACAGCAACAACATGGGGCGGCTGAAGCTGTTCGGCGCGGTGCTGAGCGCGATGCAGCTCGACGAGACCGGACGCATCGCGATCGTCTACGTCGATCATCAGATGGCGCGGCAAGCCGGCGGGACGTACGAAGACACCGAGGGCCTCATCAATCTGCCGCTGACGGTGAAGGAGATCGAGGCGGTCGTCTTCTTCAAGCAGATCGAGGGCGAGGAGTACCGCGTCAGCATGCGCTCGAAGGGCGAGATCGACATCGGCGCGGTGGCGAAGGAATTCGGCGGCGGCGGACACAAGAACGCCGCCGGCTGCACCGTCCACGGCGGGATCGACTCGCTCCAGAAGCTCTTCATCGAAAAGATCGACGCCGCCATCGATGGACGGCCTGCTCATCATCAATAAGCCGGCGGGTCCGACCTCGCACGATGTCGTCGCGCGTGTGCGGCGCGTGCTGGGCGAGCGGCGGATCGGCCACACCGGCACGCTGGATCCGCTCGCGACCGGAGTCCTGCCGCTGGTCGTCGGCCGCGCGACGCGGCTGGCGCGTTTCCTCAGCGCCAGCGAGAAGTCGTACGAAGCGGTGATCCGGCTCGGCATCTCCACCGAAACCGCCGACGCGGGCGGTACGCCATTCGAGCCGACCTTTACCGGTGTCCTGCCATCGCGCGACACGCTCGATCGCGCGCTCAACGCATTTCGCGGGACCTTTCTTCAGCAGCCGCCGGTCTTCTCGGCGAAGAAGATCGGCGGGAAACGCAGCCATCGTCTGGCTCGAGGTCTGACCCGAGTCAGACCCAGGGTCAGACCCGGGTCAGACCCCAGGTCAGACCTCGGTCAGACCGCTGTAGGACTCACGCCGGCGCCGGCGCGTGTTTCGGTGCGCCGACTGGAGATCGTCGGCGTGGAGGACGACCGGGTCACGCTGAGCCTGGACTGCTCCGCCGGGTTCTACGTGCGTTCGCTGGCGCACGACCTCGGGCAAGCCGTCGCCACCGGTGCGCATCTGGAACGGCTGCAGCGGACGCGGAGCGGCGACTTCACGCTCGCCGACGCGATCGACCTGGCAGCGGCCGAGCGGGATCCCGAGCGCGCTCGCGCGTCAGTGGTTCCTCTGGCGTCGATGTTGCCGGGCTTGAAAGCGCTCGTGTTGACCACCGACGGCGTGCGCCACGCCGTGCAGGGACGTGAACTCGGGCCCGCGGACTTCTGTCGCGATTCGGCGTTTGGGACTGTGGATGCCGACGCCGGACTGGTTCGGCTGCTCGATACGGGCGGTGCGCTCGTCGGGATCGCGGAGCGGGCGCGCACGCCAGGTCTTTTGCATCCCTTTGTTATTTTGATCTAACATGTTGATCTTGTTCGACTAAGGAATTTCCGGACATACGGCGCATCCGGTCCCCAAAGCGGGGCAAAGGACCCCCGCGGTCGGCAACGGGTTCTGGGGCGCGCGTGGAGGCAGCTCAGTGGCCCTAACCAAAGATCGCAAGACCGAGCTCATTGGCAGCTACAAGACACACGACGCCGACACCGGTTCACCAGAAGTCCAGGTGGCCATTCTCAGCGAACGGATCAACTACCTGACCGAGCATTTCAAGGCCCACGCGAAAGATCATCACTCTCGCCGTGGACTCTTGATGCTGGTCGGCCGGCGGCGCCGGCTGCTCGATTACCTCAAAGCCAAAGACGCGCAGCGCTACGCCGATCTCATCAAGCGTTTGAACATCCGCAAGTAGGCGCCCGGTGCCGCGCGCGAGCAAGCGCGCTTCAGTTTCTCCATCGAAGTTTTGCTTATGCATACCCGCGAAATCATCATCGACACCAAGACACTCCGTTTTGAAACCGGCAAACTCGCCAAACAGGCCCATGGCGCGGTGACCGTCCAATGCGGCGACTCGGTCGTGCTGGTCACGGCCTGCCGCGCCGCCAGCGCCCGAGAAGGGATCGACTTCCTGCCGCTGACCGTGGACTACCGCGAGTACACCTACGCGTCGGGACGCATTCCCGGGGGCTTCTTCAAACGCGAAGGCAAACCAGCCGAGAAGGAAGTGCTGACGAGCCGCGTCATCGATCGGCCGATCCGTCCGCTGTTTCCGTCGGGCTGGCGGTTCGAGACGCAGGTGATCGCACTCGTCCTCTCGGCAGACGGCGAGAACGACACCGACGTGCTGGCGATCACCGGCGCGTCCGCCGCGCTGGCGCTGTCGGAGATTCCGTTCGAGAAGACCATCGCCGGTGTTCGCGTCGGCCTCATCGACGGCAAGTACGTGATCAACCCCACCTTCGAGCAGCGGAAGATCAGCCGAATCGATCTCGTCGTCGCCGGCACGAGCGACGGCATCGTGATGGTCGAAGCCGGCGCCAGGGAAGTCACCGAGCAGCAGGTGGTCGAGGCGCTCCAGGCGGCGCACGCCGCCATCAAGCAGATCGTCGCCGCGATTGACAGCCTCGCCGAGGAAGCCGGCAAGCCCAAGGTCAAAACGCAGAAGAAGGAGATTGGACACGACTTCTATCGCGACGTCGAAGAGAAGGTGTTCGTGCCGCTGACGGAGGCGATGCGGATCCGCGGCAAGCTCGAAAACTACGACCGCGTCGATCAGGTGCTCGACGATCTCGTGGCGTCGATCCCGGAGGGCGAAGTCGAGCGCCGGCTCGAGGCGAAGCAGATCTTCAAGGACCTCAAAGAGAAAGTGCTGCGCGAAGAGGTCTTGACGCACGGCGTCCGGCTCGACGGCCGTAAGTTCGACGAGGTCCGTTCGATCTGGATCGAAACGAGCGTGCTGCCGCGCACGCACGGGTCGGCGGTGTTCACACGCGGTGAAACGCAGGCGCTCGTCACCTGCACGCTCGGCACCGCGGAAGACGCGCAGAAGATCGAGAGCTTCGAGGGCGAACAGTGGAAGAGCTTCATGCTCCACTACAACTTCCCGCCCTTCTCGGTCGGCGAGGTCGCCTTCCTGCGCGGCCCGGGACGCCGCGAAGTCGGCCACGGCGCGCTCGCGGAGCGTGCGCTGGCGCAGATGATTCCCGGCGAGGAGCAGTTCCCCTACACGGTCCGCGTCGTCTCGGACATCCTCGAATCGAACGGATCGTCGTCGATGGCGTCGGTCTGCGGCGGGTCGCTCGCGATGATGGACGCCGGCGTGCCGCTCAAGAACGCGGTCGCGGGCATCGCCATGGGCCTGGTGATGGACGAGACGACCGGCAAGTACGCGGTGCTGTCCGACATTGCCGGCGCCGAGGACCACTACGGCGACATGGACTTCAAGGTTGCCGGCACGGCCGAGGGCATCACCGCGCTGCAGATGGACATCAAGGTCACCGGCATCACGACCGAAGTGATGCAGAAGGCGCTCGAGCAGGCGCGCCGCGGCCGCCTGCACATCCTCGAGAAGATGCGCGAGGCGCTGCCGGTCGCGCGTCAGAACATCTCGGCCTTCGCGCCGCGCATCGTCACCATCAAGATTCCGGTCGACAAGATCCGCGACGTCATCGGTCCGGGCGGGAAGATGATCCGCAGCATCATCGAACGCACCGGCGTGAAGATCGACGTCGAAGACGATGGCCGCGTCAACGTCGCGTCGGCCGACGGCGCCTCGGCGCAGAAAGCGATCTCGATCATCCAGGAGCTCACCGCGACGCCTGAACTGAACAAGACGTATCTGGGCAAAGTTCAGCGGATTACGGATTTCGGTGCGTTCGTGGAGATCATGCCGGGCACCGATGGCCTCCTGCACGTGTCGGAGATTGCGACCCATCGTGTCAAAGACGTGCGCGACGAGCTCAAGGAAGGCGAGCAGCTGCTCGTGAAGGTCATCAACATCGACCCGACTGGCAAAATCCGTCTGAGCCGCAAAGCCCTCCTCCAGGAGGAAGCGGCGAAGTCACAGGAACCCGCAAGTACCAAACAGTAACCATTTAGGGTAAGGGGACGAATGGCTCGAGGCTGAAAAGCTCCGAGCCGTTCGTGCGTACGCGGTCAAGCTCATAGGCACGCGCGTTGCACTTCTCGGCCATATGACCATGGACCTGCCAGTACTCCAGTGCGGTAATTGCGAGCCGCTGAAACTTGGCGTGCACGCGGGAATGTTCGGAATCGCGGCGCTCTGCCTCGCCTACAACGCGGCGGCGTGGCTGAGCCGACGACAGACTCATCTCGCCGTCAATACTGTGCTGTATTCCTGTTTGATGATCTGGGAACAGCGGCATGTGGCGCACCATCTCGCCGAGTTGCGCCGCCCGCAGACCACGGCACCCACGTCGTCGTCGACCGGCGACCGAGTGGAGGAAGTCGCAGCGGTCGCGGCTGTGGCCGCGGCGGTGCTCGCCGCTTAGCCGCAACGCCGCCGCCTACGCCTTGAATGCTTGCGCGGCGGCAATCCGCTCGCGGATCGGTGGGTGGCTGTAGAACAGCAACTGCACGATTTTCGACGGATGCTCCTCGGCGAGATTCTGCGCGCCGAGCCGCCGCATCGCGGACACGAACGCCCCGGGATTGCGCGTCAGGTCGAGGGCGAAGCGATCGGCGCTTCGCTCGAATGCGCGCGACATGGCGTGCGCGACCGGCACCATCATCAGCGACACGCCCCCCGCCGTGAGCACCAGCAACGGCAGCCCCGCGACATCGTCGACGCCCGATAGCCCGATCCGGCTGGCACTTCGGTGCAAGACTTCGGACGCGACAAAGAAACCGCCAAGAACGAGAAGACTCTCGAACAGGATGCCCTTCCAGATATCGCCGTGCACGTGATGCGCCAGCTCGTGCGCGAGGACCACTTCGATCTCATCGTCCGAATACTCGGCGAGCATCGTGTCGGAGACGAGAATGCGCCGCGTGCCGCCGACGCCGGCCAGTGCCGCGTTCGCCTTCTTCGTCTTCTCCGCCAGACCCCATTCGTAGGCGCCGAGCACGCGAGCGCCGGCGCGGTCCGCGAGCGCGAGCAGCCGCGCACGCAGCACCTCGCGACCGAGCGGCTTGATGGAATAAAAGAGCGGCAACAGGACGATCGGCGCGAGATTGGTCATGCCAACGAGGATCAGCGCGAACGCGGCGCCGGCTGCGAGCCACCATCGATCAGGCGACAGCCGGATGCACCAGTAGACGAGCCCCGCGGCCCCGCTTCCGAGAACGAGCCCGACCGCCAGCGACTTGGCCTGATCGGCCATCCAGCCGGTGAACGTCTCGTTCGACAACTGATAGCGGCGTTCGAGAATCAGCCCGCTGTAGAGCGACAGGGGAAGGCTGCCGATTTCGTTGAGGAGCGTGAGCAGCACAACGTAGACGAGCACCGTGCCTCCAGCCTGCCAGGCCGAAGGCACCAGACGGCCGGAGATGGCGGCGGCGGTGTCGCGGAGTGAGAGCGTGAGTCCGGTCGCGAGCGATCCGCCGAGCAGGGCGACGGCCCAGACGACAGCGGCGATGCTCGTGAACCGTTTGAGCCGTTGATATCTAGTGGCTTTGTCCTCGTTCACGCTCGGGTTTCGGAGGTCGCGGCGGCTGCGGGGCTCGAGGACCTCGATCTTCGAGTTTGTGCAGGTTGGGCTCCCCGTTGGGATCCTCGGCGTCGACATTGGTTCGCGTTCGAACGCGAATGCCGCCGTTGGTCGTGTGAAGCTCGACTGGCGTTCCGCCGCCGTTCATGCGTCCCTCGAGCCGGCGCCTCGATCGCTCCGACACCTCGACGTTCAAGTCAGGCGACACGTTGATGCCGCCATTGGTCCACGATGCGGAAAGATCCACCTTCGCGCTGTCGGGAAGGCTGATGCTGACCCCGCCGTTGGTCGTCTTCGCCGAAATCGGATCCTTGCCGACGGACGCGAAGTCGAGGTTGACCATGCCGTTGGTCGTGCTTGCCTCGACGCCGCCGCTGAGCCCTTTGGCGACGACCGCCCCGTTGGTCGTGCGGGCAAACACCTTCCCGCCGAGACCGGTGAGCGCGATTTGGCCGTTCGTGTTCGCCACGTTGACGAACACGTTCCTGGGCGCGCGGACGTGATAGCGGACTTCGAAGCCGGCGCCGATCATGATGCCGCTGATGCCCTCGGTCCTGATGAAGACTCTTTCCGGACTCACTTCTTCCTTGATGCTGATGCGCGGCAGCAGTTCCCGGGCGCCGGTATCGGTCGCGGCGCGGGCGATTTTTTCGGCCCGAACCTCCACCTCCGGCCCGTCCGACGGCTCGACGTCGATCTTGCCGTTCGTATTGGCGACCCGGATTTCGCCGCCTGGCGACAGCGTGTAGTGGTGGGTCCATTCCTCCGTGGCGCGCCCGGTCAGATGGGCGAGCCCCATGTCGCAGCCCGCCAGCACGACTGCCAACGGGAACACGAGCGCAGATAGGTATTTCATGGGTACTACATACGCCGGGTCACAGGACTCAGTTCAACTGAACGGAGATCAGCTTCGAGACGCCCGGCTCCTCCATGGTAACGCCGTACAGGCGGTCGGCGATCTCCATGGTTTTGCGGTTATGCGTGATGACGATGAACTGCGTGTGCTGCTGCATGCCGCGCAGCATCTCCACGAAGCGGCCGATGTTGGCGTCGTCGAGCGGCGCGTCGATCTCGTCGAGCAGGCAGAAGGGACTCGGCTTGTACTTGAACATGCCGAACATGAGCGCGATCGCGGTGAGGGCCTTCTCGCCGCCTGACAGGAGCTGAACGCTCTGCAGGCGTTTGCCGGGCGGCTGCGCGATGATTTCGATTCCGCTTTCGAGCGGATCGCTCTCGTCGAGCAGCGTGAGGCCGGCGCGACCTCCGCCGAAGAGCGTGCTGAAGGTTTCCTGGAAGTTGCGATTGATGGCCGTGAACGCCTCGTTGAAGCGCTGGCGCGTGGTCTCGTCGATCCGCTTGATCGCTTCGCTCGTCTGCGCGATCGATTCGACGAGATCCCGGCGCTGCGTCGTCAGGAATGCGTGGCGGGTTTCGAGCTCGTCGAACTGCTCGATCGCCATCATGTTCACCGGGCCGAGGCGATCGATCCTGCCGCGCAGCGCGGCGATCGCCTCTTCGGCGCTGAGGGTCCGCTGCTCAGCGGCCGCCACGCGTTCGGTCGCGTCGGCCTCTTCGTCCTCGGGCTCGTCCGTGGTCACGATCGCAGCGTCGGGAAGCGCCTTGCCTTCTCGCTCGAGTGCGTCAATCTCGCGGACGACGTCGTCGAGGGTGGCGTGAACGGCGTCCTCGCAGGTGTACGAGAGATGCGAGAGATCGGCTTCCGCGGTCGCGCGCGCGATGTCGAGCTCCGAAACAATCGTACGAACCGATTCGTGCGCGGCTCGCGCTTCCTTGATCATCGTCTCGTGTTCGTCGGTCCGCACGCGCAGCGCCGTCACCGCCTCGTCGGCCGCCATCACGTCGCCGCGTAGTCTGTCGAGCTCGCGGACGTCGACGTCGAGCTGCGCGTCGCCGGCGACGATCGCCGCGCGCAGTTCCTCGATCCGGCTCCGCACGTCGGCGATCTCGACGCCGAGGGCGGCGGCGCGCTGCTCGAGCTCCACCGCCGCCTCCTCGAGGCGCTGAATCTCGGCGTCGAGCGCGCTGGCGCGCTCGACGAGCGCCGCGTGCGCCGCGCGTGCTTCAGCGGCGCGGCGGCTGAGATCGTCGGTCGCTTCGCGCGCTTCGATGACGTTGCGCTGGGCGGTGGCGAGCCGCTCCTCGGCGGCGCGCTGCTCTTCCTCCAGGCGGGCAATTGACGCGCGCGCTTCCTCCTCGCGCCGCTCGATCGTGCTCCGCTCCTCTTCCGCCTGCCGGCGCTCGCGCGCCAACTGCTCGGCCTTCTGCGCGAGCCGCGCCTCTTCTTCGCCGGCGTGCCGCAGCTGCGACTCGCAGGCAACGATGACTTTCTCCTGCTTGTGATGTTCGGCGTGCAAGGCGGCGATCGCATTCGCGGCCTGCGCGATCGTCGCTTCGAGCTGCGCGGTCTCCTGCGCCACAGCGAACAGCGCCGCGCGCTCCGCCGCGATGCGGGTTCGCAGCTCCTTGATCTCGCGTTTGGTTTCGAGAATGCCGCGCGCCCCCGCATGCCCGCCGCCGGACACGAGGTGCGGACCGCGGAACACGTCGCCCTCGATCGTCACCACCGGCAGCGCCGTCAACGCGGTGCTCTCGGCGGCGCGTTCGTAGGTGCGCGCGATCCACGCATCGCCGAGCACAGGGCCAATGGCGCCGGCGAACGGACCGTTGACGTGGACGACGGAGGAGAGCGCCACGCAGTCGTGCGGCGCCTGGGGGGGATTCGCGATTCGGGAATCGGGATTTGCTGTGTCGCGACTCGTGGTCGACGCGATGAGGAAGCCGCAACGGCCAGCGTCCGCGTCTCGCACGACCTGGAAGCCCGCGACGGCATGCTCCGGACGCTCGACGACGACGTGCTCCAGCAGGTCACCGAGGCAGGCTTCGACCGCGCGCTCGTAGCCGGTTTCGACTTCGAGGTAATCGGCGACGGCGCCCCGCTGATTGACCTTGCCGTTGGCCTGTGCCAGCACCGTGCGCGCCGCATCGCCGTAACCGGCACGGGCCGCCTCCAGCTCCTCGAGCGACTTCAACCGCGCTTCGAGGCCGGCCAGATCGTGCTCGCGCGAGCGCACCGATCGCGCGCGCCACTCGTGCTCGATCCGCGCACTGGCCAGCTCCGACTCGCGCGCCGACCGTGCGACGCGCGTCGACTCCACCGCGTCGTGAGCGCGGCGCAGACCGTCGGTGGCCGCCGTTCGTTCCCCCGCCGCCCGTTCCGATTCCACGCGGAGATCGCCCGCTTCGACATCGAGCGTCGAGAGGGTGGCGGCTACGCGATCGCGCGCCACCGCGGCGTGTTCGAGCGCGTGGCGGAGCGCCGTCGCGGAATTGATCGCCGAGAACACTTCGCTGCGCGCCGCCTCGACGTCGGCTTCGAGACCCTCGATTTCGCGGTGCGCCACTTCGTAGGCGTCGGACTCCGCCGCCAGCGTCGCCGCCGCCCGATCGCGATCCGCCGCAACCGTCGCGGCGGCTTCGCGCCGCGCGGCCAGCGCGGCACGCGCCGGCTCGCGGCGCGAGTCGAGGGCGCCGAGCTCGGCGGCGACGATGTCGGCGCGCGAGCTCAACGACTGGACCTGCTCGCGATCGTACGTCGCCTGCTGCCGCTGCCGGTTGATGGCCAGCTCGCAGGCGTGCGCCGCCTCGCGCGCGCGCGTGGCGCGAGACTCGGTCTCCACCAGCTCGATTCGCAGCCGTCCCAGATCCGTTTCGACTTCGGCGACCCGCGCCGCGGCGAGCGACTCGCGCTCGCGCGCGTCGCCGAGCCGTGCGCGCGCCGACTCGATGATCTCGGCGAGCTGCCGATACTTCCGCGCGAAGAGGACCTTTTCCCAGCGCCGCAGCTCGTCGCGCAGCTTCTGATACCGGCGCGCTTTCGCCGCCTGGCGCTTCAGCGCGCCGCGCTGCTTCTCGACCTCGAAGACGATGTCGTCGATGCGCGTGAGATTCTGCTGCGCCGCCTCGAGCTTCAGCTCCGCGGCGCGGCGCCGCGCTTTGTACTTCGTCACCCCCGCCGCTTCCTCGATCAGCTGGCGCCGATCGGTGGGCCGCGTGCTGAGGATCATGCCGATCTTGCCTTGCTCGATGATGGCGTAGGCCTTCGCGCCGAGGCCGGTATCCATCAGCAGATCGTGGACGTCGCGGAGCCTGCACAGGTGACCGTCGATCAAATACTCGCTTTCGCCCGAGCGGTACAGCCGCCGCGTCACTTCGATTTCGCGCGCGACCGACTGGATGATCTCTTCGGCGATCTGCTCGGCCCCTTCGTGGTGACCGTTGCCGTTGCCGTTCCCGTGACCGTTGGCGTGGCCGTTCCCGTTGTCGGCGATCGTCTTGAGGAAACCGCTGAACCTCAACCGGACTTCGGCGGCCGCAGTCGGCTTGCGCGCATCGCTGCCGCTGAAGATCACGTCTTCCATCTTGTCGCCGCGGAGGCTCTTGGCGCTCTGCTCGCCCATCACCCAGGTGATGGCGTCGGCGACGTTGCTCTTGCCACAGCCGTTGGGGCCGACGATGGCGGTGACGCCCTGATCGAAGGCGAGTTCGGAGCGATCGGAGAACGATTTGAAGCCGTTAATCTCGAGACGTTGCAGACGCATCGGGGACCATCCGGATTGCGGATTGCGGATTGAGGATTGCGGATTGATTGAGGATTTTTGCGCTGAAATCCGCAATAAATCCTCAATCCGCAATCCTCAATCCGCAATGACACGATTGGTTGGACTGGGATGCAACCAGACTAATGACCGATTTCACGAACCCACGTCTTCACCCACGCGGTGGAAGACGGCCCCTGGGCTCGAAACGGCCGCCAGTGTAACAAGGCCTAGTTATAGCGACAAGCGCAAACTGCAGCGCAATTACTTGGGGTTGTTGCCCCTAATGCGCCTTCGTCTTGTTTGCCTTGTTAAGCTCCGTGAGCTTCTGCGCCTCCCCGAACAATGACAGCGCCGCCTGTGCCTGAGGATCGACGGCGATCAAGTGGCGGCGCGCTTCGGCCATGCCGAACAACGCATCGTCGATGCGGAATCGAATCATCGCCTTGATGAAGTCGAGATCCTTCTTGAAACTCTCCTCGTCCATCTTGATGCGATCGTTTTTGAGCTGCTCGCGGAATTCCGCCACCATCGCGTCGTCGACGACGAAGCTCGGCTTCACGACCTTGCGGCCGGTTGACGTGCCGCTGATCCGCGTGTCCCCTTCAGCCGCGTAGTTTTGCGCGAAGCGTTCGAACTGCTGCCGCGCGTACAACGTGCGCCCGAAGCGTGTCGGATTGAAGCCCTCCACGGGGCCGGGGATCCGCTTGTCGGGCTCGATGCCGCCGCCACTGTAGACCGGCCGTCCCGAATCGGTATGCTTCAACTCGTTCGGCGTGTGCGGGCGCGCCTGTTCCTGATCCTTGAGGCCGTAGCTCAGATACTCGTCGAACGTCGTGTCCCAGGGCCGCTGAATGAGGCGGCCGCTCGGCGTGTAATAGTGCGCGGTCGTCAACGCGAGGCCGGCGGCGCCGCTGATCTTGTAGATCGACTGGACGAGCGCCTTGCCGAACGTCGTCTCGCCGACGACGTACGCGCGATCGTGATCCT
>DAIUKO010000135.1:0-18375 GCA_036848175.1 Vicinamibacterales bacterium | reverse complement strand
TGCGTTCAAGCGCGTCTTTTCGTGGTTTCGCAGTTTCGTGGTTTCGTGGTTTCGTCGTTTCGTCGCGCGCTGTAGTCGCGATGAGTCGCGCGATCGTTCCCTTCCGCGTCATCCTCGCGCCTGACGTTCACCTCGCGCTCGGTGCAGCGAACGCATTCTTCAGCTCATCGAGCCCGACTCTGATCGTCGCGCGCGCGATTCGATCGAGGTCAGCCTCCGGACCGACGAGATGAAACGTGCGGTGCACGTGCGTGTACTTCTCCGCTGGAGCAAGACTCAACGCCGGTGAAGAGGTTTCGAGCTCGAAGAATGGACCGAGCGGCGGCTTGCCGGGCGCCGGCGGGCCGTCGTTGTAGCTGTTGATCACATCGCCCTTATAGGGTTCCTTCTGAATCTCCCACATCGAGTTCACATACGCGGATGCATCCGCCGGCCGCGTGTACTGCACCAGCGTCAACACATGACCGACGGCATCGTAGCTGCCCGCGATCGGGAGCGCTCGCGAAGGCGACAATCCGATCTTGCTGCGATAGCGTCCGTCGCCACGAAAGAGAACCGCCGCCGGTTTGACGACAAGGCGATCGGCCGGCACCTTTCCGAAGTAGGCGTCGTTGACGATGGGGCCGAGTGTAGAGTCGGCTCCAGCCGAGTACGGAAGGGCGATGGTCGTCTCGGGTGACGGATTGAACATGCCGAGGATCCACACCGAGACGAGACCGGATTGCTGTTTCCACGGTGCGCTACCGGCGTTCGTCACGGTGTTGGACGATTCGAAGGCGACCATGCGTACGGCGTCGCTCGGCGATTCACCGAGCAATACCTGGGCATCGTCGCGCGACAGCATGCGGACCGTGCGATCGACGTCGATCGCCATCTGCGTCCCGGCGTAGTTGCTGAGCGTGATCCGCTTGTGGAAGCGAACCGATGTCGCCGACTGCGTGTCGACATCCCAGGCGCCCCAATCGAGCGGTTCCGGCACCTGCCAGTGATCGAGATCGAAGGGGTCGCCGGCCTTGAAGTACAGCGCGTATTGTCCGCCTTCCGGACCGAGCCAGAACCGATCCTCGCCGCCGAACACATTCATGTGCGGCTGCCGCTGACCCGAGGCAATCGCGGCACGGCCAATCCATCCGAAGCTCGGTGGGTCGCTGCCGCCCGTCGTACTCGTCATCACGCGTCCTTGATAAGCCGGCGCCACGACGACCTGCGCGCCCGACGGATCGGTCAGGACGAGAACCTGCGTGTGCTGACGGAGAAACGAAACGTCAGCGTCGAATCGCCCGGTTGGTGCGAGGGCGGCTGGCGGGCCCGCGCTGCAGCCCGCGATTCCAAGACAGACGACGCTGAGAAGCGTCAGAGGTGTTCTGCGGTCGCTGGTTCGCATATGGCGGTTTATTCTAAGAGCGCGCTGGAAGAATTCGCACCACTGCGAGGGACGCCAGCGGGAGGCGACGCGTGGCACTCGTGGTTCTTCTGAGGGGCGTCAACGTCGGCGGTCATAGAAGCTTCCGGCCTTCGACGCTCGCCGAACAACTGAAGCATCTCGACGCAGTCAACATCGGCGCAGCGGGTACCTTTGTGATCCGGAAGCCGGTTTCCCGCGCGCAACTGCGCGCTGAATTCGCACGCAGGCTGCCCTTCGATGCCCAGATCGTGATCTGCCAGGGGCGCGAAATCGTCAGCCTGATGTCTCGCGACTTCTTCTCGGAGCACCTGGTCCGCCCCGACATCGTCCGTTTCGTGAGCGTTCTGTCCCAGTCTCCTCGTTCGGCGCCGTCGACGCCTATGCGCTTTCCCTCCACCGGCAAGTGGCTGGTGAGGATCCTCGCGAGGGAGAACCGGTTCGTCGTCGGCCTGTACCGGAGGCACATGAAGGTCATCAGCTATCTCGGCACGTTGGACCGAGTCTTCGGGGTACCGGCTACCACGCGCAACTGGAACACCCTCACCGCGATCGCCAAGGTGCTGGCCAGCGGGAAGACGTAATGTCATCGACGTGTGCTGGGCGCTCGAGCGTCGGCGATCAGAGAACCGCTCAGAGCCGGCTCGCGCGGGAGTAGTATCCGAGTGTTCGGGGAAGCCAAATTGGAAATCCCGGTTCAGTTCACCTATCAGGCGCCGAAGGATGTCGACGTCATTTCGTTCCAACGATACGCGCTAATCACGAAAAGGAGCTTTGTGAAAAGACTTTTCCTGTTGTTGGCCGTGGTCTTGGCGTGCGATACCGCCGGCGCAGCGGACTGGCCGCAATTCAGGGGACCGAACGCTTCGGGAATCGGTGACGGTAAGCCGCCGGTGGAATTTGGTCCGAGCCAGAACCTTCTTTGGAAAACTCCTGTGGGTTCCGGACTGTCGTCGCCGGTGATTTCCAAGGGACGCGTTTTCCTTACCGACTTCGATCGGGCGACGAAACAACTCTCCACCCTGTGCATCGACCAGCGCACGGGCAAGATCCTGTGGCGGCGGACGGTTGCGCCCGCAGCGATCGAAGAGGTGCACCAAATCAGCAGTCCCGCAGCTCCCACGCCTGTCACCGACGGGGAACGCGTCTATGTCTACTTCGGGTCTTACGGGTTGCTGAGTTACGACTTCGATGGAAAGCTGCTGTGGGAACGCCGGCTCGCGATCCCCGGGAACATCTACGGCGCGGTTGCTTCACCGATTGTCGCCGGCGACTTGCTGGTGCTCAACCATCAAGGGAAAGACGCTTACTTGCTCGCCGTTGATCGCCGCGACGGCAAGACGATCTGGAAGACCGACCGCTCGAAGTTCCAATACGGATGGTCGACACCCGTGTATTGGCGGCATGACGGGATCGAGGAGATCGTTGTCCTCGGCGGCGACTTTGGACCGAACCAGCGGCTGATTGCCTACAGTCCCGCGGACGGAGCGGAACGCTGGTGGGTCGCGGGACTTCCGCCTTGCGGGAAGAGCACGCCGGTAATCGGCGGCGGCATGGTGTTCTTCGCTGCGCCCGACATCATCATCGAAGTAGAAGCCGAAAAGAGGAATCCGGAACGAGTCGCGCAGCTCTATGCCAACAACGCCTCTCGCGTGATGGCGGTTCGCCCGGGCGGCAAGGAGGCAGTCAACGACACTCACGTCGCCTGGTCGGAGCACAAGGGCACACCCGGCGTTCCTTCGCCGCTTTACTACAACGGGCGCCTCTTTACGGTCCAGAACGGCGGCATCGTTTACTCGCGAGTGGGCGCGACCGGCGAGTTGGTTTACAGCGGACGGACCGGAGCGATGGGATACTACTACTCGTCGCCCATCGCCGCCGACAACAAGATCTACATCGCGTCCGAGGAGGGCGTGGTCGTGGTGCTCGACGGCGGCGAGGAATTGAAGGTCCTGGCCAGAAACAAGCTCGACGAACAGATCCTCGCGACGCCCGCCATCGTCGACGGGAAGATCTACGTGCGAACCGACAGTCACCTGTACGCCTTCGGGCGTTGAATGAATGGACCGCTAATTATTTCCGCGATGGTGCACCAATAGTTGGGCCGACATCTAATAGTTACAGGAGCTCACGAAGCAGTTGCTCGACATGTTGCCGTCGTTCGTGAAGCCTTCTGCACGCCGTCGTGACGAACGCGCCCAGCGCGAGCCAACCGACGACGGTGAACGTCCAGATGATGAAAGCCGCTGAAGGCGTCCTGTTTTGAGATAACCACACACCGATAAGCGCAACGCCGATGAAGACGGGCGACGACCACAGCGGCGCCATTCTCACCACCGCAATTTGACGCTCGAGCAGAAAGACGGTCCGCTGCAGCTGTGAACGGTTATCGACTGGCCCGGGCAGACTCTGCCGGGACCACTCGAGATAGAGCAACTCCGCGGCCGCGCTCATCGCACAGCCGATCGCCATCAAGGCATACGCGACCCGAACGAGCGCCGTCACGCCAAAGGCTGCACTCCACACCAGCGCAGGCAACAGGAGCGCCAGCGCGAACAGCCCTCCGAGGCGCATCCGACGGTCGCGCGCCCGTGCGTCGCGGTCCCTATCCAGAACAGCGTCAATGGCTGACCGCACCTCCTCTTTGCCGACGACCGGCTGCGACATCCAAACGGCCAGGATTGAGAGAGCATCGTCGCTCACGGTTTCACCTCGACTGGTTGAAGGCGTTTTCGAATGCGGCTCAGGCGAACAGCGACGGTGGCGGCCCGCACGCCTGTCACGTCCTCGATTTCGGCGGCCGAAAGTCCCTCGAGCCACAACAGCGTCAGCGTCCGATCCCCCGGCGTCATGGCCGCCAATGCCTGTTTCAACGCCAGGCGCCGCAGATCCATCTGCGTGCCCGCGTCGGTCTCCTCGTCGAGCGGCCTCTCGCACGCCTGTCGACGGCGGTCGCGCGCCTGCCAGGTCAACGCGACGTTGTGGGCGATGCGGTACAACCACGTACGCACACTGGCGTCTCCTCGAAAAGATGGGAGCGCACGCCAGATTGCCAGGTAGATGTCTTGCGCAAGATCCTCTCGATCCATCGCGTTCCCCGCATAGACCGAGCAGAGGCGTCGAATCGGGCCCGCGTACGCGTCCATCAAGTCCGTGAATTGCCCAATCCGATCGGGGTCGGGGCCTCCCGGCACAAGACAGATAGTCTCGCGACGATGCCCTAATCTAACAAGCTGGCAGAATCCCGATTCATGGAGGACACTGGCGGAGTCGGCCAACCGGCGCGGCGATCACCACGCGATCGGCGCCGGCGGATCTGACACCGACTGAAACCGGATCGCCACGACCACGTCTCGATTGCGGTGGCTTGCGATCGGGACGAGGCCTGCCCTCAGCAACGCGTCGATCTGCTTCTCGGTCAGGAAGCGTTCGCCGCACGCCTGCATCTCAGCCACGCCGTCGCGGACGAAGGTGTACACCGGCAGACCACCGATCTCACGCTCGTCGCCCGGCTCCATCTCCCATCCGTTGGCGGTGAACGCACGGCCGATGAGCAGCGCCATCGCGAGCGACGCATGGCCCCACAGGAACTCCTCGTGGACCGGCTCGCCGACGAACTCTTCGAACGCAAAGGCATCGATCGGATCGGTCGCCTTTCCGTACGGCAGGCGCAACAGGATGCGCGGCGCCGCAAGCGCGATCCACGGCGCGACCTCGCTGCGCCGCAGCGCCTGCCAGGCGGCGAACGAGCCAGCCGGATCTGCGGCCAACGCCCACTCGGCGCCCGCGAGCAGCGGCGCGCCCGCCTCCCGCGCGATCAGGCCGAGCGCCGCAAGCAGCCCGACGCTCGCGTCCGACGGACCGAAATCGATCAAGGCGAAGAGCGCCGACCAGCCCTGGCCGCCCGGCACGTTGCGCCAGCGATCGATCAACGCATCGTGGACGGCCGTTTGTGCGACCTGGCCCCGGGCCGAGACGAAATCGGCGAGCAGCTCCTCGCGCGTCGCATCGAACAGATGCAGCTGCAGGTGCTCGTCGAGCTCGAGGTTCGCGATCAACCACCGCACGCCGCGCCACGCGGATTCGAGCGATTGAAACGCCGGATGATGCAGTAGCGCGCGCATCTGCTCGGAGGTCGCGCTATCCACGGCGATGACATACGTCTTCGTTTGCTCTGACGTGTCCTTCACGATGTGCGGCGCGACGACGCGCTCAATCAGCGCTTCGAGGCCGGTACCCGGCTGAACGGCCGGGGCGGCGGCGGGCTCGGCCGGTTTCCCCAGCAAACGGCCGAGTAGCGCGTCGCTTCCAGATGGTGGGTTTGTGCGCGCCTGACGCAGCGTCTGGAACAGATCGAGCCGCGCATACAACCGATCGGGATGAAAGTCGTCGATCTCGTCGAAGCGGATCTCGCCCGCCGGCAGGCTCAGCTGCGGGCGCAAGCGCCGCATGACCTCGTCGAGATTGTCGGCGTCGACGCGCAGCGTTGGCCGGCTCGCCAGCGGCGGGCGCTGGTCGGCGGGCTTGCCGCTGAAATCGCCCACCACGAGCAGGCGCATCGGGTCGTCGTCATCACGCCGCCGGCTGCCGCCGCCAAAGCGCATCTCGAACTCAAATGGTGACGGCATCGATCCCTCCTCGGTTCGCAGTCGGTGTTAGGATCTCGGCGACTATTATGGCGTCGAGAGCCGGATGCGCGGCGATTGCGGCGATTGTGTGGGCCGCCCTTCCTGCATTCGCGCAGCAGCCGGCGCGGCAAACCCGCGGCAACAACGACGGCGCCGCTGACCGTATTGTCGCCGAGCGCGTGCTGCGCCTGGGCGGCGCGGTGATTCTCGAAGGTCAGCAGCGCCCGATTTTCGATCTGGAGAGTCTTCCCGATCGCGAGTTCCGCATTCACACGCTCGATCTCGTCGGCATCTCGATGGGCGCGTGGGGATTGAAGGACGAGCTGTCGCGGCTGCCGCCGCTGCCGCATCTGAAAGGGCTCTACATCAACGGGCGGCTCTGGTACAACCAGCCGCCGTCGCTCGTTGCCGACACGATCGGCTTGTTCGCCGCCTCGACTGAGCTCGAGAAGCTGATTCTGAGCAAGCCGGTTCAAACCTATATCCCCCTCGAAGACGCAGTCCTGCAACGGTTGGCCGTCGTGCCGGGCATCGAGGAGCTGCGGCTGCACCAGACGCGTCTGCCCGGCGCGGCGCTGGCGCCGTTCACGAAACTCAAGTACCTCGACCTCAGTCACAACCGGTTCTTCGACGATCGCGGCATGATGCACGTCGGACGCATGACCGGCCTCGACAAGCTGTATCTGACCGGCACGTCGATCACCGACGAAGGCCTTCGAAACCTCGCCGCGCTCACCAGTCTCACCGAGCTCAATCTGGATGGCACCGGCATCTCGGATGCCGGACTCGCCCATCTCGCCAACCTGACGAAGCTCAAACGGCTGAATCTGCTCGGCTCGAACGTCACCGACAACGGGCTCGTGCACCTGGCGCGCATGACGAGCCTCGAGGAGCTGTCGTTGTACCGCACGAAGGTGTCGAATGCGGGCCTCGCTCGACTCGCGCCGTTGAAACAGCTTCGCGATCTCGACGTTCGATACAGCCGCGTGACCGCAGCGGGCGTCAAGGAGCTGCGCACGGCGATTCCCGACGTCGCGGTCCTCGCCGATGAATCGTCGACGCGCGTCGCCAGGCGCGACGCCGACGTCGCGTCGGTCGCCGGGAAGGGCGAAGGCGCGATCGCGTCGTGGCTGCGCGCGATGGGCGGACGCGTCGAGCAGCGCGACGGACACGCAGTGGCGGTGTCCCTCGACTCGACGTCGATCACCGATCGTGAGGTGGCGGTTCTTCAGGAACTGCCGCAGCTCGAGGAGTTGAGTCTTCGCGACACCGAGATCAGCGAGATCGGCGTGACGCAGTTGGCGGGCCTTCGCGCACTCCGCACGCTGGATCTCAGTCACACGCTGCTCTCTGATTCGGCGCTCGCGAAGCTCGCGCCGCTCACGAACCTTCGCAGCCTCGATCTCAGTCACACGCTGGTCGAAGGCAGCGGACTGGGCGCGCTGGCCGGGCTCGCGTCGCTCGGCGAGATCAGTTTCAGCGACACACCGCTTCGCGACGAGGGCCTCGTCCAGTTGCGCGCGCTGACCGGCCTCGAAAAGTTGTCGCTGAAGTACACCGACGTGACCGACGAGGGCATCGCGCAGCTCGCGCCGCTCGCGACGCTCAGGTCGCTCGATCTGTCGGGTGCCGATGTCGGCGACAGAGGTCTGACCGCGATCGGAACGCTGTCGCAGCTCGAGGAGCTGCACATGAACTTCGGACGCTTCAGCGACGCGGGCGTGAAACAGCTCGCCGGCCTGGGGAGGCTGAAGCGCCTCAGCGTGTCGCACACGAAACTGACCAATGCCGCCATGGACATCGTCGCGAAGCTCACCAATCTCGAATCGTTGGATCTCGATCACACGCAGGTCAACGACGCCGGACTGGCGAAGCTGAAAGGGCTGATGAAGCTGACGAACCTCGAGCTCGACAGCGTGGACATCACCGATGCGGCGGTCGCGTCGTTGTCCGCGCTCGGCAGTCTGCGCCAGCTGGACCTCTACCACACGCTCGTCACCGAGAAGGGATTCGCGCAGTTGAAATCGGCGCTGCCGCGCTGCGAGATCCAATACGATCGCGATTCCACCAGACGGGAGCGACGAAGCTGATGCTCCTGATCGCGATCGTGCTCTCCACGCTGATGGCGTCGGACGGCGCGCAGCGCAGCGAGGTCGTCAAGGATCAGAAAGGCGACATCGTCGAGATCTCGCTGGCGCGCTCGTGGGCGACGGACGCGGACCTCGAACAGGTTGCGAGCGTCAAAAGCCTGAAGCGTCTCGATCTCTCGCTCACCTACGTGTCCGACCGCGGCATCGAACGGCTGAAAGGCCTCGACCAGCTCGAGGATCTGAATCTGTTCGCCGCCGAGTTCATCACCGACGCGGCGATGGCGTTCCTGCGCGGTCACCATCGCCTGAAGTCGCTCAACCTGCGCGGTACCGACGTCACCGACACGAGCCTGGCCTACGTCGCCGAGCTGACCAATCTCCGATCGCTCGATATCAGCTTCACGCAGATCACCGACGTCGGTCTCGAGCATCTCGCCTCGCTGTCGCAGCTCGAGGAGCTGAATCTGGGCGGCAACAAGATCAGCGGAGTCGGCCTGCACGTGCTGAAGCTGTTGCCGAAGCTCAAGAAACTGAGCTTCTATGGCATCCAGCGGCGCAACGCCGGCTGGTGCTGGGCGCCGGTCGTCACCGATCTGGAGCTCGACACCATCTCATTGCTGTCGGGGCTCGAGGATCTGAATCTCGGCTTCGGCGTCGCGCTGGGCACGCCGCGCCCGAACGATCTCGGCCCGGCCGACGGCGAGGCCGAGTGCCGCATCGCCGGCGGCACGCGCATCACCGACCTCGGCCTGGCGAAGCTGACGACGCTCGAAAAACTCAAGCATCTCGATCTGAGCGGCGCGGCGATCACGTCGAACGGTTTGAAGACGCTCGCGAGCCTGCGCAATCTGCAGCGGTTGAGTCTGTGGAACGTCAAAGGGATCGACGATTCGGCGGCGTCTCATCTCGCGGCGCTCGGCAACCTGACGAGCCTCGATCTCTCGAACACCGCCGTCGGCGATCAGACGTTGGCGCGCCTCGCCAGGCTCCCGAGCCTGCGGCGGCTGTACGTCAGCGAGACGCAGGTCACGCCGCAGGGGATCGCGCAGTTCCAGAAGCAGCGCCCGGCGGCCGTCGTCTCGTCGGCTGCGCGGCCGGCGCCGCGCGTGCCGCTCAGCCCCGGGAGCGAGAAGAAATGAGCGCACGCGCCTGTTGTCTCGTCGCAATCGCGCTCATCGCTCCCGCGCTGGCCGCGCAGGCGCCGATTTCATTCACGCGGACCGTCTATCCGATCTTCGAGAACGCGCAGTGCCGCGGCTGCCACTCCGATGACGGCGTCGCGTCGGCGACGCGTCTGCATTTTCCCGAACCGAACGCGAGCCCCGACGAAATCGACGCCTTCGGGCTGACGCTGGCGGCGCTCGTCGATCGCACCGATCCGTCGCGCTCGCTCCTGATCAACAAGCCGACCAATCGCGTGCGTCACACGGGAGGTCTGCGAATCCAGCCGGGTTCGTTCGACGAAGAGGCGCTGCGGACCTGGGTGGAGTATCTGGCCGGCGTGTCGCCGGACACGGTCGCCGCCGCTCGCGAGCGGCTCGCGGCCAGCACGACGGCGTCGGCGCCGGATCAACATCTGCGGCGGCTGACGCACAGCCAGTACAACAACACGGTCCGGGACTTGCTGCACGACTTCAGCCGGCCTGCGGATCGATTTCCGCCCGAAGACTTCGTCAACGGATTCAAGAATCAGCTGCGCACGCAGGGTATCCCGCCGCTGGTCGCGGAGGCGTACAGCGGCGCGGCGGAGAAGCTGGCGCTGAACGCGTTTCGCGCCGGAGACGTGAACGGTCTCATTCCATGTAACCCTTCGACAAGCTCAGGGTTGCCCCCAGCTTCGTCGAGGGGCAAGCCTGTGCCGGCGATCGACACGCGATGCCGCGATCAGTTCGTCCGCAGCTTCGGCCAGCGCGCGTTTCGCCGACCGCTGACCGAGGCGGAGCTCGATCGCTACACCGCGCTCTTCACGGCACAGACCGCGCAGACGGGTAAGAGCGCGCAATTCCTCGACGGCGCGCGCGTCGTCGTCGAGGCGATGCTGCAGTCGCCGAAGTTCCTCTTCCACGCCGAGGGCGGGGACGGAACGTTTCGCGACTACGAGATCGCCAGCCGGCTCGCGTATTTCCTGTGGGACACGATGCCGGACCAGCGGCTGTTCGAGGCGGCGAATGCCGGCGAGCTGCGCACGGCCGACGGCATCGAGCGCGTCGCGCGGCGTATGCTCGATCGGCCGCCGGCGCGGCAGGCGGTGGACGAATTCTTCGCGGAGTGGCTGCGCTTCGATCGTGCGCTCGGCTCGGTGAAGGATCGGCGGCGCTATCCGGAATTCACCCCGGAGCTCGCGGCGATGATGGTCCAGGAGACGCGGATGCTGCTGGACGATCTGGTGTGGAACGACCGGAATTTCATGGAGGCGTTCACCGCCGACTACAGCTTCCTCAACTCCGAGCTCGCGCGCCTCTACGGCGTCCCGGCGCCGTCCGGGGAATTCGAGCGCGTGCCGTTCCCGGCCGATTCGCACCGATCGGGTCTGCTCGGTCAGGCATCGTTTCTGGCATCGAACGCCGGTCCCGTGGAAACGTCGCCAACCGCGCGCGGCATCTTCATCCGCGAACAGCTGCTCTGCCAGCACGTCCCGAACCCACCGCCGGGCGTGAACACGCAGATCCCGGAGCCTGAGGCCGATCATCCGCTCGCGCGCCGGCAGCGCATGCAGGCGCACGCCTCCAATCCGATGTGCGCGAGCTGTCATCGCCTGATGGATCCGATCGGCTTCGGCCTCGAGAACTACGATGCGTCGGGGCGCTGGCGCGACAGCGAAGTGATCGAGTTCGAGGGCAGCGGCCGCCGCGCGGCCGTGAGGAAAGTCGAGCTGCCGATCGACAGCCAGGGCGAAATCGCCGGTCTCGCCGACTCGTCGTTTTCCGAGCCCAGGCAAATCGGACGCCTGCTCGCCGGCAGCTCCGCGTGTCAGGAGTGCGTCGTCAAGCAGCTGTTCCGCTACGCGTTCGGCCGGCTCGAAACACGCGCCGATCGCGATACGATCAAGAAGACGTTCGCTGTGTTCCGCGACTCGGGGTTCAAGTTCAAGGAACTGCTGATCGCGCTGGTGCGCTCACCGCAGTTCCTGGAAGGTCTCGCCCATGCCCCTTAGCCGACGCCGCTTCCTTCGCACCCTGAGCATGACCGGCGCCGCGATCCGCGTCGGCCTGCCGCCGCTGGCCGCGATGTTCAACGCGAACGGCACCGCGTACGCCGCGACGCCGGCGGCGACGGGCGTGCCGCCGCGCTTCATCTTCTGGTTCAACGGCAACGGCATCCCCGAGCGCTACTGGATCCCGCGGGAGCTCGGCGCCGACTACGAGCTCACGCCGTGCCTGGCGCCGCTCGAGTCGCTGCGTCACGACATCCACGTGATCAGCGGCGTCGACAACCCGAACGCGCGGGTGACGGCGCCGGGCAACACGCACCACAAGTCGATGAGCGCGCTCGTGTCGGGCACGCCCTACACCGGACGCGGCGCCGGCGGTGCGTCGATCGATCAAGTCGTCGCCGGCGCGATGCGCGGCGAGACCCGGTTCCGATCGCTCCAGGTCGGCGTCTGCCAGGAGTCGCATGGCGAGAACATCCATCGGAACCTGAGTTGGGCGGGATACGACCGGGCGCTGCCGCCGGAGATGATCCCGCAGAATCTGTTCGATCGCCTGTTCGGCGTCCGCGATCAGAGCTGGGTCGGACGAAAGAAGAGCGTGCTCGACGCGGTGCGCGAGGATCTCGCCGACCTGCAGCCGTCGCTCGGCCAGCCGGATCGGCAACGGCTCGACGAGCACCTGACGTCGGTGCGTGAGCTGGAGAAGGCGATCTCGAGTCTGCCGTCGGACTACGGCAAGAACATCAAGGAACCTGAAGACGTCGCCGACCTGACCGACTACCCGCGCATCGCCAAGATCCAATCGGATCTCGTCGTCCACGCGCTGGCGTCGGGACAGACGCGGGTCGTGTCGTACATGCTGACCAAGTGCCAGAGCCTGGTCCGCCTGCCGTGGCTCGGCTACACGCAGCTGCGCCATCACGACTACACGCATACGAACGCGGAGTCGCCGGAAGGCCAGCGCACGATGCGCGACATCTGCCGCTGGCACGTCGAGGAGTTCGCCTACCTGCTCAACCGGATGAAGGCGACGCCGGAGGGCGACGGCAATCTGCTCGACAACACCTGCGTGCTGTTCGCGCACGAGCACGCCGAAGCGAATCCGCACAAGGACAACGGGCTGGCGATGATCCTCGCCGGACATGCCGGCGGGATGAAGACCGGCCTGCACTCGAAGATGCGGCACACTGCAGGCGATCTCTATCTGACGATTGCCGAAGAGATCTTCAAGACGCCGCTCGAGAAAGGCTTCCCGACGGCGGAGAAAAAGATCACCGGCATCGTTTGACGTCGGGACGCCTCGCGCTCGCCACCACGCGCCGCGGATAAAAACCGCAACGGCGCCGGATCACGTTCACAAACGGAGCAACGGAGTTAACGGAGGACGAACGGAGAAAGGCCGTCTCACAGCGGTCACCGATTTGTGCGGAGCGATCGACAGCGGTTCGACGGCGTCGCGAAGCGACGCACACCGACGAATCGGATCGAGATCATGAACGGCCTCGAGATCCGGAGCCGTTCATGATCTCGATCCGATCCGTCGGTGTCAGCCGGCCTGCTACGCAGGCCGGCCGTCGAACCTCGTCTCCGTTCGTCCTCCGTTGACTCCGTTCCTCCGTTTGTGAACTCCGTTGTCTCCGTGCCTCTCCGTTCCCTCTCACTTCAGCCGCCAATGTTCGTCGAAGAATCCTGACAGCGCCACGTCGCCGTTGCCTCTGACGACCGCGTAGTCGCCGAGGCGTGGATAGAGCCACGCGTTGGTGCCGCGGAAGTCCTCGTCGCCGAACGTGTGGCCGCTGTTGAGGACGACGTAGCGCTTCGGGTTCAGAGGATTCGGAAAGACGATCACCGCGACGTGATCGGCGGCGTTGAACGTGTGCGTCCCGATGTCGATCGACGACTTCGTCCAGCGCAGCGGCAGTTTGCCGATGATCTTGGCCATCACGCTGTTGCTGGCGGGATCGCCGAAGAGGATCACGTTGTTGTCGGCGAGGTCGCGGTCGGTGACAGCGCGATCGTCTTTGATCCGCACGTCGCCGCGCAGCCACTTTGCGAAGTTGGCGCGAAACACGTCCAGCGTCTTCTCCGGCCATTCCTTCGCGATCGCGTTCCAGGCGGCGCCGGTCGGACGCACACACAGAAACGCATCCATGAACGCATCGTCCACCGGTCCCTGCAGTCCGTGAATCTTGCGCAGGCCGGACGGATCGCCTTTCGCGATCGTCCAGGTGCCATGTGTGTGTTCGAACGTCAGCCCGTGTTGGCGGCCCTGAGAGGGCCGCCCCACGAGTGAAACCGTCTGGCCGTCGATGGTGAACGATTCGCCCGATCCCTCGATCGTCAGGCGGTTCACGTTTTTCGTCGTCACCGTGTAGCGCTTGCCGTCCGGACTTCGCGTCGCATCCACGTCGGCGCGCGTGTAGGTCTCGTCGAGGGCGTCGATGGTCAGCCAGTGGGCGCGGTTGAAGCGGGTCGTGTAGGTGACGAAGCGCACGCGATCCGGAACCTTGTCCGCGCTCTCGAGCGCCTTGTTGATGAAGACATTCGACGCAGCCCGGCTGTCGGGATGCCAGGAGTGGCCGGTCTTCGGGCCGACGAGGAACAGTGCGCGCAGATCGGTGGTCACCCAGCGGAACGGGCCGTCCGCGGTAACGCGGAAGCCTTCCTTCGTCAACTGCTCGCGAATATTCACCGACGCCTGCAGCTGCGCATCGTCCTCGCCGCCGTAGCCGACGGTGGGCGTGTTGAAGGCGTTGAGGGAGTAGTCGACCGCATCGTAGTAATGCAGCATCGCCTGCTGGTCCGGCGGCAGCGATTCCCTGCGCCCGTACTTGCGCGTCTCGGTGAAGCCGGCGCCCGCTTCGATCGCCGCCCATCGACCGGGATGATGCAGACCGAGATGCCACGTGCTCGCGCCGCCCATCGAAAAGCCGCGCAGCACGATCCGTTTCGGATCGATGTTGTAGCGCTGCTGCACCGATGCGAGCGACTCGAACAGGTCCGCTTCGCCGGCCCAGCGGTAGGCCACGTTGGTGCGGCCGAGCGGCTCGATCTGGATGTAGTTCTGCTCGGGAGGAATCGGTCGATCGCTCTCCTGCTGGATGATGAAGGCGACTTCGTTGAGCGCGCGGTTGGTGCCGTGCTGCCAGATGTCGAGCCTGACCGGTTTGGTTCCGTCGTACGAGGAAGGAATCGTCAACCCGTACGGCTGCACGCTGCCATCAAGTTTCGACACGTAGCCGCGGACGACGTGCCCTGTCCGCTTCGGCCACGACGGCGTCCCCGCCTTCAACTCGCGCGCGCGCGTCAACCCGGTGTCGAGGACGCGGATCGTGTCGGGGACGAACGCCTTCGTGGCGAATTCCTCGGGGAACCTCAGGATGAACTCGGCCGCCTTCCGATAGACGGCGACGTCAGCAAGAAGGGCCGAGTCGGCCTTGCTCGCACTGAGCGCGTCGATCTGTGACGTGAGCTCGCTGAGTTTCTTGTCGATCTCCCGACGCTCGTCCACAGTCGGCGGCACCGGCCCAGTCGGCGCCTGCGCAGCTGTTACGGCTGCCGCGATCGCGAACATGAGTCCGATCGCTCTCATCACGCGCATCATCGTTTGTCAGTTAGAGGCAACGGGATTTTACAAACGGAGGAACGGAGAAACGGAGCATAACAGAGAAGAGGTTCGACGCGCGCCGCGTAGCGGCGCCGGTGGCGCGGTCGGCGCCCATCGGTTTCTTCTCTGTTCGTCCTCCGTTCGCTCCGTTCCTCCGTTTGTGAACTCTGTTTCCTCCGTATTCCTCCGTTCGCTCAGAAGACGAACTTCGCCCCGATCTGAATCTGCCTCGAATCGAGGCGCGTGCTCGTGATCACGCCGTAGTTCGGCGTGCGCAGCTGCGAGCCGGGCTGGTTCCAGATCGGGAGGTTCGGCAGATTGAACACCTCGATGCGCGCTTCGAGGTACTTCGAGTTGCCGATCATGAAGCGTTTGTTCGCCGAGGCGTCGAGGCTCACGATGCCGGGCCCGATCACTGAATTGCGATGGACCGTGCCGTAGCGGAACGGACCGTTGGCCGGACTCCGATCCACGAACGCGCCGGTATTGAAGTAGTGCGTCCGCGTGCGCTCGCTGGACGGCAGCTGCCAGTCGGTACCGGTCGCATCCGGATAACAGACGCCGCCGCCGTTCTGGACGTTGCCGGGTCCGCAGGTCACCGTCAGCGGGAATCCGTCCTGCAGCGTGAAGATGCCGCCGATCTGCCAGCCGCCCAGGACCGCGTCGGTCACGCCGCCGCTATTCAGGTGCGCGCGATTCCGTCCGAACGGCAGATCCCACAGCCACGACGTCGTCCAGCGCTTGCGGAAGTCGAACGCCGAGAGTCCCCGCTCCAGCTCGAGGTCGTAGTTGTTCGACGGCGTCAGCGAGTCGCCATCCGTCGTGCGGATGCCGCTGCCGTTGTCGATCGACTTGGCGTACGAGAACGAGCTGAGGAAGCTCACGCCTTGTGAGAAGCGCCGCTGCAGCTTCAGGTACAGCGCGTTGTAGTGCGAGCTGCCCGGCGCGTTCATCACCTGGATGCTCCCGAACTGCGGGAACGGACGCGCGAGGTTCGAGTTGGCCAGCTGGCTCGGCTCCGGGTTGTTGTAGCTCATCAACCGGCGGAGATGACGGCCGACCGATCCGAAGTAGGTCGCCTCCGCAGACATGCTGCCGCCAAGCTCGCGCTGCACGCCGACGGACCACTGCCCCACATACGAAGATGGTGAGTTGAATTCGTTGGCAAGGATGAACGTCGGTGCGCCGGTGCGCGCGAACGGCTGCTGGAAGCTCAGGTTCGGGCGGAAGCTCTCCGCCGGCTCGTCGCGGCGGATCGTAAACGGCGCGTTGCGCACCGTGTCGAATACCGCGTTGCCGATGTCGCGCACGTAGTAGAGCCCGCCGCCGCTCCGCACCACGGTCTGCGGCGTCACCGTCCACGCGACGCCGATGCGCGGCGCGAAGTCGTTCTTGTCCGGTATGTACGCGCCGCGGCCGAAGCGTCCGTCGCGCACGTACTGAATGTCGGGCGCGAGGCGGAACGGCGGGTTCCCTTCATAGGGATCGCCCGTGCCGGTGCGGACGAAGATCGGCGGATGCGAGTTGAACCAGTCGAAATCGATGTTCACGATCTTGTCGAGCTCGTCGGTGAACGGCTGGTCGTACTCCCAGCGCAGCCCGTAGTTCATCGTGACCCTGGAACCGATCCGCCAGCTGTCCTGCCCGTAGAACGCAAAGTAGTTCGAACGGAAGTCGGCGATCGGCGCGCCAACCTGGTTTTCCGCCCGGTTGAACGTGCCGAGCAGGAAATCGGCAAAGGCGGCGCCGCCGCGCAGCGCCGCCGGCGCGAGCGGGTCCTGCGTGTAGCGGCCGTCGAACGCAAAGCGGCCGCGCGTCACCACGCCGCCGATCTGGTCGTAGATCACATGCCGCAGCTCGCCGCCGAACTTGAACTGGTGCGTCGCGACGGTCCACGTGAAGTTGTCGACGAGCTGAATCGTCTTGTCGTTGTTGATGAACGGCGCGTCGCTCTCTTCACCGAGGCCCGAGAGCCCGGTGATGTTGATGTTCGGCACGCCCCAGTAGAGCGGGTTGTCGGAGGGGATGTTGAGACCCAGCGTCTTGACGACGTTGTCGACGCCGGCGCGCGGCGAGATGTGGCCGTTCTTCAGATAGCCGAATCCAACCCGCGCGTCGTTCAGTTTGTTGCTGCCGAGCGTGCGCGTATTGCTGAACACCAATTGGTGGACGTCGGTGTCGGTGTTGCTCCCCATGTCCGGGATGGGGAACGGGTCGTACCCAAGTTCGTGCGAGATGCTGTGCCGGAACATCCACGTCGACGGGCCGTGCGTGAAATCGAAGCGATACGTGAACTGATCGCCGTCGGCGTGCCGCGCCTCGTTGTTCACGTAGTTCGGTCCGGCGATCTCTTGAGCGGGCAGTGGAAAGTACGCCAGCAGCTTCTGCGAAACCGGATCGATGCGGTTCGCCGGGATTCTGTTGCCGGGGAATGCCGTCGGCGCCTGCAGCACGTTGCCGGCGGCGTCGAACACCCGCGTCGCCGGGTCGTAGATCGGAATGAGGTTCCCGCTCGCGTCGCGCAGGCCGGAGAAGTCGCCGCTGCGCCACGCCGTCAACGGGAGGGACGGCGTCGCCGTCAGCGACTTGGTCTCGCGCAGGCCTTCCCAGTTGAACATGAAGAACAGGCGGTTGCGGCCGTCGACGACCTTCGGGACGATGACCGGACCGCCGACCGTCCCGCCGTACTGATTCCGCTTGAACGGCGGGATCTCCGCGTCCCGCCGATCGAAATAGTTCTTCGCATCGAGCGCGGAGTTTCTGAGGAACTCGAACGCCGTGCCGTGGAACTGATTCGATCCTGACTTGGTCGAGACGTTGACCTGGGCGATCGCACGGCCGTACTCGGCGTCGAACAGACCCGAGACGACGTTGAATTCCTCGAGGGCGTCGACCGACGGCAGCAGCATGTACGAGTTGAAGTTCAGGTCGGTGTTCTCGACGCCGTCGAGCGAGTAGTGGTTGTAGTGGACGCGCTGCCCCGCCACGTTCAGCGCAAAGCTGTTGCGCTGGCCGCCCATGCGCTGCTTCCCCTGGCTCGACGAGGGCCCGTTGGTCGTCGCGCCTGGAATCAGCGACGCGAGCTGCAGGTAGTTGCGGCCGTTCAGCGGCAGTTCGACGATGGCGCGGTTCTCGATGACCGTGCTGATGGCGGCGTTCTCGGTCTGGATCAGCGGCGCGCCTGCCTTGACTTCGAGCGTCTCCGACAGGTTGCCGACCTCCATCGTGAACGAGATGCGGCTGGCGCTGCCGACCTGCACGACGATCGCCTTCCGTTCGACGGTGCTGAAACCGGTGAGCTCGGCTTTCAAATCGTACGTGCCTGGCGGGATCGCCGAGATCACATACAACCCCGATTCGTTGGTCTGCACCACGCGGGCGACGTTGGTCGCCACGTTGTTGAGCGTGACCGTCACGCCCGGCACCGGCAGACCGCTGCCGTCGACGATGGTGCCGCTGATTTCACCCGACGGCGTCTGCGCGTCGGCGCGAAGGGG
>DAIUKO010000134.1:13668-18427 GCA_036848175.1 Vicinamibacterales bacterium | reverse complement strand
CGATGGCTGATCCGGAGGCGCTCAACGGAGCTCGACGCTACCTCCTATAATCCGCCCATGGCACGCCGAGTCGCCCCCGAACAGGAACAATTCCGCGCAATGGTTTCGGGCGTCCAAGACTACGCAATTCTGCTCTTGACCTCTGAAGGCATAGTGGACAGCTGGAACGCTGGCGCCGAGCGCATCACGGCGTACAGAGCCGAGGAAATTCTCGGCAAGCACTTCTCCATCTTCTATCCCCTGGAGGCGCGTGAGCGCGGATGGCCGGATCACGAACTGCGAGTCGCGTCGACGACGGGCCATTTCGAAGATGAGGGCTGGCGCGTTCGCAAAGACGGATCGCAGTTCTGGGCCAACGTTGTCATCTCTGCGTGGCGCGACGAAGGGGGGACGCTTCTCGGGTTCCTGAAAATCACCCGCGACCTCACCGCACGTCGCGAAACCGAAACGGCGCTCCGCGAAAACGAGGACCGATTCCGGCAGCTCGTCGCGAATGTCCAGGACTACGCGATCATTCGGTTGGATCCGCGGGGATTCGTGGTGAGCTGGAATCCCGGAGCGGAGCGCATCAAAGGGTACGCTGCCAGCGACATCATCGGCCAGCACTTCTCCGTCTTTTATCCTCGCGACGCCGTCACGGCCGGCTGGCCCGAGCGGGAGCTCGAGGCGGCGCGCCGCGACGGCACGTTTCAGGACGAAGGATGGCGCGTGCGGAAGGACGGGACGACGTTCTGGGCGAACGTCGTGATTTCAGCATTCACCGATGCCGCAGGGTCGTTGCAGGGGTTTTGGAAGATCACGCGGGATCTGACGGAGCGCAAGCGCGCCGAGGATCGCCTCAAAGAGGCTGCCGACCGGCTGCAACGCAGCAATCGGGAGCTGGAGCAATTCGCCTCGGTCGCGGCCCATGACCTCCAGGAACCGCTCCGGAAAATTCAAGCCTTTGGCGACCGCCTCAGAGTTCGGTCGGCAGCTGCACTCGACGAGCAAGGTGCCGATTACCTGACACGGATGCTGAGCGCCGCCGAGCGCATGCGTCGCCTGATCAATGATCTGCTCACGTTCTCCCGCGTCTCTACACGGCCAGAACCATTCGTGTCACTCGATCTCCGCGCCGCCGTCGAAGATGTCTTGGCCGACCTGGAGCTGCGACTCCATCAGACCGGTGGGCGAGTCGAAATTGGCAGTCTCCCGCCGGTCTTCGCGGCACCGTTGCAGATGCGGCAGTTGTTCCTGAATCTGGTTGGTAATGCGCTCAAGTTTCGACACCCCGATACACCGCCCGTGGTGACGGTTTCCGGCCGTCGCCGCGGCGACATGGCCGAAGTCTTCGTGAGCGACAATGGCATCGGGTTCGAACCCGAGTATGGCGAGCGCATTTTCGAGGTCTTTCAGCGCCTGCACGGACGACAGGAATACGAAGGTACTGGCATCGGCCTGGCGATTTGCCGGAAGATTGTCGAGCGCCACGGTGGCACGATTGTCGCCGACAGCACACCCGGGGCTGGCGCGACGTTTACGTTCACATTGCCGCTCGACAGCGGTGGGGGATCTCGTGGCGAAGCCGATCACCATTCTGATGGCCGATGACGACGCGGATGATCGCGAGATGACGCACGACGCCTTCGTCGCCAATCATCTCGCCAACGACCTGCGATTCGTCGAGGACGGCCTCGAGTTGATGGACTATTTGAAACGCCGTGGCAAGTATGCGGCAGCAGGTGCCGCGCCGACGCCTGGCATCATCCTCCTCGACCTGAATATGCCAAAGAAGGATGGGCGGGAGGCCCTCGAAGAAATCAAGGCCGATCCGAAGCTGCGCGAGATTCCCGTGATCGTGCTGACGACGTCCAAGGAGGAAGAAGACATTCATCGCAGCTACCAGCTGCATGCCAATTCGTACATCACCAAGCCTGTAACGTTCGAATCGCTCATCTCGCTCGTCTCCACGCTAGGCAAGTACTGGATGGAGATCGTTGAGCTGCCGAAACGCCAGCGGTAGCTCGCAGGCACGATGGAAGCGCCGATCCGCGTTTGCCTCATCGAGGACGATGACGACGATTACGTCGTCACTCGTGATCTCCTGCAGGAAAGCGGCCACACTCGATTCGATCTGGATCGCGTGTCCACGTACGCCGCAGCGGTGAACGCGCTGCAACGCGGAGAACACGACGTGTACCTGATCGACTATCGACTCGGTGCGCATAACGGCTTGGAGCTGCTGCATCAGTTCGCCGCATCCTCCGCGCCACTGATCATGTTGACCGGCCAGAACGATCGTGATGTCGATCTGGAAGCGATGCGCTCTGGCGCGATGGACTACCTGGTGAAAGGTCGGACGGACGCCGCACTGCTGGAGCGCTCCATTCGGTACTCCATTGCGCGAAAGCGAACGGAGGAATCGCTGCGCCATAAGGATGAGTTCCTCGCGATGCTCGGACACGAGCTGCGAAATCCGCTCGCACCGATTCGAACCGCGTTACACATTCTGGACGTGCCGCAAGCCGGCCAAGACGCGGTGCAGCGCGCAAAGGATGTCTTACACCGGCAGGTGAATCATCTGGTGCGCCTCGTTGACGACCTGCTCGATGTCTCACGAATCGTTCTGCGACGCATTGAGCTAAGAAAGGAACCTGCGGATCTCATGGAAATCGTTCGCCACGCCGCTGATACGGCAGAAACCGTCGTCGAGGCGCGTGGTCAGAAGCTTGAGATTCACGCGCCATCAGAACCCGTGCTAGTGATGGCGGACGCGATCCGCGTTGCACAGGCGATCACCAATCTTTTGGTAAACGCCGCAAATCACAGCGAAAGACCTGGCCTCATTCGCCTGATCGTGGAACGAGATCGCGGTGAGGTTCTCATTCGCGTGCGCGATTGGGGTGTCGGGATTCCGCAGGACCTGCTCGCGAACGTTTTCGATTTGTTCGTTCAGGGTCGGCGTTCACTCGCACGCTCCCAAGGCGGACTGGGGATCGGACTCACGCTCGTGAAAGGAATCGTGGAACTCCACGGCGGCACCGTGCACGCCTACAGCGAGGGGCCAGGCACGGGCAGCGAATTCGTCATTCGAATGCCCGTGAAGCGCGACCATCCGGAATTGCGACCCGTGCCCGTCACTCAGGAGCCGACGGCCCGAGGCCGCCGTCGCGTACTGGTCGTGGACGACAACATCGACGCAGCAGAGATGCTCGCGACCATGCTCCAAATGACTGGACATCACGTAGAACTCGCGCATGACGGATTCGCGGCCGTTGAGATGGCTCAGCGTTCGAAACCCGATGTGATTCTGTTGGACATCGGGCTACCCGGTCGTGATGGATATGAAGTGGCTCGGCTACTACGATTGAATCCCGCGTTGTCGCACACGAGGATCGTCGCCGTCACCGGTTATGGACAACCAGACGACCAGCGGCGATCGAAGGAAGCTGGAATCGACGCTCACTTAACGAAACCAGTCGAACCTGAAGCCCTGACGAATGCCGTCGCGTACCGGGAGGATTCGATGTCCCCGCGCGATTGAGCTTCTGTCAAACGGCACGGCTGCCGTCGCGACAGTAAACCCGCCATCATCGCACTGGACGGACACGCGCTCGTCAATTCGACCGACGTTCGAACCGTATTCGGCACCTGTGCTCCGTAAGAATTTCCGCAATGGCCTCGCGCACGGTTTTGCCGTTCGCCGTGGCGGTCTTGAAGGCGTGCCGGGACAGGCCTATTTCAGAGTGAAGCCTGTCTCGGCGGCGACGTTCTCGAAATCAACCCGACGTCAATCTTCGACGACGACGCTGTCGCGTTCGAGAGCAACCTTGCCGATCTCCGCAAGGCGAAACCGAACGACGCGCTTTCAAACGCGTTTTCATCGAAGGCAAATAGCGACACCCGGGACATCCTGGCGTCAGGCTCCGGCGCAGTCAGCGCCAGGGTGGACGTCGGCATTGCGTCTCTCGCGTTCGACTGAGGGCTACCGAGTTGGGGCAGGCAGTATCCTCGAGTTGTCGCGCGGACCGTGACAGCAGGGATAGTCGATCTGCTCGTCGCCCGCCGGGCGTCCCGCAGGCGTGAGGTCGAACAGAGTCCAGAGTGGTTCTACCGTCCCGAGGTGGCGCGGATCCTGGCCGGGATCGGGCGTCTCGTGAATCAATTCGCTGGCCCACTGCAGCCTGACGACGCCATCAGGCCAGCGTCTGAACACCGTCATGATCGGCACCGGCTCGCCGTCCGGACCGTCGCCGCCGTAGTCGCGGCGGAACGCGTTGCTCGCTGCCGAGACCAACCGCGTGTGCTTCCAGCCCTTGTCGCGCGCGAAGGCGGCGACACGTGCGATGGGCGCTCGGGCCACGACGACGAGATTGCCGCCCAAGCCCTCGAAGTGCGGCATCGTGCCGTCCCACATGTCGATGAGCGCGGTGCAGGACGGGCACGGCCCCTCGGTGAGCGGCACGTTCGCCATGGTTCCCGAGGTGGGGCCAGGCCGTTCGTCCCTGGAGTGTCGCGGGAACATGAAGTGATACATCATCAGCGTGTCGCCGCCGCGAAACAGCTCTGACATGCGGATGACAGTCGAGGCGCCTCCTGCACCAATCACGTCGAATACGTAGTCTTCGGGCACCTCACCTCCAGGCGGCAGGGCCCGAAGCTCCTCGGCGACCGCCTCCATCTGCCGACGCAACGCGATTTCGCTTTCGAGAAGGGCGTCGCGGGCGGCCCGATATTCCGATGTCTCGTTCGGAAAGCTCATGCTCACGCCAAACTCCTT
>DAIUKO010000134.1:12394-13568 GCA_036848175.1 Vicinamibacterales bacterium | reverse complement strand
GCTGCGCCAGCTCGGCGATGACGTTTGTGACGCCCGATTCCGAGCCGCGGGCCGGGCAAGCACGTCTATCCTTATTACATGCGCTGTAAAGCGGCTTTGGTCCTGCTGTCCGTGCTCGCGACGCCGCTCGCGGCACAGCAACGGCCGCTGCCTGACCAGCAGGCGTTCCTCCAGGAGGTTCGCAAGCACCTCGACACCGATGAATTTCGACAGCTCGGCTACATGTACGTGGAGACGCGCCGCGATCGAAAGCTGGACAAGGCGGGCCAGCCGATCGGTGAGTCGGTGAAGATTCTCGAGAGCTATCCCGGGCTTCCCGGCGAAGAGCGGTGGCAGCGTGTGCTGTCCGAGGATGGCAAGGCGATTCCACCGCAGGAACTCGAGCGGCGCGACCGCGAACGCCAGAAGCACGTCGAGGAATACGCGCGCAAGCTCGCGAAGGATCCGGAGCAGATGAAGGCGAAAGAGGAACGCGAGCGCGAGCGGCGGCGTCGCGAGCTTGCAGAAAGCATCGACGACATCTATCGCGTCTTCGACGTGCGCATGGTCAGCCGCGAGGCGATCGAAGGGCACGACACGATCCTGCTCGCGCTGACGCCGCGCCACGACGCGAACCCGCGCACCCGCGCCGGCGGCATCATGCGCAACTTCAACGTGCGCGCGTGGATCAGCGAATCGGACTACGAACTGGTTCGGCTGGACGCCGAGGCGATCGACACGGTATCGATCGGGTTCGGATTGCTGGCGCGGGTGCACAAAGGGTCGAAGGCGTCGTTTCAGCGCCGCAAGGTCAACGGCGAATCGTGGCTGCCGGCGCGGGCGGACTACTTCGTCAGCGTGCGCGTCGGCCTCCTGGCGGTCCTCCGCCGCGGCGGGAGCGTCGAGTTCTCGAACTACAAAAAGTTCGGCGTCGATTCCTCGTACCGGATCGCGACGCCGAACGTGCAATGATCGCCGCGCTTCCGCCGATGGGCGGAATGCTGGTCACTGCGACGCTCGCCGTGGCGAACGACACGCGTTATTGATAACAGCCAGTGCCGCGTCGTGGCGCTCGTGGCACGGGAAGGCCGCGTGCGTCCCGCTGAACACGTTCAGCCAACACCATTCGAAGATTACTGGACGTGCTTCCGCCGTTAGCTGCTATGCGCGCCGCTGACGCTGAGGGGTCGTTGAG
>DAIUKO010000134.1:0-12294 GCA_036848175.1 Vicinamibacterales bacterium | reverse complement strand
CGCGCAGCATCAGCCGCGAGATCACGGAATCGGGTGTTCGGTCCTGCCCACCGTTGCTCAGCGTTCCTTGTGGCGTTCCCAAACCCGAGCTACTGGTATGAGTTACGGACGGCAATCACCAGGTTCATGCGGGCACCCCATTTGCACCATTCATATACCGACACTCCGGAGGATCTCCGAGGAGGACCTCTGTGCGCGCAAAGAAAACGAACAAACCGACGCGATCGATACGATATTTGCTTTCCGCGAATCCGCAGCTCCAAAGAATTTCACTGAGAAGGCTATCGACGCCGCTCAAGAACGTGAAGAAGCGGCCGCGAGGAAATGGATCGGCGGCACCTTCGCGTGCAAGGCTGGCGTTTGTTCTTGCGGCGATCTTCATCGCAGCTCTTGGCGTACTGATGACGGCACACGGGCAGTCTCGCCGAGCCGAATTGGCGACTGCTGCGGCGCAGTTGCAAGCGACTCCGCGCGTGGACGCAAATGCGCAGGCGGAAGTCAAGTCGCAGCCCGATATTGCCAAAGCGGCAGGGCGACGCGACACGCCGAAGACGGTCGCGTCGAAGATGCCCGACACGCCTGTCGCTGTAGAGACGCATCCAGCTTACGCGAGGATGGGGAACACGCCGGCAGTCGAACCGGTGAAGAGCTCGCCTGCGGAATCGACGGCCACGCGTGCTGCTATTGCGGAATCGCCGTTCAAAACGCCGGCTGCGGAATTGACCGCGAAACCGCTGGCAATCGATTCGACGGCGAAGGCGGATGTTCAAGGCTCGTCGCCTGCCACTATCACGGGGTGCCTCAGGTTCGACGCAGAGATTTTCTGGCTGAAGGACACGACCGGAGGGGATGCGCCGCAGTCGCGCAGTTGGAAATGGGGTTTCCTGAAGAGGCGCTCCTCGAACATCGAGCTCGTGGATGCGTCCCACACGTTGAAACTGCCGAATTACGTCGGCCAGCGCATCACCGCGACCGGCATGCTCTCGAACGGAGAGATGCGGGCGCAATCGGTGCAAAGCGTTGCGGCTTCCTGTAACTGACGCGGACATCGAACACCTTCGTCCGCAATAATTCAGGCACGGCTCAATTCCGGAAGGATCGGGACGGTGATCCGACCGCCGAGTCAGATCGTGCTGAACGACGCCGACAGAACCAGGCGCGGGCCGGTCGCCGTTGACAGGCGCGCGACGCGCACGGTAGAACACGTTTCGACATGATCGAGGGCGTTGCGCCTTCAGACGCGCCGCCGCTGCTGGCTGCGGCGCAGTATGCTCGCATCCGCGAGGTGCTGGCGCGCGCGGGCTACACCGACGAAGGTGTCGTCAAAGTGCTCGGCGTCGACAGCCTCAGCCGTCTGCGCGATCGGCGGCTGCCCGCACTGCTGCAGCGCACCGGCGGCGGCACGTCGCTCGACACGCTCGTCCGCATGTTCATCCTCGATCAGGCCGTGGACGCCGAAGCCGCGGCGCGCGCGTTCGCGCCTATGACCGTGGACCAGTGGTCGACGGCCAATCTGGTCGAGCGGGTCGACGACAAGGTGCGGCCGTGCGTGCAACTGCGCTGCTACCAGGGGATGGTGCTGGCTTACGACTTTCTGCGCCGCGACAAAGGCGGTGTGCGGCGCGACTACGTGATGAGCGTATCGCCAAGCACGCTCGTGCTCCTCGGCATGACGGTGCGCCGGAAAAACCGCGCCGCGCTCGATCTCGGCACGGGCTGCGGCATCCAGGCGTTCGCCGCCGCCAGTCATTCGGATCGCGTCGTCGCTGTCGACACCAATCCCCGGGCGATCGCCATCGGGCGCTTCAACGCCGGCCTCAACGGCATCGGCAACGTCGACTTCCGCGAAGGCAGCATGTTCGAGCCGGTCGCCGGCGAAACCTTCGATCTCATCGTCTCGAATCCGCCGTTCATCATCTCGCCCGACAACCGTCATCTCTTCCTCAACAGTGGGGAGGACGACGATGCCATCTGCCGAAACCTGGCGCAGACGGCGCCGAAATTCCTGAGCGACGGCGGCTACTGCATCTTCAACGCGAACTGGGCGGTCGTCGAGGGCGAGGACTGGCATGCGCGCCTCGCCGGCTGGTTCGCCGGCACCGGCTGCGATGCCTTCGTCGTCGGCCAGGGGATCGTGGATACCGCGGAGTACGCCGCCAGCTTGATCGAGATCGGCGATGACATGCCGGAGTACCTCCGGCTGTTCGACAGTTGGATGGCGTACTACAGGGCACGGCGGATCGTGAGCATCGGCCGCGGAGTGATCGTGATGCAGCGGACCAGCGCGCACCAGAACTGGTTCGAAGCCGACGTGGGTCCCGTCGAGCTCTCGTTCCCGAGCGGCGAGGACGTCCGGCGTCTCGTCGACGCGCGGACCTATCTACGATCGCTCGGCGAGGACGGCCTGCTCGACGCGCGGCTGCGCGTCGCCGACAACGTGCGGCTGGAACAAACGTCGACGCGCGCGGACGGGGCGTGGACGCCGGTTTCCGGACAGCTGCGCCGCATCGACGGCCTCGCCTACGCGGGCGCCGTCGACGCGACGACGGCGACGCTCGTCGCGAAATACGACGGCCAGCGTCCTGTCCGCGCGCACCTCGACGAGCTCGCCGCCGTTCTGAACGCGCCGGTTGACACGATCACGCCCGGGGCGCTCGCGATCATCCGGCGTCTCGTCGAGCAGGGTTTCCTGCTGCCCGACAGCGTTACTTGATCGGGCTTCCGATCTCGATGTTCACCTTCGCGAAGTTGAGCGACACCATCTCGAGCGGCGTCGTGTCGCCGAGCACCGTCGGCTGATGCGTCATGTCCTGCTTGTAGCTCGAGATGAACACGTCGAAGAACGACACCTTCGCCATGCGGCGCCCATCCTGGATGGTGAGGTCGGCCGTCCGCAGGTTCGTGCCTTGCGCCGCGGCCGTGAACAGCTCCGCCGACTGTTTGCCGAGCCGCGACGTGAATGAGAAATCCGAGAACACGGCTTTGCCGGCGCCCGCTCCGCCCGTGCTGCTCGAGACGCTGTTGGACACGCCCCAGCTGAAGCTCTCGAGTTGGATTTCCCCTTTGATCTCTCCCTGAATGCCTTCGATTTTCAAGAACGCGTCGAATATCGCCATCGGAACTCCTCAAGCAAACGTGAAGGTGAACTGCGCGGTGCCGTCGCCACCAAGCTCCGCATGGCTCTGGCGGGCGACGTAGGCGCCGGAAACGCCGAGGTATCGTCCTGTACCGCCGACGATGGCGAAATGGCCGTCGCTATGAGCCCCCGCGCTGGCGACGCCCGAGCCGACGATCGTGCCGTCGGGGAACACGAACGTGTGCAGTTCGAGGCTGCCCGGCTCGTGGTGGGCAACCTTGCCCGGCGTGCTGAGACGGTAGTAGGTCGCGAAGAAGTCGCCGACCTTACGGCCTTTCGAAGGCCCGTCGACGAGTTCGCCGCGCGCCACCATGCGCACGCCTTCAGGCGGCAACTCGCCGCGCTTGAGATCGCGCGACGCGACGCGCCAGCGCAGTCCATGCAGCACGAGGCGTGTGCCGGATCGCGGCGGATCCGACGGTTCGCGATCCGCTGCGAGCGCCGTCGTGCCCGACGCGGCGACGGCAGCCGCCGTACTGAACAGGGCTAACCCTTGCTTCAGTACAGTCCGACGTTGTTTTGACAAAGGGACACCTCCGGAAGTGGAAGGGGAGTCTGCTCACCGTAGGGCCGGGCGCACGTCAGTTCAAGTAAAGATTCTGTGATGCACGTCCAGCCCCTTTCAGCGTGTGCCATCGCGTATAAAACCGGTAACGGTGCTCGAAATGCGTTAGGTCGCCGCGATCGCTACAACACTTGTAGTTGAGGATCCGAGCATCAACGCGGACGACGACGACGCGTTTGAGCGGCCACAGCCAATCGCTGCGTAGTTGCTTGGCCGGTCGCGACTTTTTGCGGAGTACGCTCTCGGCTTGGGTTAGGCTCAGGCGAACTGCCAGATGGCCCTGGTGTTTCCTATCGTCGTAGCTGACGCGAAGGGAGTTTCGATGTTTCGATCTGTACGGTTTGTCTTCACGCTCACCACCGTCGTCCTCGCCGCGCCGATGATCGGCTATGCCCACTTCAAGCTCGTCGAGCCCGCATCCTGGATCGTTGAGAACGAGCGCGGCGATCCGCAGAAGTCCGGGCCCTGCGGTGGTAGCAACACCGACTGGGGAAAGCCCAGCTACGCTGTCACGAAGGTGATCGGCGGATCGAAGCTGCACATCAAGGTGCAGGAGACGATTTATCACCCGGGCTTCTACCGCGTGGCGCTGGCCGTGAATTCGCCGAACGAGCTGCCGCCGGACCCGGTCGCAACGACGAAGGACGGCGAACGCGGGCCGATCTCCGTCTCGGGCAAGATTGACAACCCGCCTCCCATCCCGATGCTGGCAGACGGCCTGTTCGTGCACAATACGCGTCCCGCACAGGGAACGGCGATGGCACCATGGGAGACCGATGTCACGCTGCCGAACATCAGTTGCAGGAAATGCACGCTGCAGATCGTACAGTTTATGGAGGAACACGCCTTCAACAACCCGGGCGGCTACACGTATCATCATTGCGCCACTCTGCAGGTCACCGCCGACAAGTCGAAGCCGATGGACACAGGTTGGCCTGTGGAGCGCACGGTGACGAACTAATCGAGGACCTGTGATCCGCAAGAATCCGATCCCGAAGTGTCGCAAATCTCGGCCGACTTGGTCGCGAACTGATACCAGACCCCGGCGTTTCAGTTCACTGTCTGAGTGACGGTCGCCGTACTGCCTTTGTAGTTGCTGCTTCCGAGATACGTCGCCGTGACGACGTGACGGCCGCCCGGCAGGCCGGGCAGTACGACCGTCGCCTGCGCGGTCGATCCGGAGATCGCCGTCAGCGTCGCCGGTCCGCCTACCACCTGGCCGTTCACCATGAAGAGGACCGCGCCCGCCGGCGCGCCGCTGGAGCCGGTGATGGTCGCCGTCAGCGTCACGGTGGCGCCGAGCGCCGACGGGTTCGGCGAAGCGGACAGGCTCGTCGATGACGTGCGATTCTTCCACCCAGATGCGCCGACCGCCTGCACGAAGACGCCGAAAATTACCGGCGGCGCGCTCGGGCTCCCCAGGTACCGCACCGTAATCGCATGAGAGCCGGCGGCGAACGCCGTCGTCGTGAACGTTGCCGATCCGGACACGATGGTCGACGTGCCGAGCAGCGCCGCGCCGTCGTAGAACTGCACCGTGCCATTGACGGGTCCCGCGGTCATGCTCAGATTCGCCGTCAACGTCACCGACTGTCCGACCGACGACGGATTGCGGTTCGACGCGATCGTGATCGACGGCGTCGCGGCCGCGCTGTTGACGGTGTGTGACGCCGAGCCCGAGCTCGTCTCGAACGATGCGTCGCCGTCGTACCGAGCCTCGATCGTGTGGACGCCTGCGGTGAGGCCGGCAGTCGTCAACGATGCGCTGCCGTCCGACAGCGTGCTGCTGCCGAGCAGCGTTGCCCCGTCGAAGAAGCGCACGATGCCGCCCGGCGTCCCGGCCGCTGGCGCGGCGGCGCCGACGTCGGCGGTGAACTTCATCGGTTGATTGAGACCCGACGGTGCGGGACTGGTCGACACCGACACCGTGACGCCGCCGCGAACGATGGTGAGCGTGCCGGGCACGAACGTGATCAAATAGTTCGGCGAGCTCAGGCCCGACGGAGCCACGAGATACGTGCCCACGGCCGACTGCGCCGTCGCGCTCGTGGCGAACGCCAGCGCGCCGCCCAGCGACGCGAACGTATCGCCGTTCACGAAGCCGGCGGCGGATGCCGTGAACAGAGGCAGCGGCGCGCCGAACGGCTTCGCCGAGTCGTTGGCGCGCACCGACAACGGCGCCGCGGCAACCGCGATCGACGAGCCCACCGAAGCCCCCGTGTAATTTGCCGCGTCGGCCGGAGTGAACGTCGCCGTGAGGGCATGCCCCGCGCCGGCGGCCAGGACCGTCCCCGCTGCAGGCGAGTACGCGAACGTGCCGGGCACGTTCGACGATGCGTTGAGCTGGACGCCGCCGAGCGGCGTGCCGTAAACGATCGCAGCCGGCTGGTTCCATGTGAGAACCACCGACGCCTTGCCTATGGTGATCGTCGCCGACGCCGACGCCGGCTCGTAGTTCGCGTTGCCCGCAAAGCTTGCGACGACTGCGTACGAACCCGCAGCGACCGGTGGCTGGGCCGATCCGTTGTAGGTGAACGACGGCGTGCCGATCGACACGCCGTTGAGGCCGGTGACGGAACCGGTCGCCGGATGCGGCTGGCCGTCATACGTGAATGTTCCACCGGTCGCCGTCACGCTGGCGGCGGCCGTCGAGACGTCGATCGTCGCGGTCACCGAGCCGCTGCGGTAATTGACCGAATCGGCCGGCGTGAAGGTGGCGGTGAGTGTCTGCGATGCGCCGGCGTTCAGCACGGCGCCGGCGGCCGGCGAGTACGAGAACGCGCCAGCAACATTGGCCGTCGCGTTGAGCTGCCCGACGCCGAGCGCGGTGGCGTAAACGATCGCCGCCGGCCGAGGCCAGTTCAGGACCGGCGATGCCTTCGAGACATCGATCACCGTGTTGACGATGCCATCGCTGCTGTAATTCGCGTCGGACGGGGTGAACGTGGCGGTCAGCACCTGCGAGGCGCCCGCGTTCAGTACCGTGCCGGCGGCCGGCGAATATGTGAACGTACCCTGCACGCTTGCAGTGGCGTTCAGCTGCGCATCTCCGAGGGGCGTCCCATAGACGATGGGTTGCAGCTGCGTCCAGCCAAGAATCGGCGTGGCGTGCAGGATCGAGATCGCCGTTGTCGCCGAGGCTGGCGCGTAGTTCGCGTTGCCCGCGAAGCTGGCGACGACCTCGTAGGTCCCGACCGTCACCGGAGGCTGCGAGATGCCGTTGTAGGTGAAGGTTGGCGTCCCGAGGGAAGCCCCGGCAACGCCGGTCACGAAACCGGAGGCCGGGTGCGGCTGGCCGTTGTAGGTGAACGTTCCGCCGATCGCCGTCACCTCCGCGACGGCTTTCGACACGTCGATTGTCGTGTTCACCGTGCCGCCGTTGTAGTTCGCCGGATCCGCCGGCGTGAACATCGCGGTGAGCGTCTGCGACGCGCCTGCGTTCAACAGGGCACCGGCAACGGGCGAGTAATCGAACGATCCGAAAACGTTGGCCGTCGCGTTCAGCTGGTCGGCGCCGAGCTGCGTCCCGTAGACGATCGTCCCCGGCCGGTTCCAGCCGAGGACCGCCGTCGCCTTCACGATCGTGACGACCGCGGACCCCGTGGCATGACCATAGTTCCCGCTGCCATCGAACGTCGCGACCGCAATGTAGGTTCCGGCGTTGACCGGCACGTTCGCCGATCCGTCATACGTCAGCATGGCAGAACCGAGGTCGACGCCTCCGATGCCCGTGACGGTCGCCGACGCGCCGTGAGGCCGTCCATCGTAGGTGACCGTGCCGCCCGTTACCATCACCGTCGGAGTCGCCGGACCGATCTGTATCGCGGTATTGCGCGTGACGGACTGGTAGTTGGCGTCTCCGGGATATGTGCCGGTAACGACATACGCACCGGCGTTCACCGGCGGTTCGGACGAGCCGTTGTAGGTGAATGTCAGGCCCGCGAGCTGCACGCCGCCGACGCCCGTCACCGATCCCGTCGCCGGGTGCGGCTGCCCATCATAGATGTAGGGGCCGCCGGCGACCGTCACGGTCGGCACGACTTTGTTGATCGTGATCGTTCCCGAACCGGATGCGGCGTTGTGATTCGCGTCACCGGCGTAGGTGCCGACGACGTTGTACGTGCCGCCGTTCACGGGAGCGCCAGGCGCGCCGTTGTAGGTGAACACGGGCGTTCCGAGCGACGCGCCCCCGCCGCCGGTGACTGTGCCGGACGCGGCATGCGGCACGCCGTCGTACGTGAACGTCCCGCCATTCACCGTGACGGTCGGCGTCGCCTTGCGGATGGTAAACGTCTTCGACGCAGTCGCGGCCTCGTAGAGGGCGGTGCCGTTGAACGTCACGACGACCGTATACGTTCCAGCGTTCACCGGCGTGTTCCCTGAACCGTTGTAGGTCAGGCTGTCGGCCGGGAAAAAGTCGGGATACAGTCCACTAATCAAGTAGCCCGCCCCGTGCGGCGCGCCGTCGTAGGCGACGTCCTGGATGTTGATCTGGACGTCGACGATCGACTTGGTGATCGTGAGCGTCTCTGTCGCCGTACCCGCCAGGTAGTTCGCGTTCCCGGGAAACGTTGCGACGGCTGTGTACGTGCCGGGCATCACCGGCGGATCGGCCGACCCGCCGTACGTCACCGTCGGTGTCGCGATGACGATGTTGAAGCGGTCCTTCACCTTGCCGACCACTGCGCGCGGCGTGCCCGTGTACGACCATGTGCCGGCGCCCTCGATCAACACGTTCGGTGTGGCCTTGTTGACCGTGATGGTATTGGTGGCGGTGACGGTGTTGTAGTTCGCCGTATCGGTCGGCGTAAAGGTGACTGACAGTGTTCCCTCGCCGGCGGGCAGCAATGTCCCCGACGGCGTCGAGTAGCTGAACGTGCCCGGCACGTTCGCCATGGCGTTCAGCTGCGTGCTGTTCACCGGGAAGCTGTACGTGATCGGCGCTGGCGCCGGCCAGGTGATGACCGGGTTGCCCTTGGCGACGAGCACGTCCGGCGAGGCCGACGTCCGGACGTAATCGACATCGCCGGTGAACGTGGCAGAGGCGAAGCTCTCGAACAGTCCGCGCGGTGCGTTCTTGAGCGGCGAATCCCAATGCACCCGCCCGTCGCCGTCGGTCACGCGGGTTGCGGACGACGACGAGTACGGCGAGGCGCCGACCTGGGAGAGTAACTCCACCGTCCGCCCGGCGACGGGCATGCCGTCCTCGTCCACGAGCCGTACGTCGTAGGCATAGGTCGGCGAGCCGAACGATGCCGGGATCGGCTCCACGATCTGGAACGACGTCCGCTTCGGCACGCACGCGCCCGCGCTGCCGGCAAGGAACAGCTGCTCGATGTCGTAGTCGTTCAACCCGTGCTGGAAGATCTGGAGCTCGTCGAGGACGCCCTTGAAGTAGTCGCCCGTGTTCTCAGCGCCGCCGAGCGTGACCGTGTAGCTGCTCGGGTTGTAGATGTCGGCGCCGTTCGGATCGGTATGCGCGAGCCGCCCGTTCAGGTACGTCCGGACGGCCGTGCCGTCGAGCATGACCACGACGTGGTTCCACTGCCCGAGCGGCAGCTTCACCCCGGTGTCGCGGTAGCTGAGGCCGGGGACGTCGAACTTCCTGAACGCCCACGCGATGCTGCCGTTCGCGAGCCGGGCGACGCTGAACAGCTCGCGCGCGCGGATGATCGTGCCGAGCGTGTTCGCCGACGGCTTCACCCAGGCAGCGAGCGCCAGCTTCTTGTCGTTGAAGATCGTCGGCGCGAAGTTCGTCTGCAGATATCCGTCCGCGCCCTCGAACTGGTAGCCCTGACCGACGACCGCGTCGACGAACACGTCCGACGTCAGCCCGACGCGCGTCGCCGGCGTCGTCCCGGCGGTCCGCATGTTTGAGGTATTCCCTTCCATGCGCCACCACGAAACCATGTCGGGCAGCGGGTACGTGCACACGCCGGATCCGACGGCGTAATCGATCGAGACGTAGCCGGGATTGCCGGCGCGGTCGGTGATCGACACGCCAAACGAATGGTAGCCGGGCGTCGACGTGTCGATCGGCTGACCGTTCGTGCCGCCAATGCACGAGGCAACACCGGAGAGGCCGTCCGAACAGGTGAACGCCGGCTGGACGACCTCACCGAGATCGTAGAGGCGGAACGCCGGGCTGGTGATCGTCGCCGTCGGCGCGGTCGCATCGCGTTTGACGAACGCTGAGAGCGACGACGTGCCGCCTTCGCTGGTCACCGTACACGTGTACGTAGTCCCGGGCGTGTCGGTCGCGATCACGGTCATATCGCAGCCTGTCGCCGAGGTGACGGGCGTCTCCGGATCCCACCAGGACCAGCCGAGCGTCACGTTCGTGCGGAACCAGCCGTTCTCGTTCGGTTCGTCGCTGAATCCGTACCAGAGCTGCGGCGGCGTTGTGTCGGTGTACCGGAACGCGGCGTCGAGCCAGGCGTTCCTGGAGTCCGGCGCCGCGCCCATGATCCCGACCCAGACCGTCGCGGGCGCATGCGCCGGCGTCGTCGCGATCAATGTCGTGGAGTTCACGAACTCGGTCGTCACCGCGTCGAGTCCGTCGAACATCACCCGCATGCCCGGTTCGAAGCCCGTGCCGGTAAACGTGACTTGCGTACCGCCGGTATCGGGTCCCGCAGCGGGCGAGATGCTCTTCAGCCACAAGCCCGCGAGCTGCGTGAAGCGGACGCTTTTGTCGAAGACTTTGATCGTAGCGGTCCTGGGCGTGGCACTGGGGTTCGCCTCGTTCGCCCTGATCTTCAGTATCCCGTTGCCCCATCCCATCGGCGGCGTCTCGAAGTGGGTCCAGGGCTGCCACGCATTCCAGTCGATCCACCACGGCGTGTGCTGCTGCGCCACGACGTCGTAGGTCGCCGCGCCGCCGGCGCCGCCAGAGACGCTCTGTTCCTGCGGGGTGATCTCGAGGTGGACTGCCGCATACACGCGATCGGAATCGGTGTACGCGTTCGCCGCCAGGTTGAACGCTTGCGAGACGAACGCGACGAGCGAGCCGTCCGCGGAGATCTCGGGCCGGACGGAGCTGTGGTCCGGATCGGTGCCGTCAGGCTTGATGCTGACGCGCGTCGCGGTTCTCATGAAACGGTCGACCACATAGGTGTGGGTCGAATTCGGCGGAGGCGGCATTTCGACGTTCATAGCCGCGGACTGCACCGAGACGTACCGGCCGTCCGCGCTGAGCGTCGGCCACTCGGTGGGGCCGCTCCCTGGCACGAGCACACCGGTTGCGTGTGGCAACCAGCCGACGTCCACGCGCTGCACGTTCAGTGACTGCGCATCGAACACGAAGACGTCCAGGACGTAGTTCGTGTCGTCGAACGATGCCGGCGCCAACATCGGATCCGCCGAGGCGAACGCGACGTAGCGGCCGTCGGGCGTCATCGAGATCGCCGGTGAATCGATCGGATTTGGCGACTGCTCGGCGCTCGGCGGATAGGGCCGCACGTTCAAGCGCCGGGTATCGCGCGCCATCCGGTCGCGGCGGAACACGTCCCACGCACCATTCGTGTCGCCAGGTACGAGGTTGCTCGCCGCGGACCGGAACGCGATGTACCGCCCGTTGTCGCTCACTTCGGCGGTGGCGCTCGGACCGTTTCCGGGCACGGTGCCTGACGCCCCTTTCGGCGCGCTGACGATCTGGAACGTATTCGGGCTCGGCTCGTCGTAGATGCCGTTCTGGTCAGGGTCGCGATCCTTGATCACGAGCTGCGGCATGCCCGCCGGAACGCCGAGCGCGAGGTTCGTCGCAGCCGTTCTGAACACGACGAACCGCCCGTTGCGGCTCAGCACCGGTTCGTCGCTGTTGGCGTTCCCGAACTCGCCCGTGTGTGGCGCGACGGACAGCGGCGACGTACTCCCCGTCAGCGTGTCGATCGACCAGACATCGCAGATCGGCGCGTAGTCCGGACGCATCCACGGTTCGCACACGGTGAACGCGACGTATCGCCCGTCCTCACTGATGACCGCATCGCGCAGACCGGTGGTTTCCACGCCCGCAAAGAGCACACGTGTGTCGCTGAGACGGCGATCGCGGAGGTAGAGCGCAGGGCCATAGGAGCCGGCGAGCGCCGGCGCGTTGGCCGTGAAGACGACGTAACGTCCGTCACCGCTCACGGCGTGACGCGACATCTGGCTCGGGCCGTCCGCGGGTATCGGCGGGTTCATGGACGGCGGCGGACCGTCATTCCTGCCGCTGACCAGTTCGATCAGCCCGTCCCACCGCATCGGCGGCGCCTGCGCCTCGACGACGACGGGGCCACCACGCGAAACGGCGGTGACGATCAACGCGCCCCACAACAGAGCCTGACTCGCTCGGCCTCGCAGACACACACCCATTGGTCCTCCGCAGACGTCGCCTGAGAATCTGATTGGCTGGGTTGGGCGTCTGCAGTGCCTACGTCATGCCATCGGCGAGGCCGGCCGCCGGGGGCGGCCGGCGATTCGAGATGACGGTCTACCAATGAGTTGTGGCGGTTACCCGAATTATCGCGGGGTGAGTCGGGCTGATCTGCACGGTTTACGCGCGATCGCCAAGTGCCGGATTGGAACAGTTCTTACAGGAATCGACTATGCGAGC
>DAIUKO010000133.1:0-18440 GCA_036848175.1 Vicinamibacterales bacterium | reverse complement strand
CGAGCTCTTCCTTGAACTCGTCGTCATGGTAGTAGGTGATGTTGAGCCACGCGTGACCCATCTCGTCCACCGTGCGATCGCCCCAGCCGACCCACTGATCGGGATCCGGATTCGCCTTGTTGTTCTTCGTGTTGTCGTACCACGCGAGGAAGTGGAGGATCGTCCCCTTGGGGAGGAGCGGCGCCACGTCGTCGTCGTAGATGTACATGTTGTGCCAGTTGAAGTTGAAATCGGTCACCTGGCTCAGCATCTCGCGGTGGCCGTCGGGATAGATCGCTTCCATCGACATGCCTTTGCCGCGCAGGTGCATGTGCGCCTGGAAGTTCTCGATCCGCGCGTTCTCCTTCAGCGTCACGAAGCTCTCGGTCGTCGTCACCTGGTTGGGCGCGATGTCGAGCGCGCGGGCGCCGGGCGCGTTGCCGGAGAACGTGTTGAAGAGCGCGAGCACTTCGCGGTGCTTCGGCTCTTGCCCCTTCGGATAGAACCACACCGCAAGCTCCGTATGCGCCGAGATTTCTTCGCCGACCGCGTGGTAGTGCATCTCCCAGGTGATCTTCGAGTTCGGCATCATCAACCGGCCCGAGTCGGGACGCATCTCGTCGCCGTTCTTGCCGACCGCCCATTCCATGAAGAGGCCGTCGCCGGCGACGTTCGGATCGTTGGTGAAGAGCTCGGCCGGCATGTCTTCCTGCTGCACGAGCCGCGCGAGCGCGTGATGCGTGATCTTGCGTGCGTTCTTGCCGACCGGACGAATCTCAATCGCGCGGACCCAGCGCGATTCGGTGAGACCGGTCGGGACGGTCGGCCGCCACCACGCGTCCTGCGCGACGGCCGGCATCTTGTACTCCGGCGACTTCACGATGAGATCCGGCTGGCCGTACTTGTGCGCGAGCTGCCACGTCGAGTCGTCGCCCCACACCTTCGGCGCGGGCATGTCTTTCGGGTCGCCTTTCGGCGAGCCGGCGGCGACCCACGCGAGGATCGTCTCGATCTGCTCGTCGTTGAGCGAGCGGTCGTTCTTGAACTTCTGGATGCCGACGGTCTTGTCGAGGTGCCACGGCGGCATCTGACGCGCGCCGACGCGCGCGGCGATCGACTTGGCCCAGGGCCGCGCATCCTCATAGGTGGCGAGCGACATCGGCGCCATGCCGTCCGCGCGATGGCACGATTCGCACTTGTTCTGGAAGATCGGCGCGACGTCCTTGGTGAAGGTCACCGACTTTGCTGGAGCCGGCTCCGCGGCGAGCGCCGTGGTGGCGACGAACACAATCGCGCTGGAACCGACGGCCGTTCTGGCCCAGCTTCCAAACGTCCGACCCATCATCCGCTCCTTTGAGTCTGCGTGCTGCGGCTGCTGCGTGCAGGGGCGTAAGCCTTTAAATTCTGCCCGGATCGCGGCGCTGCCGCAACGATCAAAGGTGTGTGTGGACAAAAAATGACACCGGAAGCCGGACCGTGGGCCTCGCCTGGTCTGACTGAGGTCTGACCGTGGTCTGACCGCAGTCTGACCGCAGTCTGACCGTGGTCTGACCGCAGTCTGACCGTGGTCTGACCTCGTCGGCGCGATTTCGCAACGATTTCGTAATAGCGACGTTAAGATCCGCCGCCGATCTGCAGTCCGATCGTGCCGACGGCGCCGCGCAGCCGCGAATCGCCGCCGTAGTCGGCGACCGTGAATCGGTAGCCGGCGCCAGCAGTGATGCGCATGTGTCGAGTGAGGCGAACGAGAATGTCGGCTTCAGGTTCGGCGACGAAGAACGCCTGACGGAACACGGTTCGGACGGGCGTGGGCGCCACGACGCGTCCGCGTCGAAAATCGTCACGGGGCACCACCGTGACGCCGCTCAACGTGGCCTCGCCACCGCCCAGGAGACCTTTCGCGGTGTAGCCGAATCGCGCGTTGGTTCGCGCAAGCCACTGGAAGGTGATGCCGCCGTACCACATCTCGTGATCGTGCGACGGGTTCACCAGCCAATACGCCGCGCCGCCGACGAAGAACGTGTCGTCGGTGATCCATCCGCCGTAGCCGCCGAGAAGTCCGTCGGTCTGACCGTCGAACTCGGTGATCTTCGCGTCGGGCGCGATCAACCATCCGCTGTGAATCGGTTCGAAGATCATCGGTCCTGCGGCGTTCGGCGTCGGCTGCGGCGGCTGCGATGTCGAGGGCGCGTCCTGCGCGGCGGCGGTCAGCGGGGCGAGTGTGAGCACGAGCAAGAGGATCGCGGGCTTAGTCATGGTCCTGGCTCCTCAGGCTCACGTTGATGGTCGTCGTGTCGCCGCGCCGGACTTCGACGTCGGTGAGGTAGGTGCGATAGCCGGCCTTCTGCACTTCGATCGTGTGGCGTCCTTCGGCGACCTCGATCACGAGTCGATCCTGCGATTCGGGTCCCCGCCACTTTTCACCGTCGATGAGAACGTCCGCGTCGGCAGGCTGCACGCGGATCGAAATCGATCCGTAAGCCGACGCTCCGGGACGTTGCGCACTGGGTTGTCCCGGAGGCGCCTGAGGAGGCGGCATCGGACGAGGGGGTCCGCGTCGGACCGCGCCAGGTTGTTCGGCTTGCGGCGTCGGCGGCTCAGGAGGCGGCGTCGGCCGCGGTTCGGCCTGTTCGCCAGGCCCGAGCTTCGCCATCTCGTACTTCAACTTGAAGGTCCGTCCGGCGGATGTGTAGACGTGCTGCTTCACCGTGCGATAGCCATCGAGGTACAGCTCGATTTCGTGATCGCCCGGGTAGACCGGCAGCCGCTGGAACACGCCGTCGAAGTCGTCGACGATGCCGGCGTAGTAGCCGTCCACGTAGACCTCGGCTTGTTTCGGTTTGACTTCGACGCGAACGGAGGAGCCCGGGTCGAACGCGTAATAAGGATAAGGATATGGATAGGGATAGGGTCCGTAGAAGGGGTAGCCGTACCAGGGATCGTAGGCCCAGAAAGGCGCATAAAACCCGGCGCCGACGAAGACACGGCCGTGTCCATGCCACTGGGCGTCAGCTCGCGCCGGCCAGACAATCAGCAGAGCGGCGAGGGCAATGGGGGAGAAAAGATGTTGGCGGCGCACGGGGAAGCCTCGAGTCGGCAGACGCGGCACTTACGAGCTGAGCAACGAGAGTGCCATCAACAAGGCAGAGCGACAGCGCAGCTATCTTGCGTCAACCGTGTAACTTGACGATGGCGCGCCGTCCGCGCGCCATCGCCCCGCCGTCGCCGTCCGACGACAATCTGACCGGTGAAGGTGTCAGAGCGCGGCACTCCAGTCTGCGCTGAAGCGACACTGGAGCGACACCTCACTCCTCAGCTCAGAACCGCACGCCGACGGAGAAGCTGAACAAGCGCGCCGGTTGGTAGTCGTCGAAGTTGGCCGGTTGGCCGAAGGTGTCGCTGTAATTCCAGTGGACCCCCTGGACCGGCGTCGTCGTGAACGGGTTGAATGCCTGGAACGCCGTGTTGTTGAACCGCGTGTTGATGCCGATGTCGCCGCGCGTGATCGCCGCGTTGTTGAACATGTTCGTGATCACGCCGCGGAAGAACACTTCAGCGTTCCGCACCGGTGACAGGCGCTTGCCCCACGTGAACGAGAAGTCAGTGCTGTAGACGGGATCCCACCTGAAATCGCCGCGCGGGATGAAGTAGTACGCGACGCTGCCGATCGGCGTGACGTAGCCAGGATTCGTGACATACGCCCGCGTGTCGACCGATCCATTGACGTCAACGGCGACCCCGGAGTCGGCGCGCTGCACGAGGCCAAGATCGACGCGCCCGACTGATGCCGGCACCGGCACGGAATAGCTGACGAGCGCGCGCAGCTTGTGACGCTGATCGCCCGGGTTGTATCCCATCGGGAAATTCCAGCTCTCCTGCCGATACTCGGGGAACGTGTCGAACGTCGCGCGAATCGGTCCGCTCCCCACGTTCTCACCGTTGAAGTTGCCCCACGTCTTCGACAGCGTGTAGTTCGCGCGAATGTTGACGCGCGACCACCGGTACCCCGCATCCGTGGTGACGCCGTCGTACGACCGGCGCGCCTGCGGCGAGTTGCTGACGAGCGTGAGATCGAACAAACGACCGGTGGAGTCGGGGACCTTGCCCGTCGACTGATTGAGAAAGTCGCCGTACATGTCCACCGACTTGCGATGGACGTAGTCGATGCGCCACTCGGCCCGGCCGACGATGTTGGCGATGCCGAGCGAGATCTCGTTCGTACTCGGCGACACCACGTCGCCGTTGACCTTCGTGCTGAGTCCCGGAATGTTCGGCGTCGTCCGCGTCGTGCGGTTGTTGCCGCCGTTGGCGAAGAACCAGTCCCAGAGAATCGGCAGCGCCTTGTCGGCCGTGAGATACGGACCCGCACCGGTGTTGACGTTCGGACCCTGATAATTCCAGCTGAAGCTGGCCTGCCGGCCGCCGGCCGATCCCGCGTCGACGAGCGCCGTGCTGATTCCCGCGACGTAGCGCGCGAAGCCGACGTTGGCGAGCCACTTGCCGTTGCCTTGCAGATCCCAGGTCACGCCGAGGCGCGGACTCCACTGCGAATCGCGCACGACCTGAGTGCCGCTCTGATCCTTCGATCGATTCAGATCGAAGCGCGCGCCGATGTTGAACGACACGTGATTGCTCAGCCGCCACATGTCGTTGCCGTAGGTGGAATACGTTCGGATGTCGTTGCCGACGCTCTGCTGCAGAATCGGCAGGTAGTTGACGAACGTCGTGTTGTCGTTCTGGAACACCGGATAGATCGTTGCGCCGTCGATGATGGTCTTGGTCGCCGCGATGTTGTACTGGCTGCCCGACTGCCAGTTGTCGTTCTTGCGCCACTCCTTGAAGTTGTCGAAGCCGGCGACGATGTTGTGCGAGCCGGTCTTGCTCGTCGAGAGGAAGTAGCTGACCTTGCCGAAGTAGTCCCAGTTGTCGCGATGCTCGAGCCAGCCGCCGCCGCACACGGCGCAGAAGGTCGGCGAGTTGAAGCGCGGGTTGTCGGTGCCAATGAGTCGCGACCGATCGGAGATTGGCGTGCCCTTCACCAGATCCGTGAACCGGGAGCCGGTATCCATCGTCGCCGAGATCTTCTTCGAGTACTGGCCTTCGACGAACAGGTTGTTGCTCAGCACGCTCGTGTAGTTGCCGGTGTAGACGTGCTGATCGGTCGAGTTGTCGTAGAGGCTCGCCAGATCCATGATCGTCCCGAACCGGTTGTTCGCGACTTCGGTCGTTCGCTTCGTGTATCCGACCTTGAAGTTGTTCTTCGGATTGAGCGCATACGTGATCTTGCCTTCGTAGCGCCGCTCGTCGGTCGTGGTCGCGTAGTTGCCGCCGGTGACCGCAAGCGTCAGGCCGCGCTCCGGCTTCGTAAAGCGTCCCGCGCCGAAGTACCACAGTTTGTCCTTGCGGATCGGCCCGCCAGCCGTCATCTCGTAGGTCGGCGTGAGCGAGTCGACGGTCGCGTCAGTCGGAAACGGCGTGAGCGATCGCCACGCATCGTTGTCGAACGTCGTGCGGAACGATCCGTTGAACTGATTGCCGCCCGACTTCGTGATCATGTTGACCACGCCGCCGCCGAAGCGGCCGTACTCAGCCGAGATCGCGCCGGTCGAGATCTTCGTTTCCTGGATGGCGTCCTCGATGAACAGATTGAGCGCCTGGCCGCGCAGGTTCTCGTTGATGACGACGCCGTTCACGAGATACTGGCTCTCGAACGAGAGCCCGCCCGAAATCATGATGTTGCCGCTCGGTCCCGTGCCGGCGACGGCCGGCGCGAGGAGCACCGCGTCGTTCAACGCGCGCCCGACCGGCAGCTTTTCGAGCGCTTCCTTCTTGTAGTTGGCGGCGATCGTCGCCGTCGGAACGATCTCGCTCGCCTGCCCGGTGACCGTGATGCTCTCCGCGAGCTGCGCGACGGCGAGCGTGACGTCGAGCGAATGGGTCGCGGCCATGTTGACGCCGATCTTGCGCGTCACGGTGCGAAAGCCTTGCAGCTCGAAGGTCACCTCGTAATCGCCGGCCGGGAGGAAGGGAATGATGTAGTCGCCGTTGGCGGAGGTGACCGCCGTGCGCACGCCCTGGAGCGCCGGCGACGCAGCGCTCACGGTCGCGCCCGGAACGGCAAGCCCATCCGGATCGGTGACGTGCCCTGAGATCGTGCCCGTGGGATTTCCTTGAGCGGCTGCTCCCGCCGCAACCGCAAGACTCAGCGCAAGCGCGAGCATGAATCGGTGCATGATGCCTCCTGCAATCAGGGGATTGTAGAAGACATCAAGCGCATCGGATCCACATTGATGCGCGGAAGTGAGCGTCCGCGTGCCGCCGCGACGTCAGATTGGAGCGGGACGGGTGCGCTGTCCGTTTGCGGGATGGCGGAGGTCGTGGCGGCGGCCCAAGAAGGGCCGCCTCACGAACGCCTCACGCGAGCGACGAGGCGCTGGCGCGCACCGCCTTCGGGTGCAATCGCATCATTTGCAGCGCGCTCGCGATCGCAAGCATTTCGCACACGGGCGCCGGCGCGTGAATGAGCCTGACGAACATCGTCACGTTGAGAATGAAGAGGAGTGACCGATCGAGACTCATCGCGCGATCCGCAACGGTTGAACGAGTTCGATCTCCGGCGTCTGAAAGCCGCAGTCGACGCATTCGATGCGCAGCCCGTCGCTCTCGATTGGACGGACCTCCTCGTGCGGGCAGGCGTTCTGCACGAGGCGACGGATTGCGACGATGATTTCAGGTTTGGCGATGATCGGATTGCCAAACGTGTAAGAAAAATTCTCCGCTCGTTTCTGTAATCTCATGGCGACTCCCGAAGACTCGATACGACACTATAGACAGCAATCGAAATACCATCTCCGGCGAATGGCCGCTACACGCTGCGGCTGCAACGAGTTAGCAGGAATTACAGTTCGACGCCGCTGACCGGCAGATTTGTCAGCGTGTTCCGTTGCCGGACTCGCTCGCGCGGAGGTAAGGTGTCCCGCACGCGAATCTCCGTGCGATTGCGCGCCGGATCGCGGCCGTGCGCCGGAATGAGACGCATCGATCAAAATCTAACACCCAGAGTTGTAAGGGAGCCTCTATGCCGCGACTGAAGATCGGAATGAGTGTCGCCGCTGGTCTCGCGCTCGGCATCGCGGTGGCCGTCTCAACGACAGGCGCCGCGCAGTCGCCGGCACGCGGGCGCGCGCTGGCCATCGAGGACTACTACCGATTCCAGACAGTCGCGAGTCCCGCGATCTCGCCTGACGGCCGATGGGTCGTCTTCACCGTGTCAACGCGCATCGAGGACGACAACAGCACCCGGACCGAAACGTTCGTCGTGCGATCCGACGCGTCGGCGAAACCGGTGCGCGTCGTGCACTACGGCAAGGATGTGACGAGCCCGACGTGGACCGGCGACAGCCGGCTGGAGTACACCGCCGAACGTCAACACTGGACGATCGATCCCGCGGCGCCCTCTGCCGCGCCGGTGCGAGCGGCCGCGTTGCCCGCCGGGGCGGTGTTCAGCACCGACAGGAAATCGATCGCATTCGCGAAAGAGAAGCCGCAGCCGAAAAAGGATCGCGTCTACGCGAGCGACTTCGAGAAGCGCCACGAGGAGCGCTTCAAAGGCGTGACCTTCGACTGGAAGGACTTTCAGCGCGACGGCCAGCCGTTCCCGGCGCCGAACCTGCACGCGCGTCCCGCCGCACAGCTCGTCGTCGAGGCCGTGCCGGCCTCACAAGGCGACGAACACGTTCTCGTCGATCTCGATCTGCGACCGGGCGACATCGCGTGGCATCCGAACGGCAACCTGATCGCGTTCACGGCGGATCCCGATTGGCGCGATGAGCTGAAGTACGGCAACAACCAGCTGTTCACGGCGTCCATCGACGGCAAGGTCACGCGGCTCGCCAATGACGGCTACGTCTACAGCGACGTCGACTTCTCGCCGGACGGCAAGTACCTGTCGTTCGTGCGCACGTTCGGCACCGAGATGATCGTCAAGGAGAAGCTGACACAGGGCGGCTCGCGCGATCTGTTCATCCGCGCGATCGACAGCGGAATCCCGGGGACAGCGGCCCCGGGAGTGAACAATGGTCTCACGAACCTGACCGCCAACTGGGATCTCGAGCCGAGCGACGCGCGCTGGTCTCCGGATGGACGATTCGTGTACTTCAACGCGGAGATCGGCGGAGAGGTTCATCTGTTCCGCACCTCCGTCCCCGCGGGGAATGTCGAACAGGTGACCAAGGGACCGCGGCGGCTTGGCAACATCACGATCGACAAAGGATTCAGGACGATCGCCTACACCGTCGGCCTGCATGAAGCGCCGCCGGAGGTCTACTCGGCAAACATCGACGGCACCAACGAGCGGCGGCTGAGCGACGTCCACAGCCGGACGACGTCGGAGATCGCGTTGAGCAAGGCCGATCGGCTCCAGTGGCCGAGCAAGGACGGCACGACGATCGAGGGCTGGCTGATGTTTCCGTACGGCTACGATGCCGCGAAAGGTCCGTATCCGCTCATCGTGATGAGCCACGGCGGTCCGCATTCGGCAACCGGCTACAGCTTCGACTTCAAGAAGCAGTACTTCGCCGCGAACGGTTATGTCGTCTTCGACACCAACTTCCGCAGCTCCACGGGATACGGCGACGCGTTCAAGTGGGCGACGTGGGGCGCCTGGGGAACGAAGGACGGCGAAGACGTCATCTCGGGCATCGATTACGTGCTGCAGCGCTACCCGATCGATCCGAAGCGCGTCGGCCACACCGGGCATTCGTACGGCGGCTTCATGACCAACTGGCTGATCACGCAGTACCCGGATCGCTTCGCCGCCGCGATCACCGGCGCCGGCATCACGAACTGGACGAGCGACTACGGCAACGCCGATATCTACCGCACGAAAGAGACGGAATTCTTCGGGACGCCGTGGGATCCGGCGGCGCGCGACGTGATGATCAGGCAATCGCCGCTCTCGCACGCCGGCAGCGTGAAGACGCCGACCCTCTTCGTGCACGGCGAAGTCGATCAGCGCGTCCCCTACGAAGAAGGCGAGCAGATGTACTTCGCGCTGAAGCGGCGCGGCATTCCGGCGCGCATGATTCAGTACGCCGGTCAGCCGCACGGCATCGCCGGCCACTGGAACAACGTCCACCGGATGCTGAACGAGCTCGCGTGGTGGAACCAGTACCTGAAGCAGACGGCTCGATCGAATACTTCGTCGCCGCAGTAGGTGAGATTTGAGGATGTGAGGATTTGAGGATTTGAGGATCTATTTGAGGATCTGGCAGCCCGATAGATCCTCAAATCCTCAAATCCTTACATCCTCAAATCCCTCGTCACTCGCTTGACGTAGTTGCGCGTCTCGCGGAAGGGCGGAATGCCGCGGTAGCGCGCGACGACCCCGGCGCCTGCGTTATAGCTGGCCAGGACGAGCGGAAGGTTGCCGCGATGCAGCGTCATCAGCTCCTTCAGGATCTGCGCGCCCGCCATGACGTTCTGCCGCGGATCGAACGGATCGTCGACGCCGTACGACTTGGCGATGTTCGGCATCAGCTGCATCAGCCCCATCGCGCCGACGGGTGACACGGCGAGCGCGTTGAAGTTCGACTCGGTGTGCATGACCGACTTGATGAGGTTCGCGCTGAGGCGATATTTGTTCGCCGCTTCCTCGATCAAATCGTCGTAGGCGTTCTGCGCCGGTACGGCGTTGAAGCTCTCGATCGTCGCCGAGACTTGCGGTCCGCTCCTCACGGCCAGGCTCGGCAGCGTGAAAAATGGCAGCGGATTCGATCCGAGCTGCTGCGGCGAGACGAGCGCGAGCGCGGAAAAGATCAAGCTGCGCAGCCGAGCCTTCCGCCGCTCGCGCTTGCGGCGATCGCGCGTGCCGCGATCAGCCGCACGCCGATCGTGTTGTCGTCGATCGCTGTCGTTGTGACGTAGTCCGACGGCCGGATGGTCCGGCGCGAAGAGTCTCAAAGCTTGTGCCATCTTGTCCAGGGCCAGAGGAGCAAGACTCGGACCCGCGGCGCAAAATGGTTCAGACGATACCGTTCAGATGTGCAAGATTTCGACACCGTGCAGCGAGGCGTCGAGCAATTCGATCGGATGGTAGATCGGCCACTGATAGGCGGCGCGTGACGCGGCGGCACGCAACTGCAGCGTGCATCCGGGATTGGCGGTCGCGACAACGTCCGGTTTGGTGGAATCGATGAGCCGCGCTTTGCGATCGCCGAGCTGCTCGGCCGTTTCGGGTTCGACGAGGTTGTAGATGCCGGCGCTCCCGCAACAGAGATCGGCTTCGGGAGTATTGAGCAATTCGATTCCCGGAATGGATCGCAGCAGATCGCGCGGCGGCTGCCGGACTCCTTGCGCGTGCGCGAGGTGGCAGGCGTCCTGATAGGCGACGCGCAGCGGAAGCGGATGCCTGACCGATCGCGGTTCGCCGAGCTCCGCCACGAGCTCGGTGACGTCGCGCACGCGCGCGGAGAAGGCGCGCGCACGCTCGGCCCACTTCGGATCGTCGGCGAGCAGCTGCCCGTACTCCTTCATCGACGATCCGCAGCCGGCGGCGTTGACCGCCACGCGCTCGACGCCGGCGCGCTCGAATGTGGCGATCGTCGAGCGCGCGAAGCATCGGGCATCGTCCAGGCGGCCGGCATGCAGCGCCAGCGCGCCGCAGCATCCTTGATCCGGCGGCGCGACGACATCGCACCCCTCGGCGCTCAAGACGTTGATCGTCGCGCTGTTCACGCGAGGGAACACGAGGCGTTGGACGCAGCCGGTGAGCACGCCGACCGTCATCCGCTTCACGCCCACTGCCGGCGTCCGCTCGGGCACGCGTGCCGTCAGCGATTTCCAGGTCACGCGCGGCGCGAGCGACATCATCGCGCGAAGACGGCGAAAGAATCCGGTTGCCGATCGCGGTCGTGGTCCCGGCGACGCTGAAAGAGTGGCCTCACGAGTACGCGACGGCGCCTCCGGTACTCGTCGGGCGCCCCTTCTAAGGGCGCCGTCGAATACGTGCAGAAGCGCGAGCGGCGCGAGGGCGAACCGCAGACGGTTTGGATACGGAAACAGCGAGAAGACGACGCGGCGGAAGAGACGATCGCCGATCGACCGGTCGTAGCGGCGCTCGATCTGGCCGCGCGTCGCCTCGATGAGCGGCGAGTACTGAACGCCCGACGGGCACGCTGTGACGCAGGCCATGCAGCCGAGGCACGCGTCGAAGTGACGGACGTAGCCGTCGGTCATCGCGGCGCGGCCGTCGAGGCCGCTCTTCATCAAGTAGATGCGCCCGCGCGGCGAGTCCATTTCTTCGCCCCACAAGATGTAGGTCGGACAGGACGGCAAACAGAAGCCGCAGTGCACGCACTTGTCGATGAGCGCCGGATCGGGCGGATGACGTTGGTCGAATATTCCAGGCGTCGCGGCGCTCATAGAGGTCCTCGGCCGGCGTTCAACGTGTTGTTCGGATCGAGCGTGCGCTTCAGCGAGGCGAACAGCCGTTCGCGATCGCCGAGCGCTCCCCAGACATCGACCAGCGACTTCAGCTCGTCGCTCGCGCGTTGGACGACGACGTACCGCCAGGTGGTCGATCGTCTGAGGTGCTCGATTGCGGCCGCCTGCGACCGCGCATCGCCCTCGATGCGAATCAGGCCGGCGCCGACCGCTGCCCGCCCGATCATGTGCGTGACGATCGGACCGCCGCCAGGAGGAGCGGCGCCGGTCGCGCAGGCCTTCAGGGCTGCCATCACCGGCGCGATCTCCGCTGGCAGCCAACTCGCGCGCACGATCGCGCCGGGCGAATCCCACAAGCGGCGCGTCTGCTGCTCCCAGAGGTCTCGTTCGGCGTCACCGTCAGCGACCGATGTCTTGCAGCCCTTCATGACCGGCGTTGCGAGCGTCTCCGTGATTTGTGCATCGACAACGTTGGGGAGCGACGCAAACCGCAACATCACGGCAGCCCTGAAGGGCGGCGCGACCGCTGTCAGGTCGAGATCGAAGGCAATCGGTTCGAGCTGGCTGCTCATCACCGCGCGCACGATCTCGTCGAGCGTCGCGGCGTCAGGCGCATCGATGACGATCGTCTTCGACGCGCTCGGCAGCGGCGTGAGCTTGAACGTCGCGCTGACGATCGCCGCGAGGCTGCCGAACGAACCGCAGACCAGCTTCGACAGATCGTAGCCGGCGACGTTCTTCACCACCTGTCCGCCGGCCTTTGAAAGCGCACCGTCGACGGTCGCAAGCTGCACACCGATGACGAGGTCGCGCGGCGTGCCGAAGCGATGCCGCAGCGGACCGCTGTCGTTGGTCGCGAGGATGCCGCCGATCGTCGCGCGATCGGCGAACGGAGGATCGAGCGGCAGACACTGGCCGTGCCGCGCGAGCGTGTCGTTCACCTCGGCAAGCGTCGCGCCCGTCTCGACCGTCGCGGTGAGATCGCCGTGCTGGTGCGCGAGCACGCGATTGAGGCGCCGCGTGCTGAGGATGGCGTCGATCCGCTGCGGCGGGCGTCCCCAATCGATCTTCGTGCCGGCGCCGCTGATGACGATCGACTGCCGCGCCTCCGACGCGCGTCGCAGCGCGCCGGCGAGCTCCTCTGCGGTGTCGGGCTCGATCGTCGGCAGCGTCCCAGTGGTCGTACTCACATGCGTTCGGCGAGACCGGCCTTCTCGACCGGATGGGCGCGATAGGGGCCGGGAACTTCGCCGCACAACCGCGGCGTCGGAAAGACCTTGCCTGGATTACAGAGGCCGCGCGGATCGAACGCGGCGCGCACGCGCTGCATCAGCGCGAGATCGTCGTCGCTGAACATTTTCGGCATGTAGTTGTTCTTGTCGGCGCCGATGCCGTGCTCGCCGGTCAGCGATCCGCCGGCGTCGATGCAATACGAGAGAATCTCCGCGGCGGCTTCGACCGCCTTGTCCGCCTGCCCCGGTATCCGCTCGTCGTAGCAAATCAGCGGATGCAGGTTGCCGTCGCCGGCGTGAAACACGTTGCCGATCGGCAGACCGGATCGGCGCTCGAGATCGCGAATGCGGTTCAGGACCTCGGGCAGCTTGGTCCGCGGCACGACGCCGTCCTGGACGTAGTAGTTCGGCGAGACGCGTCCCATGGCGGCGAACGCCGCCTTGCGTCCACGCCAAATCCGCATCCGCTGGGCTTCGTCTGCCGCGACTTCTATCGACGTCGCGGTGCATCGCCTGCAGATCTGCTGCACGACGTCGAAGAGCGCCTGGACTTCGGCCGCGGGTCCATCGAGCTCGACGATCAGAACCGTGTCGGTGTTCGGGAAGCCGGGATGGACGGCCGCTTCGGCGGCGCGAATCGCGAGCGCATCCATCATCTCGACGGCGGCGGGGATGATCCCGGCGCCGATGATCTCGGACACGGCTGCGCCGCCGGCATCGATCGTGTCGAACGCGGCGAGCAGCGTTTGCACCGTCTCCGGCCGGCGAAGAATGCGTACCGTGATGCTGGTCACGATCGCGAGCGTCCCTTCCGATCCGACGATCAATCCGAGCAGATCCGGTCCGGGTGCGTCAGCGAGCGAGCCGTCGAGGTGCACGAGCTCGCCGTCCGGCATCACGGCGTCGACGGCGATCACGTGATGCGTCGTGAACCCGTACTTCAGGCAGTGCGCGCCGCCGGAGTTCTCCGCGACGTTGCCGCCGATCGAGCAGACCTGCTGACTCGAGGGATCGGGCGCGTAGTAAAAGCCGAACGGCGCCACCTGACGCGTGATCTCGAGATTGGTGACGCCTGGCTCGACCGTGACGCGCTGATTCGGGATGTCGACGTCGAGCACACGGTTCAGACGCGACAGCGCGATGACGACGCCGCCGGCAACGGGCAGCGCGCCGCCGGAGAGTCCCGTGCCGTGGCCGCGCGGCACGAATGGCACACCGTCACGCGCGCACAGGCGCACGATATTCTGCACCTCTGCGGCCGAGCGGGGCAGGACGACCGCCGCGGGCGACGTCCGCAGATGGGGCAGGCCGTCGCACTCGTACGTCAGCACGTCGAGCGGATCGTGCAGCACCGCTTCGGTGCCGGCGATTCGGCGCAGCTCGTTCAGAAAACCGGGATCCATCGCGAGTCGCGCGATTATAATCCGCGCAATGCCACGCAGAGTTTCGCGTCGGCGCTTCATCGAACAGACTGGCGCCGCGGTCGGCGCGGCGGGTGGCGTCGCGGCCGTTCCGGGCGTTCGAGCGCAGCCGGCGCAGCGCTCGGCCACGCCGCGCGCTGCCGCGGATCGGCGCACCACGATTTCGCTCATCGTCAACGGCGTGGCGCGCGACGTGGCGGTCGAGGATCGCTGGACGCTCGCCGAAACGCTGCGCGATCACCTCAATCTCACCGGCACGAAGATCGGCTGCGATCGCGGCGAATGCGGCGCCTGCACGGTGCTCGTCAACGACAAACCGGTCTACTCGTGCAGCCAACTCGCCGTGTGGATGGACGGCAAGTCGGTGCAGACCGTCGAAGGACTGACTCGAAACGGCCAGCTGAGCGCGCTCCAGCAATCGTTCGTCAGCCACGATGCGCCGCAGTGCGGCTTCTGCACGTCGGGTCAGCTGATGATCGCGACGGCGCTCCTCGCCGCGAATCCGCACCCGAGCGCCGACGAAGCCCGCGCGGCGATGGTCGGCAACATCTGCCGCTGCTCGAACTACAACAACTACGTCGCGGCAGTCATCAACGCCGGCCCTGAAAGCCTGCGAGGGTCAGCGCGGGACGATGTTCGCGGTACTCGCAGGGCGGCCCTTTTAGAGCCGCCGCAGAGTGACGGCGCCCCACGAGTACTGAACGTCGTCGGGCACGCGACGCCGCGCATCGATGCGGCGCAGCGCGTCAGCGGCAAGGCGATCTACACCGCCGACGTGAAGCTGCCGGGCATGCTCTACGCGCGCGTGCTGCGCAGCCCGCATCCGCACGCGCGGATCAAGACCATCGACGTCTCGAAGGCGCGCGCGCTGCCGGGCGTCAAGGCGATCGCGACCCACGAGACCTGCCGCGCGGTGTGGGGCGCCGGGTCGATCGCCGGCGGGCAGCAGTACAACGACGAGATGAAGCGGATCACGAAGCAGCGCCGCTACGCGTTCAACAACCCGGTGCGCTTCGCGGGTGAACCGGTGGCGGCCGTCGCGGCTGTGGATCGCCACGTCGCCGAGGAGGCGCTGCAGCTGATTACCGTCGACTACGAGATCCTTCCGCACCTCCTCGATCCCGAAGAGGCGCTGAAGCCTGACGCGATCAAGATCTGGCCTGAAGGGAACATCTCGCTCAACAACCGCAACGAGGCGCAGCCGATCGCGCAGCGGCGTGGCGACGTCGAGGCGGGATTCAAAGAGGCCGACGAGGTTTTCGAGGATCGCTTCACCACCGCGTTCGTGCACAACGCGCAGATGGAGCCGCGGAACGCCGTCGCGCACTGGGAAGGCGACCGGCTGACCGTCTACACGCCGACCGGCGGCATCGCCAACTGCCGCACCGACATCGCCCGCGACCTCGAGATCCCGCCGGAGAAGGTCCGCGTCGTCTGCCAGTACATGGGCGGCAACTTCGGCAACAAGAATCAGAACCAGGACGCGGATCTGATCGCGGCGGCGCTGGCGAAAGAAGCCGGTGCGCCGGTGAAGCTCGAGCTGTCGCGCAAGGAGGATTTCATCGGCATGCACGGCCGCTGGCCGACCACGCAGTACTACAAGGTCGGCGTGAAGAACGACGGGACGCTGACCGCGATTGGACTGCGCGGCTACAGCGGCATGGGACCGTACCGCAAGAACAGCGGCGCGATCGGCGGCATCGATCTCTATCTGTGCCCGAACATCGAAACCACCGTCTATCCGGTCTACACGAACAAGACGGTGTCGGGAAATTTCCGCGGACCCGAGTACCCGCAGGGCTACTTCGGCATCCAGTCGATGATGGACGATGTCGCGTTCCGGATGGAGATGGATCCGGTCGACTTCATCCTGAAGAACATGACGCGGAAGTACCGCGACGAGACGCCGTACACGAACTACTCGCTCGACGAGTGCATCCGCCGCGGCATGGAGGCGTTCGACTGGAAAGCGAAATGGCGTCCGGCCGGCGCGGATCGCGGACCGGTCAAGCGCGGATCGGGTGTCGCCTTCCTCGCCTTCCGCGCCGGACTCGGCCGCAGCAACGCCGTGATTCGACTCGACGGAACCGGCAAGTACGCGGTGCACGTGGGCGTCACTGACGTCGGCGCCGGCGCCAAGACGACGATGGGGCTGATCGCGGCCGAAGCGCTCGGCGTGCCGCTGTCGAAGATCGAAGTGGTGTGGGGCGATACGGATCGCTGCCCCTACTCGGTCGGCGAATCCGGCAGTCGCACGACGATCATGACCGGCGACGCCGTTGTCGCGGCCGCGCAGGATTTGAAGAAGCAGATCGCGGAGCAGGGTGCGCCGACCGGCCAGTCGGTGCTCGTCGCGTCGGCGAGTCCGAATCCGCAACTCGAAGGCAAAGTGCGCAACACGTTCGGCGCGCACTTCGTCGACGTCGAAGTCGACGAGGAAGTGGGGCGCGTGCGGATTCTGAAGTACCTCGCCGTTCACGACTGCGGACGCGTGATCAATCCTCTGACCGCGATGAGCCAGATCAAAGGCGGCGCGCTGATGGGCATCGGCATGGCGCTGCACGAGGACCTGATCTACGACCCGCGCAGCGGCGTCGCGCTCAACGCCGGGTACTACGGCGATCGCGTGCTGACGCATCGCGACGCGCCCGAGATCGACGTCATCTTCATCGAGTCCGACGACGGCTACGGCCCGTTCGGCGCGAAGAGCATGGGCGAGGCGAGCAAAATCCCGGCGGTGGCGGTGGTCGCCAACGCCATCTTCAACGCCACCGGCCGGCGCATGAGAGATCTGCCGATCACGCGGGACAAGATCGTCACCGGCGTCGGGATTCGGGGTTCGGCACTTGGGAATCGTGTGTAGGCGATGAAGGCGTTCAGCAACGTCAATCCGCGCGATCTCCGCCACGCCGTGACGATCGTGCAGCAGACGCACGCTGCCGGTCAGACGGCGACGATTGTCGGCGGCGGCAGCGACGTGCTCGGGATGATGAAGGAGCGCCTCATCACGCCCGACGTTCTCGTCAATCTCAAGGCGATCAAAGGCCTCGACGGCGTGCGCGCCGAGAAGGGTGGTCTGACCATCGGCGGACTGGCGACGCTCGATTCGGTCAGCACGCATCCGTTGATCCGCCGTCAATACACGGTCCTCGCGGAAGCCGCCGCCGACGTCGCGACGCCGCAGATCAGAAACGTGGCCACGCTGGCCGGCAACGTCTGCCAGCGTCCGTGGTGCTGGTACTACCGCAACGGGTTCAAGTGCTTCAAGAACGGCGGCAACACCTGCTACTCGATCGCCGGCGAGAACCAGTTCCACGCGATTTTCGGCGGCGGTCCGAGCTACATCGTGCATCCGTCGGATACCGCGCCCGCGCTGGTTGCCCTCGACGCTGCGTTCCGGATCGTCTCGCCGGCGGGGGAGCGCGTGGTGCCGGCCGCGGAGTTCTTCACGCTGCCGCGCGTGAACGCGGCTCATGAAAACGTGCTGAGGGACGACGAGGTGCTGGCGTCCGTGTCGCTGCCGGCGTCATCCGCAGGCATGCGCAGCACGTACCACAAGATCATGGACCGCGAGGCGTGGACGCATGCCCTCGCCAGCGCCGCGGTCGTGCTCCAGATCGAGAACGACGCATGCCGCCGCGCGCGGATCGTGCTCGGCGGCGTGGCGCCGATTCCGTGGCGCGTGGCGGAGGCGGAGGCGCTGCTCGTCGGCCAGCGCATCACGCCGGAGCTGGCGGCGCGCGCCGGCGACGCCGCGGTCGCGGGCGCGCGTCCGCTCGCGAAGAACGCCTACAAGGTTCCGCTCACGCAGGCGCTGGTGCGGCGCGCGATCGAATCGCTGGCACAATCGGCGTGAGACCGACGGGGGTGTCGCACATGACGAGCACAACCAACGTCAATCGGCGCGACTTCCTGCTGATGCGCACTGGCCGTGAGAGCGGACAGGCGGTTCTCTCGTGCGAGCAGCTCTACATGCGCTACGTGGACGCGCGCGCGCAGGGCACGACTGAGGAATTCTTCGCGCGCCTCGCCCGCGATCTGGAGAGCGTGACGCGCGTGCGGCTGATCAAGACCTCATGGTTGTCGGACCGCGCCCTCGAGCGCGAGCTCGATGCCATCTTCGAGAGCTTCCGCAACCGCGGCGGACGGATCGAACACTGACATTGCGGATTGAGGATTGCGGATTGCGGATTTATTGGGGATTGGGGATTGGGGTGTTCGTGTTGATTGTGGATTGATTTTGGATCGTTGAGCGAGCGACGCAATCACCAATCACCCTCGATCGTTGAGCGGGCGACGCAATCACCAATCACCCTCGATCGTTGAGCGGGCGACGCAATCACCAATCACCCTCGATCGTTGAGCG
>DAIUKO010000132.1:0-18469 GCA_036848175.1 Vicinamibacterales bacterium | reverse complement strand
GACCTTACAGGTCACCCCTCCGAACGGGTGGATGGCGACCACGTCCCGCCGCAGCAGCGGCCCGGGCGGGTAGATCCGGTTGCTCCGGATGCTGCCGGAGTTCACGATGGCGAGGTCCGCGCCGGCATCGGCTACCTGCCCGGCGAGCCCGGTTTTTACGGTGACATGACCGGCGCCGCGACGCTCGATCTCCTCGGCCGGCTGTCCCGTCAGCGCGTCGATCCGGCGTGGCGCCGGACGATCCTGGATCGCCTCGAGCTCGCCTCGGCGGATCTGCAGCGGCGCATCCGCGAATACAGCACCGGCATGAAGCGGAAGCTCGGCATCGTCCAGGCGCTTCAGGCCGATCCGCCGCTGCTGGTGCTCGACGAGCCGACCGAGGGGCTCGATCCGCTGATGCAGGAAGCCTTCTACGATTTGCTCGGCGAAATCCGCCGCCGCGGCCGCACGGTCTTCATGTCGTCGCACGTGCTCCCGGAGGTCGAGCGCGTCTGCGACCGCATCGGTCTGCTGCGCGGCGGCGAGCTCGTCCTGCTCTCAACAGTCACCGAGGTGCGCGGTCTCGCCGGCCGGCGCGTGCGCGTCACATTTGCCGATGATGTCCCGGCTCCTGCCGTGTGGCCGCCGTCCTGTGAGGCGATCGCCGTTCGGCCGCGGCTGTGGGATCTCAGCATCCGAGGCCCGCTCGGCCCGATCGTGTCGCTGCTCGCCGCGCTCCCGGTCGTGGACGTCGACGTGCAGATGCCGCATCTCGAAGAGATACTCAGGAACTACTACGCGTCCGAGGCGCGGCGATGAACCGCGCGACGGTTGCCCTCGTCGTTCATTCGCTGAGGCGCATCCGGCCGGTCGTGATCGGCATCAGCGTCGTTCTCGCCGCCTTTCAGTTCCTGCTCACGCAGGTGGCGGCGTACCTGATGCGCACACAAGCGTTCGGCATGCTCGCGTCGCTCGTTCCCGAATTCGTACGCTCGCTCGCCGGGCCGTCGATGCTGGCGTTCATGTCGTTTGCCGGCGTCGTCTCGCTCGGCTACTTTCATCCGATCGTGCTGATCTCGCTGCTTGGCCTGACGATCGCGATCGCGACCGAGCCGGCGGCTGAAATCGAAAACCGCTTCGTCGATCTGACGCTGTCGCGTCCGATCGCACGCGCGCACGTCGTCGCGCGCACGATCGCCGTGCTCGTGGTCTGCGGACTGATCGTGCTCGGCGCGATGTCGGCGGGCACGTGGATCGGGTTGGCGTGCTGCACGCCGGCCAACGCGCCGCGGCCGTCGGGGGCGATCATCCGATCACTGGCGCTCAATCTCGCGCTGATTGCGTGGTGCTGGGGTGGGATCGCACTTGCGCTGGCTGCCGCTGCGAAACGCCGTGCGACCGCGAGCGGCCTGGCTGGCATCACGGTGCTCGCGTCGTACCTGCTCGATTATCTCGGCCGCGTGTGGGATCCGGCGCGGCGGCTGAGCGAGATCTCGCCGTTCCACTACTTCGAGCCGATGTCGCTGGTCACGGGAGCGGGCTTGAGCGCGCCCAACGTCGCGACGCTCGTCGCGGCCGGCCTGGTCGGCACAGCCGCGAGCTTCATCATCTTTTCGCGGCGAGATCTCTGACCCGACTACTGCTGTCTCGTGACCGTCATGTCACTGAGGACCTGACTGTCGACCGAATAGAGCGTGAACGGCTGATACATCTCGTCCCAGCTCTGTTCCGACCAGTAGACTTCCTTTTCCGGCGCAGGATTCCATTTGTTCTTCGACGAGTTGTCGTAGAAGCCGATGCCGAGGATCTTGCTGCCCGCGGGAATCTTCAGCGGTTCCTCGAGCTCGTATTCGATCTGCCAGTTGAAATCGAACCGCGGCACGTCGAGGATCGTCTGCTCGCGGCCGTCCGGATAGACGATGACCCACTTGAGGCTCTTGCCGCGCAGGTGCATGTGCGGCGACATCGCGTAGAGCGTGATGTCTTCGGTCACCGGCGTGATGCCGGTGAGCGACCACTTCTCGACGTAGGGCGGGATGTTCGGCGTCTTGCTGCGGCGCCGCGTTGTCGTGCTCTCGTCGGCGGTGTACTCGACCTCTTTGCCTTCCGCGCGATAGAGCGACAGGCCGCCCTTGGTCGTCGCCAGCGGATCGCCGGCCTGCCGGATCAACAGTTCGTGCGTCACCGGAACCTTGTTGAACCAGATGCCGAGCTTCGATCGATCCTTTTCCGGTTTGCCGGTCGGGTTGTAGTGGACCTGCCAGTTGATGTATTTGCCTGCGGGAATTCGCTTGCCAATGTCGGCGCGATGCGTGTCGACGCCGCGGCCCGGCACCCAGGACAGCAGCTTGTTCGCGCCGGGCAGCGCCGTCGTGTCGGCGCGTCCCGCGACGCCCTCGCCGCGATCCGTCGACGGCTTGCCGTCGCGCGTGATCAGCCGGCCCTGCTCGTCGATGTGCGCGCCCTCAGGAATGTCGACGACGAACACGCCGAGGTGGTGGACGACGGCGCGGTTGCCGGGACGGATCTCCAGCGTTTCGGCGAAGCGATCTTCGGCGAACGGCACCTTCGCGTAGAACATCTGCACGCCGAGCTCGCCTTCGGCAGGAATGGAGAACTCGATCGGCATTTCGAGGACGTAGTCCGGTTCGCGGCCGGCGGTCCACCCTTCGGCGAACTTCGGCAGCGGCGGCAGGTCGGCGTCGTTGCCGCGCGGCGCGCCGCCATCCACCCACGCCGCGATCGTCTCGATCTGCTGCCGGCTGAGGCTGCGATCGTTCCGCATCTTCAGACTGTGATCCGAATCGGCGCCCCACGGCGGCATCTCGCGCGACATGACCTTGCTCTTGATCGCCTTCGCCCACGGACGCACGTCGTCGTACGAGATCAGCGTCATCGGCGCCACTTCGCCGGGCCGATGGCACATGACGCACTTGTTGAAGACGATCGGCGCCACGTCCTTACTGAAGGTGGGAACCGCGCCGGCGGCGGGCGGAGCGGTGTGCACGCGCGTGACCGCAACGACCGCGACCGCCAGGGTCCCGAGGAGCATCGCCACAGCGCGCTTCATGAAGCCTCCAAGATCTCGGTAGCGCCGTAGTTTACCCTACCTGGCCGCGGGACACGACGGTGCAATCGTGGTCACCGACGTGATGTTCAGGCGGCTCATCGGAGTCGCCTTGACGTGCAGCCCTTTGACCAGCACCGCGTGATCCTTGTGCTGCGGCAGGTTGAATTCGGTGACGCCGATCAGCTTGAACTCGTTCTTCCCGACCGGCGGCGTCGCCGGAATGTCCTTCGGCGCCGGTGCGTTGGCGTTGCTCGGCGTCGGGTCGGTCGCGTTCACCACCCGCCAGTCATTTGGAGCGGCTTCCTTCAAGCAGCCGGCGACGCTGACGATATCGACTTTCTGCGCCGGCGACTGAGCGGCCTGCGCGCCGGCGAGCGCGAACGCGAGAATGCATAGCTTCATGGCGGGGCCAATGATAACGCGACGTTCAGATCTCCACGATCTACGATACCCGCGTGGGGAGAACGTTCGCGGCGGCGCTTGCCATCTTCGCTGTCCTCTCGGGCGCGAGCGTGCGCGCGCACGAGCTCGAGCGGACGCAGGTCGTGCTGACGTTCGCGCGCGACGGCTCGTTCGTCCTCGACGTCTCGAACGACGCGAATTGGTTGAAGCTGCGGATGGAGCCGTTCAAGGAGAACTTCATCGATCGCGTCGTCTTGTTCGTCGACGGCCACGAAGTACGTCCAACGTCGGCGGAGTTGATGGCCGCCGACACGATTTCCACCTATCGCCTGCGCGGCCGGATGCCGCTCGAGGCGCAGTCGCTGCGCTGGTACTACGGGCTGGTGATCGATCCGTATCCGATGACGATCCGTCGAGCGGACGGCCGCGTGCAGGTCGAAGAGATCGGCGGCGACGCGTGGAGCCGGTCGATCGATCTCAGCGGCCAGTTTCAACGGCCGCGGATTGCGGATCGCGTCGCACCGATCGCCGCGGTCGGATTGTTGGCAGTTCCGATCGCCTTGCGGCTCCTGCGGCGCCGAACTGGATCAGCGTTGGCCTGAGCTGGTCGTTGATGACGGCACGAACTTCTGCAGCCGTTGTCCGTAGGTGTCGGCCGCGTAGACTGCGCCCTTCGAGTCGACGACGATGCCGTGCACCCAGTCGAACTCGCCGGGGCCCCAGCCCTGCTTGCCCCACATCGCGAGAATCTTGCCGTCCTTCAGCGAGAACTTCAGGACGCGCTCGTCCTTGTGATCGGCAACCCAGCCGATGCCGTCATTGCCTTTCCGGGAGATGTTCACGTCCCACGGATTCCAGTCGTTCCGGATGTCGCGAATGTAGGTGAGGTTCTTGTCGAACACCTCGATGCGGTGTCCTTCGCGGTCGATGATGTAGAGGTTCTCATCGGCGTCGACCGCGAGCTTGTGCGGCAGGTTCCACTCGCCCGGGCCGGTGCCCTTGTCCGGCGGGCCGCCGGCGCCCTTGGCAACCTGCTTGATGAATTTCCCGTTCTTGTCGTAGAGGATGACGCGGTTGTTGCCGTAGCCGTCGGTCACGATCATGTTGCCGTTGTGCAGAATCGCGATGCCCGACGGCAGGTTGAGATGTGTCTCGTCGGTGCCTTTCTCTTCGGTGACGCCGAGCTGCAGCAGAAACTTATCGAGCTTCGGCGACAGCTTGACGATGCGGTGCGCGTCGCGCTCGATGACGTAGACGTTGCCGTCCCAATCGACGCCGCCGGAGTGCTGCCACGACGGATTGATCTTCTTGCCGTTGATCTCCTGATCGGCGCCGGCCAGGATCAGATTGCCGTCGCGATCGAAGACCATCACCGGCTTCACGCCGCGGTTGAACACGTAGATGTGATCCTGCGCGTCGATCGCCAGGCCCGAGATGCCGGGCTGATTGGTCGGGCCGCCGGGATTCTGCGCACCGCCGCCGCCCGCTCCACCGCCGCGCGCGCGCCGCGCCGCGGCCTGCGCCTCGCGCTCCGCCGGCGGCGGGGGCGCGTCCTTCAAGCCGAAGTACATGCCGGGCGGCAGCTTCGGCCAGTTCGGCACGAGCCGGTAGCCGCCGTCGCCTTGCGCGAAGAGGTGGCCCTGAAACGGCCGCGCGACGAATGTCATCGTCATGAGACCGGCGGACAACATCAGTACGAATACGCGTCGCATATCAGGTCCTCTTTCAACATGCGCGGGGCCCCGCCCCTCGCGCTCGACGCTAGGCGCGGGCCACACTCGCACGCGCGCCCGCTGACACGGGCGCTGCATGCGGGCTCTTCGCGGCCGCGAGCACACCGAGCGCGACGACCGAAACGGCCGCGGCAATGTAGAACGCCCACCGATACTCGCCGGTCATCACGAAGACGCGGCCGCCGAGAAATGGTCCGAGAATGCTGGCCACGCCCCACGCCAGCAGCAGCAGGCCGTAATTGAAACCGACGTTCTTCGTGCCGTAGAAGTCGGCGCTCGTCGACGCGTACACCGACAACTGCGTCCCGTAGCAGTAGTAGACCACCGCGAGCAGTGCGTAGAAGAGCGTCACGTTTTCACGAATGAGAAACAACGCCGGCATCGCGATCATCTGGACGATCAGCATGACGCGGATCGTGTTGAGGCGGCCGGCGTGATCCGACATCCACCCTGACAGCACGCGCCCGGACGCGCTGCCGATCGCGCCGACGGTGAGCGCGAAGGCAGCGGCCGCGATCGAGTGTCCGGCGTTTCGCGCGAACGGCACCAGCTGGCTGATCACCATCGTGCCGGCCGTCGTGCCGAGACAGAACGCGATCCAAAGCGCCCAGAAGGTCTGCGTGCGAACCATCTGCGCCGCCGGAACATCCACCCCAGTGGTCGCGCCGCGGACGCTCGCCGGATCCCATCCGGCCGGCCGGTACCCCGGCGGCGGATTCTTCACGAGCCACGTCGCAGTCATCGTCATCACGAAGAACAGCAACGAGTAGATCTGGAACGTGGCGCGCCAGCCGTACTGCGCGATCAACGCGGTCGCGAGCGGGCCGAAGATGCCGGAGCCGGCGCCAAAGCCGCCCACCATCAGGCCGATGATCAATCCGCGTTTGTCAGGGAACCATTTCGATCCGACGGAGGTCGGCACGACGTAGCCGAAGCCGCTGCCGGTGCCGGCAATGAAACCGGCGGTGAGGTAGAACATCAACAGCGACTGCGTGAAGCTCGCCAGCAGCAGTCCGAGACTGAAAAGGATCCCGCCGATGGCGGCGACGATCCGCGGCCCGCGCACGTCGTGAATGCGCCCGGCGATCACGTACCACGTCGCGAGCATGACGAGACCGATCGTCGCGACCCACGACGTCTGCGCGCGCGTCCACCCGAAATCCTTCTCGAGCGGCAGCATGAAGGCGCTCATCGCGTAGAGCGTGCCGAACGCCATGTTCATCATCACGCCGCCGACGACGGGAAGCCAGCGATTGGGGGTCACGCGGCGCAGTTTACACGTAAATGGTCAGCTGCGATCGGAGGCTTGCTGAACGCGCGCCTTGAATTTCTGGCGCAGCGAGTCGGGATTGGGGGGCGAGCTCTGCGTCATCAGGATCACGATCGTCTCCGTGCGCGGATCGATCCAGAAGATGGTGCCGGCGGTGCCGTCCCAGCCGTACTCGCCGTCGGTTGCGACGTTGACGTTGGCGAGCCCCCAGCCGGTACCGTTCCGCGTCTTGACGATCGCGTCGGGCAGACCGTTGACGACCATGCGCTCGACCGTCGACGACTTCAGAATGCGAACGCCGTCGAGCTCGCCCTTGTTCAAGAGCATCTGGCTGAAGCGAAGGTAGTCGGGCGCCGTGGACACGAGACCAACGGCGCCTTCGATGAGCATCGGTTTCTCGGTGAACGGAATGGCTTCGATCTCGATCGGCGTGAGACCGTTCGCGGACGTGGTGTATACCTGCGTCAGGCGCGCGCGCCGATCGGTAGGCACCCAGAATCCTGTGTCGACCATCTTCAGCGGCCGCAGAATCCGCTCGTCGAGAAACACATCGAACGCCTTGCCCGACCAGATCTCCACCAGCCTGCCGAGTACCGTCGTCGCTTCGCTGTAGCGGAATGCCGTGTGCGGATCTTCCATCAGCGGCGCGCGGACGATGTTGTCGATGAACTGCGAGAGTCCAATCGATCGCGATCGAACCTCGGCGCGGCGGTACAACTCCGACGTCCGGTGACTCAAGCCCGAGGTGTGCAGCAGGAGATCCTCGATGGTCGTCTCGCGCGACGGCGCACGCATCGCCCCGTCGGACTCGCGAACCATGACGCGGCGGAACTCCGGCAAATACTTCGAGACCGGATCCTGCAGACTGCAGCGACCTTCCTCCTGCAGCATCATCGCGGCGACCGCAGTCACCGGCTTCGTCATCGAGTAAATCCGGAAGATCGAGCGCGCCTCCATCGGCACGCGTGTCTCGAGGCTCTGGAATCCGACCGCTTCGAGGTAGGCGAGCTTTCCTCGTCGCGCGACCGCGGCAACCGCGCCCGCGATCTTGCGATCGGCGACGAATTGGCTCAGCAGGTCGGTCGCCTGGCGCAGACGCGGCGCCGAGAGGCCAACGGACTCGGGCGCGGCACGCGGCAGCGGGCCGTTGTCGGCGGCGGCGTACGCGCGTTCGTGGGAGCCGACCCGTGTGGCAGCCCTGAGCGAAGGGTCGGCCCCATCGGTGAGCAGCCACACCGACAGCGCCGCACCCAGCACGCGAGACGTTCGCATCAGTCGTCGGCTTTCACCGGCCGGATCCACACGTTGCGATAGCGGACCGGATTCCCGTGATCCTGCAACGCGATCGGTCCCTTTGCCGTGTCGGGTGTGTACGGATCGATCTTCTTGTGCGCCGTCGGTCCCCAGAACGCCGTGGCGTTGTGCACGAGCACGCCGTTGTGCAACACGGTCACGATCGCCGGCTTGTCCAACGTTCCGCCCTGCTTGAAGCGCGGCGCCGTGAACGCGATGTCGTAGGTCTGCCACTCGCCCGGCGGCCTCGAGGCGTTCACGAGCGGCGGAAACTGGCCGTACATCGCGCCGGCCGATCCGTCGGCATAGGTCCGATTGTGGTAGCTGTCGAGCACCTGGATTTCGAACTTGCCGAGAAGGAACACGCCGCTGTTGCCGCGGCCCTGACTGTCGCCCTTCACCACGCTCGGCGTCGCGAACTCGACGTGCAGCTGAAAGTCGGTGAACTCGGCCTTGGTGCGAATCAGGCCCTTGCCCGTCGACGCGACACCGTTGGTCATCGGCCATGTCACCGCGGCTCCGTCCATCATCTGCCACGCACTGAGATCGTCGCGCGTGCCGATCAGAACGGTGGCGTCGCCGGGCGGCGGCGCCGGAGTGGCGGGCGCGGGTCCGGGTGCGACGACCGTCGGTTGTGGACGGTTGGCGTCGTGAATTTTCCATTTGCCGTTGGGCTGCATCGGCGTGTCGTCGTATCCGACTGGCGCGGGCGGCTGCTGACCGGCGAGCGTCCCGGCGAGGAGCACGACGGCGACTGCGAGATGTGCGCTACGAAGACTGCTGATGCTCATCACGCCTCCAAAGATTCACGGTCATCGCGTTCGCGCGGCTATGCTAGCGGAGTCTATCAACAGAAGGCGAAGGAACCACATCGAATCATGACGGCGATGGTGGGCCGTTCCAACCAAACGGCCCGCTTTGCATTTCGAATGGACGCGCCGCTAGCATTGGCGCCGATTCGCTCTCTCCTGGAGACGTCATGACTGCTATTCGATCCGGCCTGCTGATCGCGCTCGTCGTCGCGCAGTCGCCGTCGTACCCGCCGCCCTTTCCACGAACAGGCGCGACGAAGATGCTCGACAACGATCGCGTCCAGGTGTGGAACGTCGCGTGGCCGAAAGGATCGCCGACGCCGCTGCACCGGCATCCGTACGACATGACCGGCCTCTACTACGCGCCGGGCGATCGCTTGATCACCGCCCTCGACGGCACGAAACGTCCGGTCACGACGGCGGCCGGCGGCATCGTGTGGCAGCTCAAAGGCGTCACGCACATCGAGGAAGGCACGAGCGATGCGCCGCTGCGCGCGGTGATGATCGAGTTGAAGCAGGACACCTATCCCGCGGCAACGGATGCGCCTGCCGGCGCGCCGCCGGCGTTTCCCGGTGCAGCCGCGAAATCGCTGCTCGACAACGCGCGTGTCGCCGTCTGGGAGTACGTGCGCGGTTCGTCGCCGCACCGTCACACCCGCGACGCCGTCGTCGTCTGGCTCGACGGCCAGACGCCGCACGCGGTCTTCACGCCGCGTGGAACGACGCACGACGGCGAGCCGATCGGCGCCGCGGGGAAAGCGACCGTGTTCGAGTTGAAGGAGGCCGCGGCGAGCGCGGCCGCGACCACTGCGGAGCAGGAGGTTCGTGCCATCGAGCGCCTCTGGAACGAGGCGCGCGCGACGGCGGACGTCGCGACGCTGGATCGCATCCTCGTCGAGGAGTGGACGGTCACGCACGCGAACGGGACGACCGACACAAAAGCGCGATACCTCGCCGACCTGAAGTCAGGGGCGCGGAAGTTCACGGGAACGGTCGAAGAAAAAGATGTCGTAGTCCGCTTCTACGGCGACACGGCGATCGTCACCGGCTCGAGCGATTCGACCGTCTCATTGAACGGCCAGGCGCAAGGCGGCGCGCTCCATTTCACGCGCGTCTTCGTGAAGCAAAACGGCATCTGGCGCATGGTCGTCACGCAAGCGACCACGCGGCAATAGCGATTGGCGCCGCTCGATGCGGTCGATTATCTTCCGATCGCATCCCACGATAGGATTCACCGCCTGTCTCACATGTTCACGCTCGATCAGGTTGTTCCATGGGGACGGTCGTTCGACGAATATCGGCGGATGTTCGCGTTGACCGACGCTGATCTGCAATCCCGAATTCTCGGTTGCGCAGACGGACCCGCGAGCTTCAATGCCGAAGCGACCCGGCAAGGCGCGTCGATCGTGTCGTGCGATCCGCTCTATCAATCCGACGCGGCGCAGATTCGCGAACGGATTGACGCGACCTTCGACGTCATGCTCGAGCAGACTCGGAACAACCACCACGAGTTCGTGTGGACGATGTTTCCTTCGCTCGAGGCGCTCGCCGCCGCGCGGCGGAGCGCGATGGACACTTTTCTGGCGGACTACGACGAAGGACAGCGCGACGGTCGATACGTCAACGCGGCGCTGCCGTCGCTCCCGTTTCCCGATGGCGCATTCGACCTCGCCCTCTGCTCGCACTTCTTGTTTCTCTATTCACAGCTGTTGGACGAAGCCTTTCACGTGGCCGGCATGCGGGAGCTCCGCCGCGTCGCGCGCGAAGTTCGCGTTTTCCCTCTGTTGGCGCTCGGAGGCAAGCCGTCACCACATGTCGGCGCCGTGATCGACGCGATGCGCGCCGACGGTCACGACGTCGCGGTCCTCACCGTCGCGTACGAGTTTCAGCGCGGCGCGAATCAGATGTTGCGGATTGTGTGAAACGACTCGCCCGCAACCCTACTGCGAGCGGCTCTTGTTCGCCACGTATGCCTTCCCCTGCTGGCGGACGATGTCGATGAGATTGCCCATCGCGAGATGGACGTCGATCAAATGAAGTCCCCAGCTCGCGTTGACCTGGCCGTTGGTCAACACGTCGCCGACGATGTCGTCGGTGCGCGAGTCGGCGGGATTGCCGTGGACGGTCACCTCGAGGTACGAGCCTTTCTCGTTCACCACGCACTGCGCCGTCAGCAGACCGGGCACGCTCACAAACGGCGTGTCGATCGTCTTGGCCGGCGTCACCCACGCGCGCGGCGCCGCCGACGATCCGGAGATGCTCGGTCCGCCGGCCGACAGGTAGGCGTGTAGTTCGCCGCTGCCGCCGCCGAGCGCCGCCGGGTTCACGCACGCGGCCTGCTGCTCCTTGTTGGATACGCGACCGAAGCGGCTGTTCTCCGGCGGCGGGACCGTCGATCGGAACGACGCGTACGCAATCGTGCAGCCAGTCTGTGTGGCGGCATGACAGAGCGGCACGTGCTGGAATGCGCCGCCCACGTCCTTCCCCACCGGCACTGGCAACGTGGTCCCGAGGAGCAGCGCCGACACGATTCTCGACTGCACCGGCTTGCCGTCGATTTCGTTGCGGATCACCTGCGTCAGGACGCCCGACCCCTGCGAGTGGCCGATCAACACGACGCCGCGGCCGGCGTTGTCGTGCTCGAGGTAGTAGTTCCACGCATCGCGGACGTCGTTATAGGCGAGGACGCGATCGGCCGCGATCGGATTGGCGGTGGCCGCCGAACGAAGCGCGGTCAGCGTCGCCGATCGATAGAGCGGCGCGTACGGGCGGCACACTGACGCGAACCGCGCGAACTGGACGCGCACGACGTTGGTCTCCTCAGGTCCCGGAGTCATGTCGCTGTTGCCGCCGGGATCGAGCGACACCGTCGGATAGACGTAGAAGCAGTCGATCGGCGCGTTCGCGTCCGCTTTCCACTCTTCACGCTTCAGCGTCCCGTCGGCGGAGACGATCGTGGTCGCCTGGTCGACATCGCACGCGTCGTGACGTCCAGGCCGGCACAGCCAGGTCTTGCCGTCGCTGTAATCGTTGTTCGGACGCGCCGGCTGCGCTGCCGCGATGTCGGAAGCGACGAATGCTGCCGCGACGACGAGAACGCCGATGACGTGCCGTGTCATGATGCCGCTCCGATATGAAGCAGTTTGATCAGATTGCCGCCGAGGATCGCGGTCTTGTCCGCGTCGCTCAAGCCCGGCGTCGCCAGCACGTGATCGACGGCGGTCGATGTCCACGGAAACGGATAGTCGGTGCCGACGACAATCTGGCTCGCGCCGCATTCGGCGACGAGATGACGCAGGCCTTCGCCGGTGAAAACGAGTGAATCGTAGTACATCTGTTTCAGGTATTCGCTCGGCTTCTTCTTGAGCGTCTTGGTGCAGTTCGCCGGGAACGTGATGCAGCCGTGATCCGAACGCGCGGCGTACGACGGCAGATATCCGCCGCCGTGCGCCGAGCAGATTTTGAGATTCGGGAACTTGTCCAGCGTTCCTTCGAAGATGAGATGCGACAGGGCGATCGTCGTCTCGAGCGGATTGCCGATCACGTTGCTGAGAAAACCGTTGCCCTGCACGCGCGCGCGTACGTCGGGGATTCCCTGAGGATGGATGAACACGACGACCCCGAGCTGCTCGGCCTTCGCCCAGAACGGCTCGAACTTCGGCGCCGAGAGCTCTTCGCCGTTGACGCTGCCGCCGATCGCGGCGCCGCGCAGGCGGTGCGTGGTGACGGCGTCAGCCAACTGCTCGGCGGCCAGATCCGGATGCTGCAGCGCGACGCTCGCCAGCGCCACGAAGCGATCGGGATGCGCCTTGCAGATCGCCGCGAGACCTTCGTTCTGCACCGCAATGATCCGGCGCGCCAGCTCGCGATCGGCGCCGTACCAATACGGATTGATGCTGAGCACCTCGATGTCGATGCCCTGTTCGTCCATCGCGGCGATCCGCTCGGGCTTCACGACCAGCGGACCGCTGACCGCTCCGCTGACGCTTCGCTCGAGATCGGTCCCTTTGACGACGTCGAGGACCTCGGGAACGGTGCAGTGTGCGTGACCGTCGACGACCGTCACGCGACGGCCGCCGACTCTGACGTCGCGCCGGGCCGCCCGCAACGTCGGCACGCGCGCGACCGCGACGCCGGCAACCGCAAGAACTGACCGTGACAGCCATTGGCGGCGGGTCATGCGACCTCCCGTGAACCGTCTTCGGTTCCGGCCAATCAGTATTTCACCACTTCAATCGAATTTGCGCTGTTGGTAGCGTGATTTTTGTCGGCGAATGTCACCGGCGAGCGGTTCGGGCGGATTCAACTTCAGCGCCGCGTCGGCGGTCGCTGACGCGCGCTCGAATTGCCCGGCGGCGGCGTACGCGGCGGCGAGGTTTGCGAGCGCGCCCGGTGAATCGGGCTGCAGTCGCGCCACCTCTTCAAATTCACGGATCGCGTCGTCGTACTTCTGTCGGGCGAGCCAGACGTTGCCGAGGTTGTTGTGTGCCTTTGGATAAAGCGGGTCGATGCGAATCGCCGCCTGATACTCGCGCGCCGCTTCGTCGAGTTGTCCCGCGAAGGTGAGCGCGGTGCCGAGGTTGTAGTGCGCGACCGCCGACGTCGGCTTCAGCGCGAGCGACGTCCTGAAGTGTCGAATCGCGTCGTCGTATCGCTCGACCTCGAGATTGAGCATCGCGACATCGTCGTGAAGCGCGGCGTCGTTCGGCGCGCGCTCGATCTCCATCTCGTAGCCGCGGATGTCTTCGGTCGCGACCTTCGGACGGAAATCGGCGGACAGCTTCTCGAGATCCTTGTCGTCGCGCGTCAGCACCTGGATCCAGAGGTCGCCCATCTCGTCCGACGATCGCTGTCCCCAGCGCGCGCGCTTGGGCGGATGCTCTGGGTTGCGGAGGTTGTCCGGCGAGTTGTCGTACACATACCGCATCGAGAGCGTGGTCCCTTTCGGCAGGCGAAGCGGCGCCACGAAGCGGTAGACGTGCTGCCAGCGGAAATCCCAGTCCTTGATATGAATCAGCGCCTTCACCGTGCCGTCGGGCAGACGCGCCTCGCCGCGCACGTCGCGGGCGCGATAGTGCGCGTGCGGTTGCAGCGCCTCGACCTCGACGTCGACTGGAAGTGTGTACGAGTCGGTGATCGTGTACTGCGCGTCGCCGGCGGGAATGTCGATGTTCTGCCGGCCGAGGCGGAGCATCGCCGGCGTCCGCGCCGGCGGACGATCGCCGAAGAACAAGCCGATCGACGGCTGCACCAGTTCGGCCTTGCCGCTCGGCTGCATGTGAATCTGCACGACGAGGTCGGTGCCGCGATCGATCCGCCACGACAGGTCGTCCGGCAGCAGCGGCGCGACCTGTCCCGGCGTCCAGCCGAGGAAATGTCCGTCGGGATATTGAGCCGAATGCGGGATCAACCCGTTGTAGCCCGGCCCCGGCTCCGCTTCGTCGAGCGCGCGCGACGCAGCGGTGCGATCGACGCGGATGTTCGCGTGATGCACCACCTTCGGATTCCCAGGGCGGAACTCGAGACCGCGCACGAAGCGCACGCGATCCACCGGGACAGGAATGACAAAGATCCGGAACACGTCGGTGCCGTCCGGCTGAAGCGAGTACGGCTGCGGCACCGAGACGACGAGATCCGGCGCGCCGAGTTGCCAGCCTTCCGTCCACACGCGCTTGGCCGGACTGCGCGGCTCACCTTCGACCGCGCCAGCCGCCACCCACTCCTGGATCGTGCCGATCTCGACGTCGCTCAGCGGATGCTGGCCGACGAACGGCCCGTTGTCGGCGTCCGCCTTCCACGGCGGCATGAAGCGCTTCCTGGTGACCTCGGCGATTTGTGTCGCGTGCCGTTTCACGTCCGCGTAGGTGAGCAGGCTGAACGGGGCCGATCCGTCCGGGTGATGACACATCGCGCAGCGATCGTCGATGAGCGGCGCGATGTCTTTCGTGTACGTTGCAGGCGCCGCATGCGCACGACCACCACAGAGCGTCGAACACACAAGCACACGAAAACACGAAACCACGAAAACACGAAAAGCGGGCCACGAAGGCACGCAGGCACGAAGACCGAGATTTCGTGCCGACATCGTTGCGCCGTTTCGCGGTTCGACGCGGTTCATTTGAAGTCCGCGATGTAGCAGCCAACGGCTTGCGTCACGGGATGTTCGACGGACCGCCCAGCGAGCACGGCGGCGAGCGCGTCGTCGAGATCGTGGACGGTCGGCGCCGGACGCTCGAGGCCGAGATCGACGTACCGATCGTCGATGCGGCCGTGATACACGACGCGGCCGCCCGCATACACGGCGGCTTCAGGGGTCACGGTCACGCCGGTGAAATTCACAAGGGCGTGTTTCGGATCGCGCAGGGCCTCGGTCGCGCCGGCGTAGGCGAACGACGTCATGTGCGCGAGGATGCCGTCGCGTCTGTCGGCAGGATCCGGATACACGAGGCGAAACAGCACGCCGTGGGGCGCGAACTTCGCCGCGAGCCGGCGCACTTCGGGGGCGTAGCGGTTCGAGATGGGGCACTCGGTGCTCGTGAAGAGAAACACGATCGCCGTAGTGGCTGCCGGTGCCTTGAACGGATCGACCTGGCCGCCCTCTGGGAACTCGACGCGCAACTGTGGTGACGCGATCGCTGAAGAAACACAAAGGACACAAAGGGCACAAAGGGCACAAAGAAAATGCCGATCTGGACCGACGTTCGATTGTTTCAGCGCTCGGTTCAACTCCTACCTCTTTGTGCCCTTTGTGGTCTTTGTGCCCTTTGTGCCTTTCTCCAGCGAACGATAGCACGGGATAAACTGTCCGAACCCGTGTCCAAAAAACGTCGAGCCGTGCGCGCGGCGCCGCTGCCGACACGGTCCGCCCCGGCTCCCGCGGTGGCGTGGCGCGTCGCGATCGTCGTGCTCGCCGGCGCCCTCGCCTACGCCAACAGCCTCTCGGGACCGTTCGTGTTCGACGATGGCGCCACGGTCGTCGACAACACATCGATTCGCGATCTCGGATCGACGGCGGTCTTCTTTCCGCAGCGCGAAGTGCCGACGGCGGGCCGGCCGATCGTCAACCTGTCGTTCGCGATCAACTACGCGATTGGCGGCCTCGGTGTCCGCGGATATCACGTCACGAATCTCGCGATTCACCTGCTGTGCGCGGTGGTGCTGTTCGGCCTCGTGCGCCGGACGTTAGAGATCGTCGGCACACGGGCCGACCCATCCGTACAAGATCACACCGCCGACATTGCGCTTGCCGTCGCGCTCATCTGGGTACTGCATCCGCTGAATACCGAAACCGTCGACTACGTGACGCAGCGGACCGAATCGATGATGGCGCTGTTCTACCTGCTCACGATGTACGCGAGCGCCGGTTCGCTTCAGGCCCGGCAAAAGCCGGACGCGGTATCTCAATCCTTGTTTGCTCACCGCACCGTCGCGATCGCATGCTGCGCGCTCGGGATGGCGTGCAAGGAATCGATGGTCACGGCGCCGGTGATGGTGATGCTCTACGACCGCGTCTGCGGCTTCGACTCGATCAAGAAGGCGCTGCGGGCGCGATGGCCGCTGTACGCCGGACTTGCGGCGACGTGGATCGTGCTCGCGGCGGTCAACTGGTCGGGCGCGCGGATTCGTTCCGCGGGCTTCTCTGCAGGCGTCAGCCCGTGGACGTACTTGCTGAATCAGACGGTCATGATCGTGCGCTACCTGCGGCTCGCGGTCTGGCCGTCCTCGCTGGTTCTCGCCTACGGGACGCCGCAGCCGATGACGCTCGCTGCCGCGTTGCCGTATGCACTCGTCGTCATCTCGCTGCTCGCGCTGACGGTGTACGCCTTGTGGCGGCGGCCGCTTCTCGGATTTCTGGGCGCCTGGTTCTTCATGACGCTCGCGCCGACATCGACCATCGTGCCGATCGCGACCGAGGTCGGCGCCGAACGCCGGATGTATCTCGCGCTCGCCGCCATCGTGACGCTCGCGGTCCTCGCGGTCGCGCCGTTCGTGCGGCGGCGCATCGGCGCGACGATGCTCGCGGCGGTGTGCGTCGTGTTGGCGACCGCGACCGTGCTCCGCAATCGCGAATACGCATCGTCGTTGACGCTGGCCTACACGGCGCTTCAACGATGGCCAACGCCGTACGCGCGCACGATGGTCGGCACCGAGCTCGCCCTCGCCGGCCGGCATGATGAAGCCATCGCCGAGCTGCGTCAGGCGACGTCAGGATTGTCGAAAGCGAAGTACCACCTCGGGGCCGAGCTGTTCAACCGGCGCGATTTCGACGAGGCGATTTCCACGCTGCAGCAGTTCCTCGACGAGGAGCCGTACGCGATCGAAGCCATTCGCGCGCGCCTGATGATGGGCCGCGCCCTGATGGAGCACGAGCAATACACCGATGCGGTCGCCCAGTTTCAGCGCGTGCTGGAGATGACCGGCCAGAACGATCCGGCGCGGACCAACGCCGTCGGCGCGATGGCCGACGCGCTGTTCGCTCAGGAGAAGTTCGAGGATGCGATCCGCTTCTATCGCGGCTACCTCGCCGCCCAGCCCGACGACATCAACGGCCGGCTGAATCTCGGCATGGCGCTCTTCAACGTCGGAGATCACGGCGGCGCAGCGGAGGCCGCACGCACGATCCTTCGCATCAAAGAGGACGCGGCTGCGCACGATCTGCTCGGACGCGTCCTCGGCAGCGACGGCAAACTCGACGAAGCGCAACAGGAGTTCGAGCGCGCGCTGAGAATCGATCCAAGTTTTCGCCAGGCGCGCGAAGATCTGGAAATGGTAAGACGGGCGCGCCCCTGAATTGCGGATTGAGGATTGCGGATTGCGGATTTATTGTTGATTGAGTCGTCAATCAATCCGCATTCCGAAATTCTCAATCCGCAATGACTACGACCAGTTATTGCGGATTCATTTCTTGATTGAATCGTCAATAAATCCGCAATCCGCAATCCTCAATCCGCAATGACCAAGCGCTGCCGCCGACAGAAGAATCCGTCTCCTCATGCCCCTCCATCGCTTAGACTTACAAGCTTCCGCGGGGCACCGCTCCACGTCCCACGGTGGGATTCCATGACGAAACATTCGCTTCTTGACCGACCGGTCGGTCGGTAGTCGAAAGTCTGGAGGTCAAACCAATAAGTTGGATTGGCCGGGGGGCCGACTCGGGCATGGCCGGAAAGTCTGTTGCCGCGCAGACGTCCACTCCCTAGGATGACTCCGATCAAAACCGTTTCAGCGGAGGTGGTAATGCGCACGAAGGTCGCGTCACTGTTCATCGCGTTGGCCTCGGTGTTGATGCTGCCCGCGGCAGCACGCGCCCAGAGCTCCATTGCCGGAACCGTCAGGGACACAACCGGGGCCGTCCTGCCAGGCGTCACGGTCGAAGCGAGCAGTCCCGCGCTCATCGAGAAGACGCGGGCCGTCGTGACCGACGACCAGGGCAACTACAAGATCGTCGACCTTCGTCCCGGCACCTACACCCTGACGTTCACGCTCACGGGATTCGCGACCGTCAAGCGCGAAGGACTGGAGCTCCCATCCAACTTCACGATGACGATCAACGGCGATCTCAAGGTCGGATCGCTCGAGGAAACGTTGACGGTCACGGGGGCATCGCCGGTCGTCGACGTTCAAACCGCGGCGAAATCGCAGGTGCTGTCGCGGGAGGTGCTCGACTCGGTCCCCACGGGACGAACGATTCAAGGCCTCGGCCAGCTCGTGACCGGCATCACGTTGAGCACGCCTGACGTCGGCGGCACCCGCGCGATGCAGCAGACCTACATGTCGGCGCACGGGATGATCAGCTCGCAGGTCACGGTGCAGGTCGACGGCATGCTGGTCAACGGCGTCGACGTCGACGGCGCGGTGCAGAACTACTTCAACAGCTCGATGAGCCAGGAGATGGTCTACCAGACGAGCG
>DAIUKO010000131.1:2199-18479 GCA_036848175.1 Vicinamibacterales bacterium | reverse complement strand
GGTTTCGTGGTTTCGTGGTTTCGTGGTTTCGTGGTTTCGTGGTTTCGTGGTTTCGATCTTCGTGCCTTCGTGCCTTCGTGGCCAGCTTTTGACTGTGAAAGGCGCTCGACGTGCCAACGGCGCGGGGGCCGCGACCATGCGTCGGCCCCGGGGCGGACACAGGTCCGCCCCTACGGATGGCACCTGCCTCAGAACGCCACCCGGAACCCGAGCTGCATGTTCCGCCCATCGTCCGCCGTGGTGATCGTGGTGGCGGTCACGTTGGAGATGTTCGTGTCCGGGTTGCCGAAGTTATTGTGGTTGAGCAGATTGTAGAACTCGGCCCGGAACTCGACGCGCGCGTGACCGATCGGGAACCGCTTGCTGAACGAGAAATTCACCTGCTGCGTGCCGGGCGCGCGGATCGTGTTCCGTCCGGCCGTGCCCTGCGTGCCGAGCGCTGGAACGACGTAGGCGGTCTTGTCGAACCAGCGATCCGGCGTCGGATCGTCGAGGATCCCGACGTTCCCGGCCGAGACGAGATTCACGCGCTGCGGGATGAACGATCCGCACATGCACACGTTGGTCGACGTCACGCTGAGCGGGAAGCCGCTCGCCAGACGGACGATGCCCTGCACCTGCCAGCCGCCGAACGCGTACGCGGCCGCGCCGCCACTCGACAGCCACCGTTTCCCCGGACCGAACGGCAGCTCGTAGCCGAAGCTGAACGCCGAGCGATGTCGCTGGTCGTACCGCGCGTACCCCTCGTCCGCGTCGAGATTCGTCGCGAACGCCGTATCGTTCGCTTCAATCTCGCCGGATCCGTTGTCCCGGCTCTTCGACACCTGATAGTTGCCGAGGAAGAAGAAGCCGTCCGAGTAGCGTTTCTCGAGGCGGAACGACACGCCGTTGAAGCGCGCCCAGCCCGCGTCTGACGAGTACAGGATCGCGGACTGGAACGCCGGGTACGGGACGCGCGTCGCGATCGGCGTGGTGCCCGGCGCCGCCTGGTTGATGTTGTAGCGCTTGTGCTCGTTGTAGCTGCGGCTGCCGGTGTAGGCGACTTCGACCAGGTAGTTGTTGCTGAAGCTATGCTGGACGTTGCCGTTCCACTGGAACGTGTACGCATTGCGGTTGTTCGGATCCATCGAGAACGGCGCCGGGAACTGTGGAATGCCGCTCAAATCCGGGAACAGCCGATCCGCGTTGAAGCTCAGGTCGGTCGCCGTCGGCTGCAGCGAGTACTGGCCGTAGTACGGCGGCACGAGGCGCGAGAACTGCAGCTCGTTGAGGTTCAGGTTGTCGTAGTAGATGCCGAAGCCCGATCGCACGACGGTCTTCTCGTTCGCGTTGTACGCGACGCCGACGCGCGGCCCGAAATTATTCAGGTCCTTCTGCAGGATGCCCGGCGGGTAGAACCCGTCCTGGTTGATCACGAGCGGAACGAGCTGCGGCGGCAGACTCGCGGGCACCTTGTTGTAGGCGATCTTCCCGCTGGCCGCGTCGAACGATCCTTCGATCCCGTCGACCTCGTGCCACGGCGCGAGGTATTCCCAGCGCAGACCCATCTGCACCGTCATCTTCGACGAGACCTGCCAGTTGTCGTCGATGAACGGCGCGAAGGTCGGCGATCGATACGTGGACCGCGAGCTGCCGAACGCGCCGGTGCACGTCGAGCAGTAGCCGAGGAGGAAATCCGCGACGGAGCTCCCCGTGTACTGGCCGTTGAAGGTGAACCCGCCGCGCGGCGGCACTTCAGTGAGATGTTCGAAGTTTCGGAACTGCGCCTGCAATCCGAAGCGGATGTTGTGCGCTCCCTTCACCCAGCTGGTCGCGTTCGACACGCTGACGATGTTTTCCGTGGCGCCCTGCGTGATGCCGCCTTCGCCGTTGCCGCTGAAGCCGGTCATCGTGAAGCCCGGACGGCCGTAGTCGATCGGGTCCGTGCCGCCGGCGAGGTTCCTCAACCCGATGTCCGCGACCCAGTTGCGGCCGTCGAGGCTGACCGGCGCGTTGAGGTGATACGCGTAGTTGTAGCCGACGCGGATCTCGTTGACGATTCCGGACGAGATCACCCACGTTTCGCCGACCGCAAGGTTGCGTCCCTTCTGCGGGAAGTTCGTGTAGGTAAAGGCGCCGGGATTCGACTGGCGGCCGTCGTAGTAGAGGAAGCGTTCGAACAGATTGTGCTTCGACGACAGCACCTGGTCGCCGCGCACCGTCGCCGAATCGGCATCGTCGGTGAAATCGCGGACCGTCCGGTAGTTGTTCGCGCCGGCCTGGTTCGGCGCCGGCTCGGTCGGCGCCAGGGTCTTCGCGAAATTCGAGAAGCGGCCGGCCGGAATGACGTTGCCGGGGAACGGCTGGCCGGTGAGCGGATCGCGGATCGGCGTCGAGAGGCTCGAGAAATCGCCGGCCATGAACGCCGGATTCGGCACGCTCGCCAGCAACGTCCGGCCCTGTGTCGACCGCAGCCCTTCGTAGCCGCCGAACAGGAACACCTTGTTCTTGACGGCGGGGCCACCGAACGTCGCGCCAGTCTGGTTGCGATTGCCGACCTTCTGACCGAAATAGTTCTCCGTCGCGAGACTGCTGTCGCGCAGGTACTCGTACGCCGAGCCAGTGATTTTGTTCGTGCCCGACTTGGTGACGATGGAGACGACCGCTTGTCCCTGGCCGTACTCGGTCGTGAACGCGTTGCGCAGGACGTTGACTTCCTGGACCGCGTCGAGCGGCGGATTCAGCGACAGGTTGTTGAAGCGGAGCGATCGGACGTAGACGCCGTCGATCGCGTAGTTGGTCGAGCTGTCGCGTCCCCCTTCGACGGTGACGTACTGCGAGCGGCTGCTGCCGGCGGCGCCGAACTGGGTGCCGCGGTTGAACGCCTGCGGCGTGACGCCGGCCGAGAGCGCCGCGAACGACAGCAGCGTCCGTCCCGCGACCGGCAGATCCTCGATTTGCTTCTGTGTGATCGTCTGCGTCACCGACGCGTTGGTCGTTTGCAGCAGCGGTGAGAGACCGGTGACGGTGACGTTTTCCGCGACGCTGGCGAGCCCGAGCACGACGTTCGGCCGCGCGATCTCGCCGTTGCGCAGCGTCACGTCCTTCAACTCCGCGGCCTGGAATCCGGACAACTCGACGCGGATCTGGTAGGTGGCCGGCGGAAGGTTGGGAACGGAGAATCGTCCCTCGCTGTCGGTCACGGTGGTGCGTTGGGCGTTGGTGCCCGTGTTCGTCACGGTCACCGTGGCGCCCGGCAGGGCGCCGCGAGTCGAATCCGTTACCTGACCGACGATGCCGGAGGATGCCGATTCCTGCGCCCAGCTCAGCGGACCCGAAGCCGCGAGGGCGACGAGAATCAGGATCCCCAGCCGGTTACCGAACATAGCTGCGCCTCCTGTGACGCCACTTGTACGTGCGAGGCGCAGAGCGGTCAAACCAATTCCCCTCGCCCGGCAGTATTCTTCTCTGCGAAACGTGACGTGACGGGACTACGGCCCGAAAAACCGTCTTGTGCCGATCCTCGGGCGAGTTACAATCCCAGACCGTTTCGCTATCCAATACGGACGGTGCCCATGTCCCTTGCGCGCGACCCGTATCTCGTGAAAGCCGTCGTCCACTCGTCGAAGATTCTGTCGGCCTTTCGATCGTCCGGGGAAGCGCTGCCGTTGCGCGAAGTGGCGACGCGGAGCGGGCTGCCGAAGAGCATGTCGTTCCGGCTGCTCTACACGCTCGAGCGCTGCGGGATGATCGAGAAGGTCGGCGAGAATCTCTACCGATCGTCGCTGCGCCCCTTCAAACAGAAGCTCTATCGTCTCGGCTACGCCGCCCAGGGGCACGACTACCAGTTCTCGAAGGAGGTGTCGGCCGGGCTGCAGCGCGCGGCCGCGGTCGAGGGCATCGAGCTCATCTCCGTCGACAACCGCTACAACCCGAAGATCGCGCAGCGCAATGCCGACGTCCTCGTCCGCGAGAAGGTCGATCTCGTGATCGAGTTTCAAACCGACGAGCAGGTGGCGCCGATCGTCGCGGCCAAGTACCGCGAAGCCAACATCCCGATGATTGCGATCGAGATTCCGCATCCCGGCGCGATCTACTACGGCGCGAACAACTACGAGGCGGGGTTGATTGGCGGCCGCTATCTCGGACGCTGGGCGAAGCAGCAGCGTCACGCGGACGTCGAGGAGATCGTCCTCATCGAGCTGAAGCGCGCCGGCAGTCTGCCGCAGATGCGATTGACGGGGATGCTCGTGGGCATGAAAGAGGTCTGTCCGCCGCTCGAACACTGTCGCGTGACCTATCTCGACGGCGACGGCAAGCTGGGCAACAGCTTCGAGGCGATGCGGAAGCATCTCCGCGTGAGCCGCGCGCGCCGGTTCCTGGTCGGCGCGATCAACGATCCGAGCGCGCTCGGCGCGCTGCGGGCGTTTCAGGAAGCGGGGCGCACCGAGTCGTGCGCGATCATGGGGCAGAACGCCTCGCCGGAGGGCCGCGCCGAATTGCGCGAGCCGGGCACGCGGCTGATCGGATCGGTGGCGTACTTCCCGGAAAAGTACGGCAGCGAGATCGTCAGCGTTGCGCTCGACATCCTGCATCGTCGTCCGGTGCCGCCGGCCGTCTTCGTCAAGCACCAGCTCGTCACGCCCGAGAACGTCAATCACATCTATCCGAACGACGAACTGATGCACATCACGGCCGGTGCGCCCGCTTAGGGAACGGAGACATCACGGACGAGGACGGAGGATCGGAGTTCACAAACGGAGTAACGGAGCGAACGGAGGACGAACGGAGAAGAACCCGTCCATTGTCACGGGACGTGCCGGTTGTGGTTGAACGCGGTTCGACGGCGTCGCGAAGCGACGCACACCGACAGATCGGATCGGGATCATGAATGGCGAGCGGATCCAGTGCCATTCATGATCCCGATCCGATCCGTCGGTGTTAGCCGGCCTGCTTTTGCAGGCCGGCCGTCGAACCTCTTCTCTCCGTTCGTGCTCCGTTAACTCAGTTGCTCCGTTTGTGAACTCAGTTTCCTCCGTACAACTCCGTTAACTGCGTATGCGGATCACCACTCTCCTCCGTCCGCACTGGAAAGCGCTCGCCCTCGCGCTCGTGGCGGTGGCCGGCGAGACGCTTGCCGACGTCCTCCAGCCGTGGCCGATCAAGATCGTCATCGACAACGTTGTCCAATCGAAGCGACTGCCGGCATGGCTCGACGCGTGGGTGGTGTCGCTGTTCGCCGGCAACAAGTACGCGACGCTCAACTTCGCGGTCGCCGCCGTAGCGATCATCGCGCTCGTCGGCGCGGTCAGCGCCTACATGGAGAAGTACCTGACCACGCGCGTGAGCCAGTGGGTCGGGCACGACCTGCGGCGGACGGTGTACCAGCACGTCCAGCGACTCTCGCTGGCCGAGCATCACGAATCGCGGTCCGGTGATCTGATCATGCGGATGACGAGCGACATCTCGTCGATCCAGGACTTCATCAACTCGGCGCTGCTCGGCATCCTCGTCAACGCGTTGACGCTCGCGGGCATTCTCGGCGTGATGTTGTACATCAACTGGCGCTTCACGCTGCTCGCGCTCGCCATCGTGCCGCTCCTCTTCGTCGTCGTCTATGTCTACGCGCGCCGCATCAAGGCGGCGTCGCGCGCGGTGCGCAAGCGCGAAGGCGAGCTCCTGTCGGCGGTCGCGGAGGTGTTGAGCGCCATCCACGTCGTGCAGGCATTCGCACGCGAAGAGTACGAGGACCGCCGCTTCGTGTCCGAGAGCCGCTTCAACGTCGAGGCCGGGCTTCAGGCGCGCAGCGTCAAGGCGCGGCTGTCGCCGATCGTCGATCTCACCGTCGCCACCGGGATGTGCCTCGTGCTTGCGTACGGCGGACGGCTCGCGCTGGCCGGCGAGCTGAGCGCCGGCGTGCTGGTGGTCTTTCTGCTGTACTTGGGCAAGCTCTACAAACCGATTCGCGATCTGTCGAAGATGACCGACACCGTCGCCAAAGCGGCGGTCGGCTACGAGCGCGTCATGGAGATCCTCGAGATCGAGAGCCGGATTCGCAATCTTCCCGGCGCCCGACCGGCGCCGTCGTTCAGGGGCCGTATCGAGTTCGATCGCGTGAACTTCGCCTATGACGGCGACACGCCGGTGCTGACCGACGTCAGCTTCCAGATTCTGCCCGGCCAGGTCGCCGCGATTGTCGGGCCCTCGGGGACCGGCAAGACGACGATTGCCGGCCTGATCCCGCGTTTCTACGATCCGCTGTCCGGGAGCATCCGCATCGACGGCACCGACGTTCGCGCCTACACGCTGAAATCGCTGCGCGATCAGATCAGCATCGTCCTGCAGGACACGCAGCTCTTCCGCGGTACGATCTGGGACAACATCGCCTACGGCCGGCCCGACGCGTCGCCCGAGGACACGATCGAGGCGGCCCGGCTCGCAAACGCGCACGACTTCATCGTCGCGCTGCCGCAAGGGTACGCAACGACGGTCGGCGATCGGGGCATGACGCTGTCGGGCGGACAGCGGCAGCGGATCGCGATCGCTCGCGCGATCGTCCGGAACTCGCCGATCCTGATCCTCGACGAGCCAACCGCCGGTCTCGACGCCGCCTCCGAGCAAGCGGTGATCGAGGCGCTCGATCGTCTGATGGAAGGGCGCACGTCAATTGTGATCGCGCATCACCTGAGCACGATTCGCCACGCCGACGTCATCTTCGTCGTCAACGGCTCACAAGTCGCCGAGTACGGCACGCATGAGGCGCTCCTCGCGCGCGGCGGCCTCTACGCCGAGCTGCACCGCATCCAGACCGGCAGCGTCTGACCGACGGTCAGACCCGGGTCAGACCACGGTCAGACCACGGTCAGACCACGGTCAGACCACGGTCAGACTCGGGTCAGACCACGGTCAGACCACGGTCAGACTCGGGTCAGACCCCTATCAAGTGCTTGTCGAACCCCGCCTTCACCAGCTGCTCGTAGGCGGCCCACACGTCGCCGGGAATCTCCTGCTCGATTTGAAATCCCCTGGCCGGATAGACGCGCACTCGCTGCAGATCCCCGACCATGATGCTGATGACATCGTCCGGCGACAGGGCTTCGTTGGAGTAGCGGCTCAAGTAGTCGTCGAAGCTCACCTGCGGTGAGGTGACGATCACCTGCTTCTCCGGCCAGACGCGGCGAAAGGTCGCATAGCTGCGGCGTTCCATGTACGGCTTCTGCACGACGATGAACGTCTGCGGATCGAGGCCGCGTTCCGCCAGCAGGTGCTTCGTGAACCGGACGTTCTCGCCGGTGTTGGTGGATGTGTTCTCGATGAGGATCTGCGCCGGCGGCACGCCCAAGTCGACGGCGATCCGCGCGAACAGATCGGCCTCCGGCTCGCTCCACAGATGCCTGGTGATCGATCCGCGCCCGCCCGCGAAAATCAGCAGCGGCGCCCAACCGTCGAGCAACAGTCGCGCGCCGCGTTCGGCGACCGCCGTGTCGTGACTGCAGAGCACGAGGATCGCGTCGGACGTTGCCAGCGAGTGATTCATGTGATGGTATCGCCAGAGTGTTTCGGCAAGCGCACGGATGCGATCGTCCATGCCGCGCTCAGCCGACGACAATCACGTCGAGCGTCCGCGGACCGTGAACGCCTTTGATGCGCGTCATCTCGATGTCGGCGGTCGCCGACGGTCCTGAAATGGTCGTGACCACCTGAGGATTCAGCGCGCGCAGCCGCCGGATCGCCTCGGGCACCGTCTCGACGATCTGATCGCCCTCGACGACGCACAGGTGATAGTCGGGCACGAGCGTGAGCGCACGCCTCCCCTCGCTGGGCGAGTGCTGGAGCACGATCGTCCCCGTCAACGCGATGGCCACGGTGCACGTCGTCAGCACGCCGTCGCTGCGATCGAGGTCGTCAGGACTGAGACCGTCGTCGATCACGAACTCGCAGCCGCCGGGCAGCCACTCGCGCGGAAACTCCGGCGGAACGACGATTCGTCGCTTGCCGCGCCCGGTCAGCGCATCGGCGATCGTGTCCGTGATGATCCCGCGGTCGCACCGGAAGATCCCGCCGTCGTAGTGCTGGATGCGCGACAGGAAGAGATCGAGGCGACCCTCCGCGCCGAGCTCGCTGGCCTGACGATAGCGTCGCGGGATCGCGGCATATTCAGCCGCGCGCGTGTCGGTGCGCGTTCCCAGCGCGCCGCGAATGCGGCCGATGATGTCGTTCTTCGCTGTCGTCATCGCTTCCCAAGGCAGACCTGACGGTCAGGGCTGCCGCCGTGTTCGTTTCCACCAATCGCGGAATGACTCGGCCGGCACCGCGGGCAAATCGCGTGCGTCGGTCCACGCACCGAGCGGTCCCGGCAGCTTCGCAAGCCGATCGCCTCGCTTGAACGGCCACTGCGCCGCCCGGGCGAGCTTCTGGACGATCGCCAGGCGCGACGAACCCGCGAACGCGAACGCCGCCGCCTTCATCGCCACACGTTCGGCGAGGTGACCGGTTTGCTCGTCGACGATCCGCCGGCGAAGATGAATCAGGATTTCGGGGATGTTGATCTTGACCGGACAGACCTCGTAACACGCACCACACAGGGACGAGGCGTACGGAAGCGACGTCGAATGCTCCATCGCCTGCAGCTGCGGCGTGAGAATCGCGCCGATCGGACCGCTGTAGATCGACCCGTATGCATGGCCGCCGGTCTGCCGGTAGACCGGACAGGCGTTCAGGCACGCCGCGCAGCGAATGCAGTCCAGCGTCTCGCGCGAGGCCACGTCGGCGAGCACGTTCGTCCGTCCGTTGTCGAGCAGCACGACGTGAAACTCCTCCGGGCCGTCGCCGGCGCGGGCGCCGGTCCAGATCGAGTTGTACGGATTCATGCGCTCGCCGGTCGCCGAGCGCGACAGCAGCTGCAGGAACACCTCGAGATCGCCGAACGACGGGATGATCTTCTCGATGCCGACGAGCGTGACGAGGAGTTTCGGGAGCGTCACGCACATGCGTCCGTTGCCCTCGGACTCGACCACGCAGACCGATCCGGTGTCGGCAATCGCGAAGTTGGCGCCGCTGAATCCGACCGTCACGCGCAGGAACTTTTCGCGCAGAAACGTGCGCGCCGCATTGGTCAAGTCCTGCGGCTCCGGTCCGAGCGCCGCCAGCTTCATCGTCCGTTGGAACAGCTCGCGGATTTCCGCACGGTTCTTGTGGAGCGCGGGCACGACGATGTGCGACGGCCGATCCTGGCCGAGCTGGATGATCAGATCGGCGAGATCGGTTTCGTAGGGCACGATGCCCGCAGCCTCGAGCGCGGCGTTCAGCCGCGTCTCGTCCGAGGTCATCGTCTTGACCTTGATGATCTCGCGCTCGTGATGGCCCTGAACGATCTCGATGACGAGGCGATTGGCTTCGTCGGCGTCGCGCGCCCAGTGCACGTGGCCGCCGGCGCGGGTGCACGCCGCTTCGAACTGCTCGAGATAGAAATCGAGGTGACGAAGGACGTGATCCTTGATGGCGTGGGCGCTCTCGCGAAGCTGTTCCCAGTCGGGCATCTCGCCGACCACGACCGCACGCTTGTTGCGGATGATTTCCGTGGCGCGGCGCACGTTTTGCCGCAGCTGTGCGTTGCCGAGGGCCCGCTTTGCCGCAACCGGGAATTCAGGCGCGCTGGCCGCGTCGCCGACGCGAATCATCCCGCCGCGCTTTCCCCGGTCGAGGCAAGGATCTCCGCGAGGTGAACGCAGCGCACGCCGGCCTGCTGACGCCGGAGGCCGCCGCCGATATGCATCAGACAGGAGTTGTCCGTGGCGGCGCAGACGTCGGCGTTGGTCTCGCGGATGCAGCCGATCTTGTCGTTCAGCATCGCCATCGAGACGTCGGCGTTCTTGACGGCGAAGGTCCCGCCGAAGCCGCAGCACTCGTCGTAGTGCGGCAGATCGACGAAGCGCAGGCCGCGCACCGATCGCAGCAGCGCGATCGGCTGATCGCGGACGTGCAGCGACCGGAGCGCGTGACACGGCGTGTGCAGCGTCACCGTGTGCGGGTACGAGGCGCCCACGTCGGTGACACCCAGTTTGTCGACGAGCAGCTCCGAGAACTCGAAGACGCGCGGCAGCAGCGCCTCGACCTGCCGCTGCAGCGCCGCGTCGCCGGTCTCCGCCGCCATCTGCGGGTAATGATCGCGGATCGTCGCCACGCACGACGAGGAAGGAATACAGATCAGCTCGGCAGTCTCGAACACGCGCACGAAGTGGCGCATGATCGACAGCGCCTCGTTGGCGTATCCAGTGTTGTAATGCATCTGTCCGCAGCAGGTCTGCGCCGCACGGAACTCGACGTCGTGCCCGAGCCGTTCGAGCACGCGGACCACCGCCTTCCCCGTCTCCGGAAAGAGCGTGTCGTTGTAGCAGGCAATAAACAATGAAATCAGCATCTCGAATTGCGGATTGAGGATTGCGGATTGCGGATTTATTGAGGATTGGTGATTGAGGGATTGCGGATTGATCGATGATTGGTGATTGATGATTGATGATGATTGAGTCGCTCGATCAACGATCCAAAATCAATCCGCAATCGGCCCGTAACACCCAATCACCAATCCCCAATAAATCCGCAATCCGCAATCCTCAATCCGCAATGTTGAATCCGCAATACGTTATCTCAGAAAAGCTTCAGCCACCCCTCCGTCGACTGGAATGACGTGACCGGTCGTTTTCGCGCTCTGATCTCCGGCGAGCCAGCAGATCGCATTCGCGCAGTCGAGCGGCAGGATCGGGCGCCGTGTGATCGTCCGCTGCGCATAGAACTCCGCGAGCCGGGCGCGCAGCGCCTCGGTCGATTCGTCGTCGGCGAAGGCGATGCCGTACTTCTGAAGCGAGCTGATCACGCGATCGCGGGGGAACATGGCCGATCCGGCGACGACGGTCGCCGGCGCGATGCCATTGACGCGGACGAGCGGGCCGAGACCGACGGCGAGCTCGCGAATCAGGTGATTGATCGCCGCCTTGCTCACATCGTAGGGCTCGCTGCCTGACTTCGCGACGACGGCGTTGGCCGAGCTGGTCAGGACGATCGACGCCGGCAGCCGCTGTATTTTCAGGATCTTTGCCGCTTCGGCGGCGAGCACATGGTTGCTCGTCACGTTGATCGTCAGCGTCTTACTCCACATCGGCTCGAGCGACGCGCCTGACGGATCCGGTGTCGGATAGATGGCCGCCGTGTTGATCACGATATCCACGCCGCCGAACTGCAGGATGGTCGCGCGGAGCGCCTGCGCCATGCTTTCACGAGATGTGAGATCGAGCGCCGCCGCCATCCCCATCTCGTTCGACGACTTCGTGCGCGCGTGGCTCCACGTCTCTTCCGCGCTCGCGACGTTCTGATCGGCGACGACCACGTGAGCGCCTCGAGCGGCGAGCTGGACCGCAACCTCGCGTCCGATGCCGCTGCCGCCGCCGACGATGACGGCGATCTTGCGGCTGAATTCGCGTTCCGCCGGCATCCGCTGCAGCTTGGCTTCCTCGAGCGCCCAGTACTCGATCCGGAACGCTTCGGACCGCGGCAGCGCGACGTAGTTGTGGAAGTTCGTGAACTCGTCCGTCCGCTCGGCCCGCCGCGCCTGCGGCAGCGGTCCGGCGGCGCCACCCGATCCCTCGAGCGCAGTGGCGCCCGCCATCACGTGAATCGCGTTCACGAAGAATTCGGTCGTGATGCGCGCCTCGCGCTTGTCCTTGGCGAACCCGAACACGCCGAGGCCGGGAATCACGACGACGGAAGGGTTCGAATCTCGAAGCGCGGGCGAATCGGACGTCGCGAACGACGTGTAGTACGCGACGTATTCGTCGCGGTAGGCGACGAGCCGCTCGGTGATTCGCTCCTGCAGAACCGCGACGCCTTCGTCCCTCTTCCAGCCGACGAACATCGGGCAGATGCGCGTCCGCAGGAAATGATCGGGACAGCTCGTGCCCATGGCGCAGAGATCCGGCGCCCAGTTCGAGTTCGCGAACGCCAGCGCAGCGTCCGACCGATCGTAGTGCGCGATCACGCGGCGAGTGGTCGACACGGCGCCGCGCAGGAACGGCAGGATCGCCGCCGCCACCTCATCCCGGTCGATCGCCGCCGCGGTGGCCGCGCCCCCGAACGTCGAGCGGCCCGATCGCCGCGCGTGGTCGTCGACGAACTCGCCCATCTGGTCGATCGTCCGGATGCTGTTGACGTAGCACTCGGCCTGCGTATCGCCCCACGTGAACAGACCGTGACTGCCGAGCACGATGCCGTCGCAGCCCGGATGCGCGGCGACGGCGCCCTGCAGCATCAGCGCGAGCTCGAATCCCGGCCGCTGCCACGGCAGCCAGACGATGTGCCGGCCGTATCGTTGATTGAACTCGTCGAGCTTCTCGCGTCCGTTCGCGCTCGCGGCCAGCGCGATCGCCCAGTCGGGATGCAGATGATCCACGTGATCGAAGGGAAGAAACGCGTGCAGCGGCGTATCGATCGACGCGGCGACGCGGTTGTCGCCGAACGCGCTCAACGGATAGAACGAGACCATCTCGTCCTCGTGCGCTTCGCCGCGATAGCGCGCGATGAGCGCCTCGAGCTTGTCGAGATACAGCAGCGCGAAGCCGCCTTCGGTCATCGATCGAAGATCGCCGCCGCTGCCCTTCACCGCCAGCACGCGCACCGGCCGCCCGGTGAGCGGATCGGGCAGCTCGAACTTCGAGCTCGTGTTGCCGCCGCCGAAGTTCGTGATCCGCAGATCGGCGCCGAGCAGATTCGATCGATAGCGCAGCAGTGCGAGCGGCTCGGCGGCGAGCGCCGCGGCTTCCCGCTCGTCCCAGAGGTTCTGCAGGTATTTCGTCGCGCCAGTCGCCGTCTCAGGCACAGGTGAGCTCCATATAGTCCTGGAACCGGCGGTACTCGGCATCCCATCGGTCCGTCCCGGAAGGCTCGAATCGCTGCACCGGAAACGACCGCTCGATCGCGTGGCGCGCGTCCCCGATCGAAGCGACTGCGCCGGTCGCCACCATCTGCATCGCGATGTTGCCGAGCGCGGTCGCTTCGACCGGTCCCGCGACCACCGACCGCCCCGTCGCGTCCGCCGTGAACTGATTCAGGAGGTGGTTCCGCGACCCGCCGCCGACGATGCGAATGACCTCGACGCGGACGCTGGTGAGCCGCTCCAGCGACTCGAGCACCATGCGGTACTTGAACGCCAGGCTTTCGAGAATCGCGCGCGTGCACGCCGCCGGCGTCGGCGGTTCAGGCTGCCCTGTCTGCCGGCAGTACTCGCGGATCGTATCGGGCATGTGTTCGGGGTTCAGGAACATCTGATGGTCGGGATCGATCAGCGACTGAAAGGCCAGCCGCCGGTCGGCCGCCGCCGCCATCAGATCGTCGTACGGCAGATCCTCGCCGCGCGCGGCCCAGGCCTGGCGGCACGACTGCAGCAGCCACAGTCCGGTGATGTTCTTCAGGAATCGGATCGTGCCGAAGACGCCGCCCTCGTTGGTGAAGTTCAAATCGCGCGCCGCCGTCGTGATGATCGGCGCCGTCAGTTCCGTGCCGAGGAGCGACCAGGTGCCCGAGCTGATGAACGCGGTGTTGCCCTTCGCGTCCACCGAGGCAACCGCCGACGCCGTGTCGTGGCACGCCGGCGCAATGACCGGCGTGCCTTCGAGCGCGCTGCACACCTCCGACTTCAGAGCGCCAACGACGGTGCCCGGCTGGACGATCGTCGTCAGCAATCGCGCGGGCAGGCCGGTTTCCTCGATCATCTTGATCGCCCACGTTCGCTTCGCCGCGTCCACGAACTGCGTCGTCGTCGCGTTCGTGTACTCCGAGCAGAGCCGACCGGTCAGCCAGTAGTTCAGCAGATCCGGAATCGTCGCGAGCGCATGCGCGGCATCGACGACCCGCGGCGTCAGCCGGCAGGCCGCGAACAACTGCACGAGCGTGTTGATCTGGAGAAACTGGATCCCGGTAACGGCGTAGATGCGTTCGCGGCTGACGCGATCGAACACCGCTTCCATCATCCCGTGGTTGCGCGCGTCGCGATAGTGATACGGATTCTCCAGCAGGTTGCCGCGCTCGCCGACGAGCGCGTAGTCGACGCCCCAGCCGTCCACGCCGACGCTTTCCAACCGATGATCCGCGACGCGCGCCATCGCGCGCTTCATCTCGAGCCAGATTCGCAGGATGTCCCATTGCAGCGATCCGTTCTGACGGACCGGCTCGTTGGGAAAACGGCAGATTTCCTGGAGGTCGAGCGCGCCGCCCTGAAACCGGCCGAGCATCGCCCGGCCGCTCTGCGCGCCGAGGTCGAAGGCGAGATACTCCACGCGGCTACAACTTCTTCAACCAGATGTTGCGGAACTCGACCTTCATCGGCTCGCCGACGTGCATCTGGAATCCGATCAGGCCGCTCAACTGCCGGTTCCCGGTGTCGTCGTCGACGACGATGCTGGTGACCGCGCCGTTGAGGATCTGCATGATGGTGTTGCCGCGCGCGACGATGTGGACCTGATTCCAGTCGTTGACCTTGATGATCGCCTTCAGCTCATCGGGACTCTGCTGCAGATTGCCGATGACCACCGGGCGTCCGCCGTCGGGCACATAGACCGCCTGTCCGCGCATCGCGAGAAATCCGCGGCCGCGCTCTTCGTAGATCTGGCCGGTGAACTGATTGTTGAAATCGATGTCCGCCTGATAACCCTTCATCACCCACTTGCCGATGTCGGGTCCGGGCGGCAGTTGCACGCTGCGCACCTGGATGCCGCTGTTGGTGGCGTTCATCCGGAATTCGACTTTGAGCTCGAAATCCTTCGGCTCGCCGCCGCGCCAGATGATGAAGGTGTTCTGCTTGAGCGGATTGGCGGGCGTGCTCTGACCAACGATCGCGCCGCCCTCGACGCGCCAGAACGACGGATCGCCGTCCCAGTCCTTCAGCGACGAGCCGTCGAAGATCGACGTGAACCCGCTGTGATCGCCGACGACGAGCGGATCGGCGCCGCGCGGCATGCCGCCGCGCCCGCCGCGGCCGCCGCGGCCGTCCGGCGCGCCGGATGGCGGCGGTTGTTGGGCCGAGGCGACGGCCGTCGCGAGGATCACCGCGATCGCGAGTATGTGCTTCATACGGTTGCCTGTTGCCCAACTGACTTGACCGTCGCCGCTTCAGCGGAGGCTGGAACTTTCTCCCAGCGTCCGCTCTTCGCGGACTTCAGGATGGCGTCCGTCACGTAGTCGGTGGCGAGGCCGTCGCGAAACGTCGGCGCAGTACTCTGGTTTCCCGCGGCGGCGTTCAGGAAGTCGGCGAACTGATGGATGAACGTGTGCTCGTAGCCGATCTGCAATCCAGGAACCCACCAGTGCTTCATGTACGGATGGTCTCCGTCGGTGACGTGGATGCTGCGCCAGCCGCGCAGCGCGCCTTCGTCTCGATGATCGAACCACTGGAGGCGATGCAGGTCGTGCAGATCCCATCGCGCCGAGGCGTGCTCGCCGTTGATCTCGAGCGTGTAGAGCGCCTTGTGGCCGCGGGCATAGCGCGTCGCCTCGAACGTCGCCAGCGATCCGTTCTGGAACCGCGCCAGCACCGCGCTGGCATCGTCGATGCCCACCGGCTCGACCTTGCCGGTGAGATTGTGCTTGCGCTCCTTGATGAAGGTCTCGGTCGCCGCCGTGAGCTCGCTGATCGATCCGTTCAACCACATCGCCGTGTCGATGCAGTGCGCGAGCAGGTCGCCGGTGACGCCGCTGCCGGCGACGCCGACGTCGAGCCGCCACAGGCCTTCGCCGCCCTGCGGCAGATCGCGCGAGATCGTCCAGTCCTGCAGGAACTGGGCGCGGTAGTGGAAGATGCGCCCGAGCCTGCCTTGATCGATCAGGTTCTTGATCATCACGACGGCGGGCACGCGGCGGTAGTTGTACCAGACCGTGTTCGGCACGCGTGCCGACTCGACCGCCTCGACCATCTTCTCGGCCTCGGCCGCGCTCCGCCCGAGTGGTTTCTCACAGGTGACCATCTTGCCGGCGCGCGCCGCCGCGACCGCGATCTCGGCGTGCGTGTCGTTCGGGCTGGCGATGTCGACGAGATCGATGTCCTTGCGCTCGACGAGTGCGCGCCAGTCGGTCTCGATCGACTCGTAACCCCAGTTGGCCGCGAACGCCTTCACCCGATCCGCGTTGCGCGCGCACACCGCTTTGAGTACCGGCGCGTACGGCACGTCGAAATAGCGCGGCGCCTGCAGAAACGCATTCGAATGCGTGCGCCCCATGAAGCCGTAGCCGATCAACCCGATATTCAGCTTTTTTTTCAT
>DAIUKO010000131.1:0-2099 GCA_036848175.1 Vicinamibacterales bacterium | reverse complement strand
CAATCCCCAATCCCCAATAAATCCGCAATCCGCAATCCTCAATCCGCAATGTCTACACCGTCGCCGCCACCGGCGCCTTCCAGCCGTGCGCGTTGCGCACGGCAATCATCAGACGCAGGACGTCGTTCCACGTGTCGGCTTTCGTCATCGTCGCGTTCGGGAACATGCAGCCGTCCCAGCAGATGTGTTGAAAGGCGCGCGACGGCTGACCGTTCTCGTCGCGCATCCAGAAGCCGGCGTGCCGGACGACGTCGAGCTTGCCGTTCGGATCGGTCGGCAGACAATGGCGCCCGGTCTTGTCGTGCGTGCCCGAGCCAAACACCGTCGCGTCGTTCTGCGCGACGTGGAAGTCGATCGTCCACGGCCGCAGCGCGTTGGTCACGACTCTGAGCGCGACGTCGAACGTTTCACGCTTCGACCAGTCGTAGCCGTCCGGCAGAATGCGATCCTCCGGCGCGTTGTAACCGAGCGTGTAGAGCAGCGTATGCGCCATGTCCGCCTGGAAGCCCAGCGTCTTGGGACGATTGACGGTCTCGAGCAGCTGCACCATGCGCTTCCAGCTGTGCATGCCGCCCCAGCAGATCTCCCCTTCGGCGGCGAGCCGTTCGCCGTAGCCGTCGGCGATGTCGCACGCCTGTCGAAACGTCTCGGCGATGCGATCGGTGTTGGCATCGGGATGCTTCGCCCAGTCGGACGGGCTCGAGGCCGAATCGATCCGGACGACGCCGTAGCTCCGGATGCCGATGTCGCGTAGCTTCCTGGCGATCGCGCAGGCCTTGCGGACCTGCGTGAGGAAGTTCTTGCGATCGGCGTCGCTGCCCATCGCCGATCCGCCGCCGGTCGGCGGCCACACCGGCGCGACCAGCGATCCGACGACGAGGCCCTTCGACGCGATCTTGTCGGACAGTGCCCTCAGATCGCTGTCGCCCGCGTCGATGCTGACGTGCGGATCGAACAGAAACAGATCGACGCCGTCGAACTTCTCGCCGTCGACGTTCGCTTTTGCGGTGAGATCGAGCATCGTCTCGAGATCGATCGCCGGTTCAGCCCCCGGACTTCCCTTGCCAACCAGTCCTGGCCACATCGCGTTGTGCAGTTTCGGATAGCTGTGCTGCGAACTCATGGACCCCCCTCGGACGATGCACGAATTGCGGATTGCGGATTGCGGAATGCGGATCAATCGACGATTCAATCAACAATAAATCCGCAATCCGCAATCCTCAATCCGCAATTCGCGTGTAACTGAGATCCGGATTTCCCGGACCGAAGTGTTTCAGGATGACGAGCGGATCCGTCTCGCTGCGATTCTCGATGCGGACGCCGGCGCGCGCCGCCGGTTCGGTGACGAACAACTCGTCCTCGGTTTCCTCGCCGAACCGAATCATCGACGGCGTCGAGACGGTCAGCTTCCCGAACATCCCGTGCCCCTGCACGACGATCAGGCCGTAGGCGGCGGCATCGGTGATGGTCACCGTCCGCTTCGGCAGCACCGTCAGCTCCTTTGCCGAGTAGTACTTCGTGCCGTAGCAGACCCACTGTTCGCGATACCCCTCGGCTTCGCTCTCGTCGAACGCGCGCACCGGACATGGAAAGGTGCGGTTCGACTTCGCGAACTCCGGGTTGACGTTCGCGTCCCAGTCCAGCATCTCGACGAGATACTCGAGATCGTCGTGATGCGCCTTCGGCACGTCCTTCACCATCAGATCCCAGGGTACGATCCGGCCGTCCACTTCCGACTGGAACATCGCGAACACGTCGCTGTTGACCTGCGGCTCGTAGGTGACGAGCGATCCAGGCGCGTGGAGGATGCGGGGATCGATCTGCCATCCCGTGCCCGGCTCGAGCCTGAACGCGCGCGAGAGATTCAGGATGCCGTTGTCGCCGCGCTTCCAGTTCTCCAGACATCGGATGACGTCAGCTTTCGTCGTACCCGGTTCGAGTCCCATGAACGTGTACGGAAAGTTGTTGAAGATCTGGTTGTACTGCGGCGGAAAGTAGTACGCCTCGGGCTTGCCGCGGCGGCCGACCAGCTTCGCCTGCTCCTCGCTCTGATGCATGTGATGCGGGATCGGCCCGAGGTTGTCGAAGAACTTGCAGAG
>DAIUKO010000130.1:0-18521 GCA_036848175.1 Vicinamibacterales bacterium | reverse complement strand
CACGGTCTCCAGTTTGGGGCCCACATTCGGACGCGGCGCGATGACCAACGGCTGGGTCGACATCAAGAACACCGACATGATGTTGATCATGGGTGGCAACCCGGCGGAGAACCATCCGTGCGGGTTCAAGTGGCCGATCGAAGCGAAGCTGCAGCGCAACGCCAAGATGATCGTCGTCGATCCGCGCTATACGCGGACGGCGGCCACGGCCGATCTCTTTCTTCAGATCCGCGCCGGCGCCGACATCGCGTTTCTCGGCGGTCTGATCAGTTACGCGATCCAGAACGGACGCGTCGCCCACGATTACCTCGTCCACTTCACGAACGCTGCGTTCGTCGTCAAGGAAGGATTCAAGCTCGCGGATGACGGTCTCTACTCCGGCTTCGATGCGGAGAACCAGCGCTACGATCAGTCGACGTGGAACTACGAAGGGTCAGGTGGGTCGGGTGGGGCTGGATTGCCGCCCACCGTCGCGTTCGATCCAACGCTGCAGCATCCGCGATCGGTCTTCCAGCTGCTCAAGCAACATTACTCGCGCTACACGCCGGAGATGGTCGAGCGCATCACCGGCATCCCGAAGGATCAGTTCCTCAAAGCGGCTGACCTCTTCACGTCGATTCGCAAGGACGGGGATCTCAAGAAAGTCGCGACGATCATCTATGCGGTCGGCTGGACGCAGCACACCTTCGGCACGCAGATCATCCGCACGGCGGCGATGCTGCAACTGCTGCTCGGCAACGTCGGCCGCGCCGGCGGCGGCGTCAACGCGCTGCGCGGCCACTCGAACATCCAGGGCGCGACCGACCTGGCCGGCGTGTTCGACATCCTGCCCGGCTACCTGAAGATGCCGAATCCGAGCGACGTCGACTACGCGACGTATCTCAAACGCATCACGCCGACTTCGTCGAAACCGTCCAACTGGGAGTCGTACAACTACTGGTCGAACACGCCGAAATTCGCCACGTCGTTCCTCAAAGCGATGTACGGCGACGCCGCGAAAAAAGAGAACGACTACGCGTTCCACTATCTGCCGAAGATCGATCGCAACTACTCGTGGACGCAGATCTGGGACGACATGTACACCGGCACAGTCAAAGGGATCTTCGCCTTCGGCATGAACGGCGTGCAGATCGGTCCGAACTCGCGCAAGAACATCGACGCGTTGAAGAAGGCCGACTGGCTCGTCGTCGGCGAGATCTATCCGGACGAGACCAGCGAGTTCTGGAAGGCACCCGGCACGACGCCCGAGCAGATGAAAGCGATCCAGACGACGGTCTATCGCCTGCCGTGCGCCGGCTTTGCCGAGAAGGACGGTACCTTCGTCAACTCGGCGCGCTGGCTGCAGTGGAAGAACGTTGCGCTGCCCACGCCCGGCGACGCACGCCTCGATCAGGACATCCTCGCGCAGATCTTTCTGAACGTCCGCGCGCTGTATCAGAAGGAAGGCGGCAAGTTTCCGGATCCGATTCTCAACGCGCGGTGGCCCTACACGCAGCCGGAGCATCCGGCGCTCGCTGAAGTCGCGCGCGAGATCAACGGACAGGCGCTCGCCGACATCACTGATGCGACCGGGCAGTCGTTGAAGGCGGGCCAGCAACTGCCCGGTTTCGCGTGGTTGAAGGACGATGGGACGACGCTGTGCGGCAATTGGCTGTACAGCGGATCGTGGACCGAAGCCGGAAATCAGATGGCGCGGCGTGGAACCGAGGATCCGTCGGGGCTTGGGATCTATCCGAACTGGGCGTGGTCGTGGCCGGCAAATCGTCGTGTCCTCTACAACCGCGCGTCGTGCGATCTCGCCGGCAAGCCCTGGGACGCCGAGCGGCGGCAGGTCTGGTGGAACGAATCGGGCGGCCGATGGGTCGGCAACGACGTGCCCGACTTCAAGGCGGACTCGAAGCCGTCCGAGCACATGGGGCCGTTCATCATGAACCCCGAAGGCGTCGGCCGCATCTTCGCGCCGCTCTCCGCGTTTGCCGACGGCCCGTTCCCCGAACACTACGAGCCGATCGAGAGTCCGATCGCCAATCCGCTGCATCCGTCGCAGTCGACCAATCCGGTGGTCAAGAAGTTGAAGACGCCGCTCGACAAGTACGGCGACCCTGGACAGGGATTCGCGGTGGTCTGCACGACCTACCGGTTGACGGAGCACTATCACTACTGGACGAAGAACAACCCGATGAACGTGCAGCTCGTGCCGGAGCCGTTCGTCGAGATTCCCTCCGAGCTCGCCGACGAGATGGGGATCAAGGGCGGCGAACGGTTGAAAGTGTCGAGCGTGCGCGGGTCGTACGTCGCCAAGGCGATGGTCACGCGGCGCATCAAGCCGATGCTCATCGACGGCAGGAAGACGTATCAGATCGGCGTGCCGATCCATTGGGGCTTCCGCGGCATCGCTGAAGACGAAGGCCGCACGTCGCTGACGTCGGCGAACCTGCTCTCGCCGACGGTGATCGATCCGAACGCGTACACGCCGGAGTTCAAAGGGTTTTTGGTGAAGGTCGAAAGAGCGTAGGTCCACATGCCGCCAGGAGTACTCCAGATCAAAGCGATGTCGGGACACGCCGGCACCGTGCCGGGCCGCGGCGTCCAGCGCGAAGAAGAGGTCTGCAAGTACATCGACGTGACCACGTGCATCGGCTGCAAGGCGTGCGAGGTGGCATGCGTCGAATGGAACGACATGCCGTTCCAGCAGACCTCGTTCGACAACACCTACCAGACGATGCCGTCGACGGCGTGGAACTACTGGAACCTCATCAAGTTCAACGAGCATCAGCACGACGACGGCACGCTGCAGTGGCTCATGCGCAAGGACCAGTGCATGCACTGCGAGGATCCCGGCTGCCTGCGCGCCTGTCCCGCCGACGGCGCCATCGTCCAGTACACGAACGGTATCGTCGATTTCCAGCAGGAGAACTGCATCGGGTGTCAGTACTGCGTCTCCGGCTGCCCGTTCGACATCCCGAAGTTCAACGGCGCCACGAAGAAGGTCTACAAGTGCACGCTCTGTTCAGATCGCGTCGGGCAGGGGCTCGAGCCCGCGTGCATCAAGTCGTGTCCAACCGGCTGTCTGAAATTCGGCACCAAGACCGACATGCGGGCGATCGCCGACAAGCGCGCGCAGCAGCTTCGCGAGCATTCCGGATTCCCGAACGCCGGCGTCTACGATCCACCCTCGGTCCACGGCACGCACGTCATCTACGTGCTGCACGACATCACGCATCCGGAGCGCTACGGCGGGCTGCCGGCGAACCCGCAGATTCCTGTCACCTACACCTTCTGGAAGCGGGTTGCGAAACCGATCGGTTTGTTGATGGCGTTGGCCGCGGCGCCGATCGCGTTCTTCCACTACATCACCGAAGGGCCGAAGGACGCGCAACCACCGGACAGCGGGCTGCCGCAATGAGGACGGTCGTTCACACCGGCGAGTTGGTCCGCCATCCGGCCTCCACGCGCATCCTGCACTGGACTGTCGCCATCTTCTTCGTGCTGTCGCTCCTCTCGGGATTCGCGATCTATACCCCGTGGCTGTTTCAGCCGCTGAGCGCGCTCTTCGGCGGCGCGCCGATGACGCGGCTGCTGCATCCGTGGTTCAGCCTCGGGTTCGTCATGGCGTTCGCGCTGCAGACGCTCAACTGGCTGCAGCCGATGACGTGGACGAGCGACGATCGGCGCTGGCTGACGCACCTCAAGGCATACGTGACCAACGCCGAGCGGCTCGAGCCCGAGTACGTCGACTTCTTCAACGCCGGCCAGAAGCTGTATTTCTGGACGATCGCCGCCAGCGCCGTCGTCTTCTTCGTGTCGGGCATTCCGATGTGGTTCCCGCGCACGTTCGGCCGGACCATCGTCGCGATCGGCTCCGTGCTGCACGATCTCGCCGCGCTCACGATGCTGGTCGGATTCATCGTCCACATTTATGAAGGCACAGCCGCGCAGCCGGGAACCTTCCAGGCGATGACCCGCGGCACGGTCGAGAAGCGGTGGGCGTGGACGCATCATCCGGCCTGGTACCGCCGCGTCACCGGCCGCGATCCGCGCGCCGATTACGAGCAGGCGCGCCGGCGTCTCGCCGAACGGCGGTCCGACGCGTGATCGATCGCGGAGTGCTCGCCAAATGTGCGATTGCGCTCGCCTTGGCAGTCGCGCCGCCCTTCAGGGCTGCCTCGCCGGCGCCGCCGTCCCACTGTTTTCTGCTCTTCGAGATCGGCGTCGGACCGATCCGACGAAATCCGTCGGACGCGTGTGCGACGCGACTCTCGCCCGCGTCCACGTTCAAAATTCCGCACGCGCTCGCCGCGCTCGACGCCGGCGTCGTCTCCGGACCGGATGATGTCGTCAAGTGGGACGGTGTCCCGCGCGCCTATGAGTCGTGGCGCCGCGATCACACGCTGCGGTCGGCCATGCAGAACTCGGTGGTCTGGTATTTCCAACGCATTGCCGAGAAGCTGGGGATGGCGCGCGAGCGCGAATACCTGAAGCGATTCAACTACGGAAACATGGACCCATCGAGCGGTCTCACGACGTTCTGGCTCGGACAATCGCTGCGGATTTCACCCGATGAACAACTCCAGTTCCTTCGGCGGTTGTACACCGGCGATCTGCCAGTCACCCGCCGCGCGATGGCGATCGTGAAGGACATCCTCGTTCAGCCGCGCGATGCGATCGTCAATGCCACCGGACAGCATCCGTTCGCGCCGCCGTGGCCCGCCGACGCGATCGTCAGCGCCAAGACCGGCAGCGCGAGCGATCGACAGGGGAACGCGGCGCGTTGGATCGTGGGGCAGGTCCGCCGCGGATCGCGCACGTGGCTGTTCGTCAGCGCGGTGAGCGGCCGCGACGATGACGTGCCGGCGCTCGCCGCGGTCGATCTCGCAGCGAAGGCGCTTGCCGATGGACACGTGCTCCGCTGATGCGCGTCACGCTCGAGGAGGCGGCGCTCGACGACGCGGCGGCGATCGCGCGTTTGCGCAACGCCGTCGCCGAACGCCTGACGCGCGATCACGGCAAAGGTCACTGGTCGTTCTCGTCCACTGAGAGCGGCGTCCTGTCGGGGATGAAGCGATCGCGCATCTACGTCGCGTGGCATCGCGGCCGCATCGTCGCCACGCTCACGCTGCAGACCAAGAAGCCGTGGGCCATCGACCGCAGCTATTTCGCTGCGGTGAAGCGTCCCGTGTATTTGTTGTCGATGGCGGTCGAGGTCGAGTCGCAGCGCAAGGGCATCGGGCGCCAATGTGTCGAACAGGCGTGCACGATCGCCAGGCGGTGGCCGGCCGACGCGGTCGTGCTCGACGCGTACGACACGCCTGCCGGCGCAGGCGAGTTCTACCGCAAGTGCGGCTTCGAAGAAATCGGACGCGTCATCTACCGCGGCACGCCGCTCATCTATTATCAAATGCTCTTGTGAAACCCCGGCGCGAGATGCTCGTCCACGTGCCCGCGGCGATGGCCGCGGCCGGCGCGCTGCTCCTGGTGTTTCAGTGGGCCGGCGGGCGGCCGCTGTGGCTCGACGAAGAGTTCCTGGCCGTGAGCTTCCGTGACCGCGGCATCACCGACTATTTCGAACCGCTGTGGCTCGGTCAGACGGCGCCGTTCGGCTGGCTCGCGCTCGAGCGCCTGAGCGTCGTCGCGCTCGGCACCGGCGAGCGCGCGCTGCGGCTGCTTCCGCTGCTCTTCGGCATCGCGACCATCGCGACAGCGGTGTGGATCGGCCGTCGATGGATGACCATCGTCGGCGCCTCGACGCTCGTCCTCCTCTGCGCGTTCGCCCAATGGCTCACCTACCACGTCTTCGAATTGAAGCCGTATTCGGCGGACGTCTTCCTGGCGCTGCTGGTGCCCGCCGTCGGCGTGTGGTCGGTCGAGATCGCAAGGCCCGAGATGTTCTGGATCGTCGCGGCGATCGCCCAATGGTTCGGCAACGGCGCGCTGTTCGTGACGCCGCTGTGCGCGCTGGTTCTGGCGGCGATCCTCTTGCGACGTGACGGATGGCGATCCGCGTTTCGCTTCTCGGCGTTCGGCGTCGTGTGGCTCGGCTCGTTCGTCTTGAACTACGTCCTCGTCCTGCGCCATGCGTCGTCGAATGTGTTCTTTCATCGTTTCTGGTCGGGCGCGTTTCCGCCGGCCGGCGCCGGCGCCATGGAGACGCTGCGGTGGTTCGGGGCGCAGTTCGGCGGGTTCGACGTGAAGCCTGGGAGCGCGCGCCTCACGCACTCGTTGTGGCTGACTGCGCTCGGCGGATTCATCGCGGGAACGATGTCGGGTCAGTTGCTCGCCCCGGTGTTCGCGACCGTTCCACTGGCCGCGGTGCTGCTGACGGCGCTCCGTCTGGTGCCGTTCTACGAACGGCTCACGCTGTGGATGGTGCCGTCGCTCTACGTCGGCGTGGCGTTGCTCGCCGACGTCGCGTGGAGATCGTTCAACCCGGGCCGGCCTGAAGATCGTGCCCCGCAGCTACACCGTTTCGTAGCCGTGGTCGCACTGTGCATCGCGGTGTTGATGTGCGGCGACATCGCGCTGCGTGGGGCAGTGGACGGAGTGAGGCGCGGTCTTTCGACGGCCGACAACCACCGCCTCGACGATCGTGCAGCCGTCCGCTGGTTGAAGGCGCAAAAACAGCCCGGCGACGTCTGGATTTCCACGCACTACGGAGTCCCGGCCATCTGGTGGTACGCGGGGATCGGCGAGGAACGCATCGTCGAAGTCGGTCATCAGAGGCAAGGACCGGAGTGTCGAGACGACGGCCTGGAGGCGGCGATCGGCAATGCACCGCGCGTGTTGCTGTATCTCGGGTTCCGGTTCGACGACGTGCCGCGCGGATTCGACGATTTGATCGTCAGGCGACTCACCCAGCTTGGGTCCGTCACCGCTTACCGGCCGTTCGCGGACGCGAGTGAAGCGCTCGTCATCGATCGCCGCGCCCGCTCCACCGCGCCGACGACGATCAGCCGCCTGAATCCGCGCGCGACGCCAACCGAGACGATCGACGGATGCTTCACGGTGAGAATCGCCGAGATTCCGACGTTCGTGCGCTAGACTGACGCGGGAGCCCACTGGATGGAACCGATGTATTTGCCTGAAGTAGAACGCCACGACGGCGACGATCCGTGGTCCAGCGCGATCCGGCAGATGCGCGACGCCAATCTTCCCTACGGGCAGATCATGCATTTGTTCGCCTTCAAGATCGACCGCACGAAGCATCTCGCCGAGTTCACGCAAGGCGTGATGCGTGGATCGTCGCCGCTCCCACCCGGACAGCGCGAGCTGATTGCGGCGTTCACGTCGCGGCGCAACGACTGTCCGTTTTGAATCGGCTCCCACGCCGCGGTCGCGGCGGAGCTGCTGGGCGATCGGGCGCTCGTCGACGCCGTGCTCGCCGACTATCGCACCGCGCCGATCGATGACGCGCAGAAGGCGCTCTTCGGGTTCATCGAGAAGATGAACGCGCAATCGAATCAGATCCGGCGCGAGGATCTGGATCGAGTCAGGGACGCCGGCTGGAGCGACGAGGCGATCTACGATGCCATCACCGTCTGCGCGCTGTTCAAGTTCTACAATGCGTGGATCGACGCCACCGGCGTTCACGACTTGCCTGCGGGCAGCTACGCGATGAGCGGCAAGCGTCTGGCGACGCAAGGCTACGTGCGACGATGAACCGCATCTGCGCACTCGCGCTCACGATCGGGATCGCCGCCCTGCCGGCGCAGAGCGCGCCGTTTCGTGTCCTCGAAGCGAGCATCGATGATGTGCGGGCGGCGCTGGCGTCGAAAAGTGTGACGTGCCGCTCGCTCGTCGACCTCTATCTCAAACGAATCGACGCCTACGACAAGTCCGGGCCGGCGCTCAATGCCGTCCAGACCGTGAACCCGCGTGCGCGTCAGGAAGCGGAGCGGCTCGACGCCGCGTTCGCAGCATCCGGGCCGGTCGGCCCGCTCCATTGCATTCCGCTGCTCGTCAAGGATCAGATCGAGACGAGCGATATGCCGACGACGTACGGATCGGCGGTGTTCAAAGACTTCATCCCGCAGCGCGACGCGACGATCGTCGCGAAGCTGAGGAAGGCGGGCGCCGTCATCATTGCGAAGACGACGATGGGCGAGTACGCGTCGGGATATCTGGGATCGGCGTTTGGCGCCGTGCGGAATCCCTATGATCCGCGTCGCTCGGCGAGTGGCTCGTCGGGCGGCAGCGGCGCGGGCGTCGCCGCCAACTTCGCCACCGTCGCCATCGGCGAAGACACCGGTGGATCGGTCCGCGGCCCTGCAGCGGTGAACAGCCTCGTCGGCGTTCGGCCGACGGTGCCGCTCGTCAGCCGATTCGGGATGATGCCGGCGCGGCCCACGACCGACACGCTCGGCCCGATCGCGCGGTCAGTGAAGGACGCCGCGATCGTCCTCGACGTGATCGCTGGATATGACCCGAGCGATCCGGTCACGGCCTCCGCCGTCGGACAAATTCCGCCATCGTATACACAGGTGCTCTCCACCGACGGCCTGAAGGGCGCGCGCATCGGCATCATCCGCTCCATCGACACGAGGACGGATCCGGCGTCCGACGACTACAAGATGGTGAAGGTTGTGGTCGATCGCGCCATCGACGATTTGAAGAGGCTCGGCGCCACGGTCGTCGATCCGGTCACCATTCCTGATCTGATCGGTCGGACGTTGAAGGTCTACGACAGCAACGTCTTCGAGACGGAAGCCGCAACCGATCAATACCTCGCGCAGCATCCGAACGCGCCGGTGAAGACGCTGCGCGAGATTCTGTTGTCGGGAAAGGTCGTACCGTCGCGCGCGCGCACGCTCATGGCCGTCGTCGGCCACACGACCGACGAGCAGGGATATCTGCAGATCTTGAAGACAAAAGAGGCGCTGCGCGAGGCCGTGCTCAAGGCGATGGCCGACGAGCGGCTTGATGCGTTCGTGTACGCGACATTCGATCATCCGCCAGTGGTCATCCCTCCCGACGCCATGACGCGAACCGTCGTTGATGCGACGGGGCCTGGGAACAATCGACGGTTGAGCCCGGCCATCGGGTTTCCGGCGATGACAGTGCCGGCGGGATTCGGCGCCGACGGTCTCCCGGTCGGGCTCGAATTCATGGCGCGCGCGTTTGCGGAACCGACCCTCTTCAAGCTCGCCTACGCGTACGAGCAGGGCACGCATCATCGCAAGCCGCCGCAGACGACGCCGGCGCTGCGGACCGAATCGAGCGATCGATGATGAGTGACCTTTTCACGGCCGTTGCCATGGCCGGCGCGATTGCCGCGGTGGCGGCGCAGACGCCGGCCGATGAACACCGGCGGTTCTACGCGCTCGGCGATTTTCGGCTCGAGAGCGGCATCGTGCTGCCGAACGCGAGGATCGCCTACGCGACCTTCGGCACGCTGAACGCGCAGCGCGACAACGCGATTCTGATCCCGTCGTGGTACGGATCGGATCATCACGGCTACGACTTCCTGATCGGTCCGGGCCGCGCGCTCGATCCGGCGAAATTCTTTCTGATTGCCACCGAGATGTTCTCGAACGGGTTTTCTTCGTCGCCGAGCAACACGCCGGCGCCGTTCGACGGCCCGGCGTTTCCGGCGATCGCGATTCGCGACAACGTCGAAGCGGCGCATCGGCTGCTGACGCGCGAGCTCGGCGTCTCGCATCTGCGCGCGATCGTCGGCTTCTCGATGGGCGCGCAGCAGGCCTTTCAGTGGGCCGTGGCGCATCCCGGCTTCGCCACCGACATCGTCGCGTACTGCGGCACCGCCAAGACCTATCCGCACGGTGTCGTTCGGCTCGAAGGAGCGATCAGCGCGCTGACGGCCGACGCGGCGTTCAACGACGGCCGCTACACCTCTCCGCCGTTGAAAGGACTCGCCGCCTGGTCGCGCCACTGGGCCGGATGGGTCTGGTCACAGGAGTGGTGGCGGCGGGAGTTGTTCAAGTCGCAGTGGGCGACGGTCGACGAAGTCCTTGCCGCCCGTACCTCCCGCGATGCCGTTCGCGACCCGAACAATCTCATCGCGCAGGCGCGTACGTGGCAGCGCCACAACATCGGCGATACGCCTGGCTTCCACGGCGACCACGAGCGCGCGCTCGCGGCGATCACCGCGCGCGTGCTCTACATGCCGGGCGAAACCGATTTGTACTTTCCCGTCGGCGACGCGAAGTACGAGAGCCAGTTTCTGAAGCACGTGACGTTCACGCCGATTCCATCCTTGTGGGGCCACTCGGCGGGCAGCGGCGGAAATCCCGCCGACAACGACTTCCTCAACGCTCAGATCGGACGCTTTCTCAACGAGCACTGATCCGGTGGCGCTCGGCGCGACGATCTACAACATCCATATCGATCTCGCCGACGCGGACCGCCAGGTCTACGAATCGCTGGACCTCCGCGTCGCCCAGCATCCCTCGGAGTCCGAGGAATATCTGCTGACGCGCGTGCTCGCCTATGCGCTCGAGTTCACCGACGGGATCGCGTTTTCCGCCGGCGGACTCTCGGATACCGACCAACCCGCGCTGACGGTTCGAGACCTGACCGGAGCACTCCAGTCGTGGATCGAAATCGGCAGTCCCGACGCCGCGCGCCTGCATCGCGCGTCCAAGGCATCGCCACGCGTCGCTGTGTACACATACAAAGACATCGACCGGTTCGTCGAGAATCTCACGGGTGCACAGATTCATCGAGCGGACCGGCTCGAGATCTACGCGATCGATCGCCCGCTCATCGCCGCCATCGCGGCGCACCTCGACCGGCGAATGGCATTCACGCTCACCGTCAGCCACAGCGAGTTGTTCCTGTCGTTCGGCGCCGACACGGTTTCGGGAAGAGTCACACGCGCTCCGGCCATATAATTCCTCTTCTTTCAACCGGGAGTCTCTCCATGAGGCAGTTCCGATTCGCCATCCTCGTCGTCGCGCTTTTTGCCGTGTCCGGCGTGCGCTCGCTCGTCGGCCGATCGGCGCCGCTGGCGCAGGAGCCTTCGGCGCGATCGTCGATTGCCGGTGCGTTCGACGCGCTGCACTTCCGCCCGATCGGACCCGCGGGGATGTCGGGCCGGATCTCCGACCTCGCCGTCTACGAAGCAAATCCCGCCATCTTCTACGTCGGCACGGCGCACGGAGGGGTCTGGAAAACGACCAATGCCGGCACCACGTTCGAGCCGCAGTTCCAGAACAACGGACTGATCTCGATTGGCGACGTCACCGTGTCGCAGAGCAATCCGGATCTGGTGTGGGTCGGCAGCGGCGAATCGAACAATCGCCAGAGCACCTCGTGGGGCGACGGCGTCTACAAGTCGATCGACGGCGGCAAGACGTACGTGAACGTCGGCTTGAAGATGTCGCGACACGTCAACCGCATCGTGATCGATCCGCGCAACAACGACGTCGTGTTCGTCGCCGCCACCGGTCCGCTGTTCGGATCGGGCGGCGAGCGCGGCGTCTACAAGACGATCGACGGCGGCAAGACGTGGAAGCAGGTCCTCAAGGTGGACGACGACACCGGCGCCAACGATCTCCTCATGGATCCCACCAACAGTCAGGTCCTCTACGCCTCGACGTATCAGCGGCGGCGCACGGCGTGCTGCATGAACGGCGGCGGGCCGGGAAGCGGGCTGTGGAAATCGAGCGATGCCGGCGAGACCTGGAAGCGATTGTCGGGGGGCGGCTGGCCCGAAGGGCCGCTCGGACGCATCGGCTTCGACCTGTATCGCAAACGTCCGAACATCATGTATGCCGTCATCGAAGGGGAGCAGCAGCCTGGCGGCCGCGGCCGCGGTGCGGCGGCCAATCCCGACGAAGAACCCGCGGTCGCGCCAGGGCGCAGCACCAACGCGACCGGCGTGACCAGCATCCCGACGGGCCTGTACCGCTCGGACGACGCCGGCGCGACGTGGCGCAAGGTGAACGACGAGAACCCGCGGCCGATGTACTTCAGCCAGGTGCGCATCGATCCCAACGATCCCGACATCGTGATCTACGGCGGCGTCGGCCTGCACTTTTCGAACGACGCCGGTAAGAACGTTCACGTCGACATCGCGGTGTCGACGCACGACGACGTGCACGCGATCTGGATCGATCCGGCGAACTCGAACCACGTCCTCATCGGCAACGACGGCGGCCTCGCGGTGAGCTACGACCAGGCGCGGACGTGGGTGTTCTTCCCGAACCTGCCGGTCGGCCTCTTCTATCACGTGAGCACCGACAACGCGACGCCGTACAACATCTGCGGCGGGATGCAGGACAACTACAGCTGGTGCGGCCCGAGCCAGGTGCGCGGATCGGCCGGCATCGCGAACTACGAGTGGAAGACGGTGCAGGGCGGCGACGGCTTCGTCGCCATTCAGGATCCGAACGACTACCGCATTGCCTACAGCGAGTCGCAGGACGGCAACATGGTGCGGATCGATCGCATCACCGGCGAGACGATGACGATTCGTCCGGTCGCGAATCCAGGCGAGCCGCCGATCCGCTGGAACTGGGACACGCCCCTCTACATGTCGCCAAACAATCCGAGCGTCATCTATGCCGCCGGCAACCGCGTCTATCGCTCGTCGAATCGCGGTCTCAACTGGGAGGCGCTCGGCGCGGATCTCACCGCCAACGCCAACCGCGACGACATCGTGACGATGGGCGTGAAGGGGAGTGACATCAAGATCGCGCGGAACGACGGCATCCAGTCGTGGCCGACCATCATCTCGTTCGCGGAATCGCCGAAGCGCGCCGTCGTTCTCTACGCCGGCACCGACGACGGGCACTTGCAGGTGTCGCGTGAAGGCGGACGCACGTGGACCGACGTGATCGACAAGGTGCCGGGGCTTCCGAAAGGCAGCTGGGTGTCGGAAGTTCAACCGTCGCGCTTCGAAGAGGGACGCGTCTACGCGACGTTCGACAACCACCGCATCAACGACTTCGAGACCTACGTCTATCAGAGCGACGACTTCGGCCAGAGCTGGCGATCGATCGCGGGGAATCTGAAGGGCGACGTGATCAAAACCATCACCGAGGATCCGAAGAACCCCGACGTCCTCTACATCGGCGCCGAAACCGGTCTGTTCATCAGCATCGATCACGGCCGGACGTGGGTGCGGCCCAAGGGCAATCTGCCGACAGTGCGCATCGACGAGATCACGATCCAGCAGCGGGACAACGCGATGATCCTCGCCACGCACGGACGCGCGCTCTGGATCCTCGATCATCTCGAGCCGATCCAGGAGTACGCGGCCGCGCAGGCCGCGACCGCGGACGCGAAGCTCTTCACGCCGCCGCCCTACGCGATGTACCGGCGGCCGGCGCGCGATCGCAACTACGAGTTCTGGGGCGATCAGACGTTCTACGGCGAGAATCCGCCGCAGGCGGCGATCCTCTCGTGGCTGAACAAGAAAGATGTCGGCGAGGTGAAGCTGAAGATCACCGATGCGGCCGGCCGAGAGGTGCGTGAGATCTCTGGTCCCGTCATGGCCAACCGCAACAAGCAGGGCATCCAGTCGGCCTGCTGGGATCTTCGCGTACAGCCGGCGCCGCCTGCTGCGGGCAGGGGAGGGGCTGGACGGGCGGGAGAGGCAGGACGGGGAGGAGAGGGGGGTAGAACCGGAGAGGCGGGAAGGGCAGGAGAGGCGGGACAAAGCGGTGGCGTGCAGACGCCGACTCCACCCGATCCGCATGCCGCGTACGGCGCAGGCTGCGCGGCGCCGGCGGGCGGCGGCGGCGGCGGCGGATTCGGCGGCCCCGCCGCGACACCCAACGGTCCGTTCGTACTCGGCGGCGTCTACACCGTCGCGCTGATCGTCGACGGCAAGACGATCGAAACCAAGCCGCTGCGCGTGACCGAGGATCCCGACGTCGTGCTCACACAGATCGAGCGCAAGCGGCAGTACGACATGGCGATGGAAGTGCACGCGTGGCAGCCGCGCATCAACGAGGCGTCGGCCGCCCATGCGAGCCTCACGCGCCAGATCAACGAGCTGTCGACGACCGTAGGCAGCCGGAGCGACGTGCCCGCGGATGTGAAGTCCTCGATCGATTCGCTGAAAAGCGATCTCGCCGCGCTCGCGCCCAAGCTGACGCCTCCGCCGACAGGACGCGGCGGCGGTGGCGGCGCCGGACGCGGCGCTCAGAACGACAGTCTCATCACCAAGGTTGGCCAGGCGAAGACCGGGCTGATGGCCGGCATGACGCCGGGCGAGCAGACGACGCGCGCCTACACCGAAGTGAAGAGCCAGACGCCGAAGGCGATCACCGACCTGAACGCGGCGATCGCAAAAGCGTCGGCGCTCAGCGGCAAACTGACGCCGCTCAGCCTCACATTGACCGTACCGTCGCCGGTGGCGATGCCGGCCACGGCCGCCAACGGGCGACGATCCTCGAGCGGCCAGTAACCCAGGAGTCGACCAACGATGTCAGGCGAAATGCGAGCGTCGCAACCACAGGAACTGCCGAGCCTGTTCGTCGAGGCGCTCAACCCGGGTGACGTCGACGCCGTTGTCTCGTTGTACGAGGTCGACGGTGTCGTCGCTCCCGATCCGAAACAGATCGTCGCCGGCCATGCCGCCATTCGCTCGATGACGGCCGCGTGATCCGCACGCCGCGGCGGTCGGCGCGATTCATCATCGCCGCGCTCGTGCTGATGGGCGCTTCTCACGCGGCGCACGCGCAGCCGGTCGCGATCGTCAACGTCAATCTGATCCCGCTGGATCGTGAGCGCGTCGAAGCCGGCCAAACCGTCGTCGTTCGCGGCGATCGCATCGTCGCCGTCGGTGCCGCCGCCGATGTGACTGCGCCACCAGACGCCACGATCGTCGATGGCAGAGGACGTTACCTGCTTCCGGGCCTCGTCGACGCACACGTGCACGTGTTCGGCTTCGGTCCCGGGCCGCGCGAGAATTTCGCGGACGGTGCGATCTATCTCGCTAACGGCATCACCACTGTCGTCAACCTGGGCGGACCTGATTCTCCGCGGCGCGCGACCGAGCTCGAATGGAAGCATCGCGTCGAGGCCGGTGAGCTGATCGGACCGACAATCTACACCGCCGGCGCGTTCATCAACGAGCCGCGCGTCACGACGCCCGACGAAGTCGAGCGCGATGTGCGAGCGCAGGCGCGTGCCGGGTACGACCTGGTCAAGTTCCACGAGCTCGACGCGACGACGGCCGGCCTGTCGCTCGCGTCGTACCGCAGGATGATCGAGACGGCGCGCGATCTCGGCATCCCGCTCGTCGGCCACGCGCCGAACAATCTTGGCGTAGACGTGATGCTGGAGGCGCATCAGCCGCTCGCGCACATCGGCAACCTCTCGAACATCTACTTCCTGCCGCTCGCCTCGCACCGCGGCTACCTTCAGCTGACGGCCGCCGCGTTCTTCCTGCTGATCGCATCGGCGGCGCTCTCCGGTGCGCCGCCGGCGAGCCGTGCAGTCACGCTTTCCACGTTCGTCGCGTTCACCTGCCTGGCGCTGCTTCTTCCGGGCGGTCCGCTCTTCGACAGCACCGCCCTCCGAATCGTGGTGACGCTGCTGACGCTCGTCGTCGTAGGCGGCACGATCGCGTCTGCGACGGCGGCCTCGGAGCTGTGGAGCGATCCACAATCGTCGACGCCGGCGCGCCTCCGCGCCGCGGCAGCGGTTCTGGCAAGCGTGACGCTCGCGATCGTCCTGACGACGTTCTGGACGCCGATGGCATGGCGCAGCTCGACGCGCGGCATCGAGGCGCTGGCCACACGCCTCCACGACGCCCGCATCCCGGTGCAATCGACGCTGACCGTTTACGAAGCGATTGGCGGCCTCAACCGCTTCTATCGCCTGCCAGCGTTCCAGCTGAAGGTGGCGCGTGCGCTGCATCGTGCGGGCGTCACGCTCGTCGCGGGAACCGATGCGCGAGGGATTCCGCAGATGCCCCCGGGGACGTCGCTCCATCGTGAACTGGAGCTGCTGCACGAGAGCGGCCTGTCGCCGTACGAAGTCCTTCGCGCCGCCACGGTCACGCCGGCGATGTTTCTTCGCCAGGATCAAGAGTTCGGCGCCGTGACCGTTGGTCAGCGCGCCGACTTGCTGCTGGTCGAGCGGAATCCGCTCGAGGATCTCTCGACGCTGAGGACGCCGATCGGGGTGATGGCGCGCGGCCGCTGGTACCCGCACGGACAGGTGAAACAGGAGTGACTTCCTGCTGCGACACCCACGGCAACGGTGCTTTTGCGGTAACCTCCTGCCCGTGAACATCCTCGAAACACGCATCACCGTCGTCGGCGCGCCGTGGCGAGAGCTCGTCTTCCTCGAGTTGACGACCGACGCCGGGCTGACCGGCGTCGCCGAAGTACGGATGGTCAACAAGACCGAGACGCTCGTCGCCTGCATCGAGGAGCTGGCGCCGCGATACGTGATCGGATCCGATCCGTTCGACGTCGAGCGTCTCGCGTGGAACGTGCAGCGCGCCGAGTACGGACGGCCGGGAGAGGTCACCCAGTCGGCGCTGGCCGCGTTCGACATCGCCTGCTGGGACCTGATGGGGCAGTCGCTCGGCGTCCCCGTCTGGAAGCTGCTCGGGGGCCGATTCCGGGATCGCGTGCCGGCCTACGCCAACGCGTGGTACCAGGCCGAGCGCGAGGCGGGCGCGATCGCGCGGCTCGCGAAGGAGGTCGTCGCGCGCGGCTATCGCGCGCTCAAGCTCGATCCGTTCGGCGCCGCCAGCGCGGAGCTGCCCGCTGCGGATCGGCGGCGCTCCGAAGCGATCGTCGCCGCCGTTCGCGATGCGGTCGGACCTGACGTGCAGATCCTCGTCGAGATGCACGGCCGCTTCACGCCGGCGACGGCGGTCCGGGTCGCGACGATGCTCGAGCCATACGATCCGGAATGGATCGAAGAGCCGGTGCCGCCGGAAAACGCCGCCGCCCTCGCGCGCGTGCGCCAGGCGACGCGGATCCCGATCGCGACCGGCGAGCGCGCGCACACGATCGCCGACATCCGCGAATTCATCGAGGGCGGTCTGGCCGACGTGGTGCAGGTCGACCTCACGCACTTCGGCGGATTTCTGGCGATGAAACAGCTCGCCGGCTGGGCGGCGGCGCACTATCTCCTGATGGCGCCGCACAATGTGTGCGGTCCGGTCGGCACGATGGCGAACGTTCATCTCGCGGTCGCGACGCCGAACTACAAAATCCTCGAGCACTTCAACGACTTCGCCGATCCGTGGGTGCACGACCTCGTCGATCATTCGCCGCGCGTGTCGGCGGAGGATGGCTGTTTCGATCTCCCGCAGCGTCCGGGACTCGGCGTCCGTCTGAATCACGACGTCTGCCGCGCGCATCCGCGCACCGGCGGCCGGATCAAGCTGTTCGAAGCCGGATGGGAGAAGCGGGTCGGCGTGAAGTCGTAGCGCAGACCTGGCAGACGTTCCAGACCTGCGATGCCGGGCTGAACGGGCCGGCCTACTTTGCGGATTTGCGACCGGCGCGGAGCGCGGCGGCGATCGCGGCTTCGTGCTCTTCGGAGATCGAGATCCGCTCGATCTGAATGATGCTGGTCGGCTCGCTCACGATTTCACGGTGCGTGATGATCGGCTGCGGCGTCGAGGCGACCGCGTTCGGGGTGTCTTGTGCGGTGGATGACACTGGGATTAAGTGTACCGTCGGCCAATGAAAATCGCAATGCCTTCGACCGCGGTCATGACGAGCTGCTGCCGTTCTGCGGTGAAGAACCCGCGCGTCGTGGCGTCGAGAAAGAGCACGGCTTCGACGCGCTGCCGGTCGGGGTCGTTGATCGGGACCGCCATCCACTCCATCACGCCGGGATCGAGCCGTCGCGCCTGCTCGTCGGTGTAGTTCCAGTCGCGGATCAACTCGCGGATATACCCCTCGTAGTCGTCGTTGACGCGGCGTCCGGCGAACGCCTTCTTCTCGCGAAACGCCTTGCCGATGATGCCGGCGTTGACGGAAAACTGCCGGCCCGTTTTCTGGGCCTTCGATGGGTCGCCGACGTAGGCGGTGACCTGTTCGAGCAGCTCGCCAACCGCCACGTGCATGGCCAGACGCAGTCGTGCCGGCGGAACTGGGGCGAGTACGGCATGCAGCGTGTAGAGGCAGCCTTCCAACTCATGAACGGACTGCTGCTTGCGTGCGGCGGCCAGGCCGAGACTCTGCTTGACGAACGAAAACACGAAAATGCCCGCCGTCCCGAGGCCCACCGCGGCGGCGAGGAGCCGTTTGCCGGTGGATGCGTAGTTCCACGCCGAGAAGAGTCCGATGATGCAGGCGAACAGGGCGATGAGGATGTCGTAGGTGGCGGTCTGCGTCGCGATCCAGCGCACGCCCCGCGGCCGTCGCGGAATCGGCATCTCGGGGCTGGAGTCTACCAGACACGCGGAGGCGGCGCGGCTTGACAGCTACGCCATGATGTGTGGCGATGTTCACCGACCCCGTCGCCGCCCGCGCGATTCACCGCGTCCGCCGCCGGCTGATTCCGTTCCTCGCGCTGGTGTATTTCATCGCCTACCTCGATCGCGTGAACGTCGGCTTCGCCGCGCTGCAGATGAACGCGGC
>DAIUKO010000129.1:13874-18950 GCA_036848175.1 Vicinamibacterales bacterium | reverse complement strand
TTCGACGACGAATTCAGTCGCGGCACGGCGTTTATCGCCGATCTGACCGACCGCAAGCGGGCCGAAGCCGAGATCAGAGCGCTGAAGGATCAGCTCTACAAAGAAAATCTGGTGCTGCGGGACGAGGTGGATCGGACCTCGATGTTCGAGGAAATCGTCGGCACGTCGCAGGCGCTGCAGCCGGTACTCGCGCGCGTGGCGAAAGTCGCCCGGAGCGACACGACGGTGCTGATCATGGGCGAGACGGGCACGGGCAAGGAACTGGTGGCCCGTGCGATCCATCGGCTGTCGCCGCGCGCCGCACGCCCGTTCGTGAGCGTGAACTGCGCCGCCATCCCGCACGACCTGATCGCGTCCGAGCTGTTCGGCCACGAGAAGGGGGCGTTCACTGGCGCCACGCAGCGGCGCCTAGGACGGTTCGAGCTCGCGCACGGCGGGACCATCTTCCTCGACGAAGTCGGTGAGCTGCCGATGGAGACCCAGGTGGCCCTCCTGCGCGTCCTGCAAGAGCGCGAGTTCCAGCGGGTCGGGGGCACCGCAGCGATTCGCGTCGACGTGCGCATGATCGCCGCCACGAACCGCGACCTGGAGGCCGCGATCGAGGCCGGTACGTTCCGGAGCGATCTGTTCTATCGCCTGAACGTCTTTCCGATCACAGTGCCGCCGCTGCGCGAGCGCGCCGATGACATCCCGTTGCTGGTCGAATATTTCATCGATCGGTACGCGCGCAAGGAGGGCAAGACGATCCGGCGTGTGAACAAGCGGACGCTCGATCACCTGCAGTCGTATCCGTGGCCCGGGAATGTACGCGAACTGCAGAACGTGATCGAGCGGTCGGTGATCGTGTGCGACACCGACGAGTTCGCGGTCGACCGCAGCTGGCTGACGGCCGGACCCGCGGTGGAGCGCCGGTCCACGTTGTCCAGCACGCTCGCAGGCCAAGAGAAGACGATCATCGAAGACGCCCTGCGCGCAAGCGGTGGCCGCGTGTTCGGGCCATCGGGCGCGGCGGCCCGGCTCGGCATTGCGCGCTCGACACTCGAATCGAAAATCCGCGCCCTCGGGATCAAGAAGAGCCGCTTCCGGGAGCGCTCAGCGAACCGGTAGTCCGGCCTGGCCGGGATTTCACCAATGGTGAAATCCCGGCCAGTCAACACATCACCCAACATCTTTAGATTCAGTGTTTAGTACTCGTCCAGCCCGGCGTGGGCTGTGCATTCGGCGTCTGCTGAAAGATCGAGCGTGCCGGCTGATCACACGTTCAACGGCTCCGAGATCGAGCTGACGATTCCCGCGGCCGCCGCGTACGCCACCCGGCGCTCGCGCAGCAGCTCTTGGTGGTTTCTCAGGAGAAGCGGGACGCCGTCATGAGCGCGGAGGCGCTGCTCATCCGCATTCTCTGCGTCGACGATCACCCGCTCCTGCGCAGCGGCATCACTGCGCTCGTCGACGGTCAGTCGGACATGAAGATCGTTGCCGAGTGCTCGAACGGCAGGGACGCGATTCAGCAGTTCCGCGCGCACAAGCCGGACATCACGCTGATGGATCTGCTGCTGCCGGAGCTGAGCGGTCTTGACGCGATCAACGCGATCCGCGACGAATTTCCGGAGGCCCGCATCATCGTGCTCACGAACTCTACCGGCTACGTCCAGGTGCTGCGCGCGCTTCGGGCGGGCGCTCGTGCGTACCTGCTGAAAAACCTTGTACGCAAGGAGCTGCTGGACACGATTCGCGACGTGCACGCCGGGAAGAGGACGCTGTCGCCCGAACTCTCGTACGAGCTGGCGGAGCACGCCACCGACGATGCCCTGACGAAGGCAGAGATCGACGTGCTGCAGCTGATTGCCGCCGGGAACGCGAACAAACAGGTTGCAGACCGTCTGTCGATCACCGAAGACACAGTGAAGGGGCGCGTCAAGAACATCCTCGCGAAGCTGGGCGCGAGCGATCGCACGCAAGCCGTCATGATTGCACTCAAGCGCGGGTTCATCGAGGTGTAGCCCGAGGTTCGGCCGGTGAAGCAGCCAGCGTCCCCGTTTCGTGGCGTCCTGGTCGTCGCGGTCGTATGCGTGACGATCGGGTGGCCGTGTGCGCCGGCCCTGGCACTGAATCGCGACCGGACGATCGCCCAATTGCATCACACGGCGTGGACGCCGAAAGAAGGCGCTCCAACAGAAATCGTCGCGCTCGCGCAGACGGCCGACGGGTTTCTCTGGCTGGGTACTGGCGCCGGTCTGTTCCGCTTCGACGGCATCACCTTCGAGCGTTTCGGGCCAGCGGATGCCGGTCCCATCACGACGAGCGTGTCTGCGCTGCTCGGTGGGCCGTCCGGCGAACTCTTCGTCGGCTTCAGGTACGGCGGCGTGGGCATATTGAAAGATGGCCGGCTGACGAGCTATTCCGAAAAGCAGGGAGTGCCGTCAGGCGCTGTGTATCGGTTCCTTCGCGACCGCGATGGCACGGTGTGGGCCGCGACGTTTGGCGGCCTCGTTCAGTTCGATGGCCGCGCATGGAGCGCCGTCAACCTCGGGTCTTCGCCGGCAAAGTCATTTGATGTTTCGCAGGATCGGCAGGGAACGCTGTGGATTGACAACGGCCGGACGCTCGTCATTCGTCCATCGCAGTCGCAGAAGGTCATCGACACCGGCGTCGCGGTCAACCGCATGGTGCTGGCGGTGTCGTCGAAAGGAGTCGCGTGGCTCGAGGACGGGCTGGGCCCAGTGAGAACGCTGACGGCCGACGGGAATGTGGCGCGCCCGGCTGGCGGCTGGCGTTTCAGCGCCAATCCCCAGGGAATGATCTTCGACCGGGATGGCGCGCTGTGGGTTGCGACGATCGGACAGGGCGTGCAGCGTGTGCCCAATCCGGACGGCGAGGGTGAAGCTGCCGCCTGGTCGAAGGGGCCGCCGGAAGAGTTCACGCACAAGCAGGGACTCACCACAGATTTCGCCACCTCCATCCTCGAGGACCGTGAAGGCAACATCTGGGTCGGTACGCGTGCCGGTCTGGATCGCTTCCGTGACAGCCTTATGGCGCCGATCGTGATCCCCGACTACGCTCTGCAGCTCGCGCTCGGCTCGGACGGCGACGGCTCGATGTGGATCGGCAGTTACAACCGTCCGCTGATGAAAGTCGACGGGCCCTCTGTTGCACCACAGACGGTCACGTCGCGGATCACGTGCGCGTATCGCGATCCAACGGGAACGCTCTGGTTGGCCGGCCCAAAGGTGCTATGGCGTCGTCAGGGGAACGCGTTCCTTCGGATCGACTTACCCGAGCTCGTGAGAGATGGCGACGTGCAGACGATGGTGATGGACGCGGACGGCGGCCTGTGGCTCTCCATCATCCGCGCCGGTCTCTTTCGGTTTTTTGCCGGGCAGTGGGTGCAGGAAACGCGATTCAACAGTCCACCCACGCTGGTTCCTCTGGTCTCGGCGCTGGATGGCGCGCAACATACATGGTTCGGATTTTCAAACTCGAAACTGGTACGGTTCCGCGGCGATCGCGTACAGACGTTCTCGCGCGACGACGGCGTGGGCGTCGGCGACGTCACAGCGATTTTCGCGCGCAACGATCACGTCTGGATCGGCGGCACCAACGGCCTGGACCGCTTCGCGGGTGGCAGGTTCCGGGGCGTTCTTGTGGCCGAGAACGACCTGCACGGCGTCTCGGGCATTGTCGAGACGCGCAGCGGCGAGCTGTGGCTCGGCGGCACGTTTGGCATCCTGCGGATCGCGCAGGCTGAAGTGGATCGTGCGGTCCGTGATCCGCAGCACCATTTGATCGCGCGGCGCTTTGATTTCAACGACGGGCTACCAGGGCTTCCGCAGCAATTCCGGCCGCTGCCATCCGCGGTGGAAGGCGGCGACGGGCGATTGTGGTTCTCGACGATCGACGGCGTCGTCTGGGTTGATCCGATTCGCCTGCCGATCAACCCTCTCGCGCCTCCTGTTGTGATCCGATCGATCACTGCCAATGGCAAGGCGTTCCCCGCCAGCGACGGCCTCCAATTCGCGATTGGTACGCGCGACCTGCAGATCGATTACACCGCCTTGAGCCTTTCAATCCCTGAACGCATCCGTTTCCGATTCCGGCTCGACGGCGCTGACCGCGAGTGGCACGACGCCAGCACGCGCCGGCAGGCGTTTTACACGAACCTGCGGCCCCGGACGTATCGATTCCGAGTCCTTGCAGCCAATAACGACGGCGTCTGGAACGAGACGGGAGCGACACTCCAATTCGCGATTCTGCCGGCGTTTTATCAAACAGCCTGGTTCCTCGCGCTTTCAGTCATGACGGCGAGTGCAATGATGTGGATGCTCTACCGCGTCCGTGTGCGGCAGGTGGCGCGGCAAGCGCGTGATCGTCTCGAGGCGCGACTGATGGAACGGGTTCGGATCGCTCGCGAGCTACACGACACGCTGCTGCAGAGCACGCAGGGCCTGATTCTGCACGTGCAGGCGGCAGCCAGCCGCCTTCCGCCGTCGGAGAAGGCGCGACAACTGATCGAACAGGCACTCGACCGGGCCGAAGAAGTGGTGTCCGAAGGTCGCGCCCGAGTCAAGGATCTCCGCGCGTCTCATGATTCGCAGGGTCTGCCGGCTGCGATTGCGGCGGCCGGACAGGATTTCGCCGCGACGACGTCGGCATCGTTTCGCGTCGCCGTGCATGGCTCACCCCGCGCGCTGCATCCGGTGACGCGTGACGAGGCGTACCTGGTCGCTCGCGAAGCGCTGTCAAACGCGTTTCATCACGCACGCGCGTCCGCTATCGAGGTCGAAGTCACCTACGGCCGCCGCGACCTTCGGATCCAGGTCACCGACGATGGAACGGGAATCGACGAGGCGGTCATGCAGGCCGGGGGGCGAGCTGCGCATTGGGGCCTGCCGGGCATGCGCGAGCGGGCGCGGAAGATTGGTGCGGAACTTCATATTTGGAGCCGGCCCGGCGTTGGGACAGGAATCGAGCTGATCGTCCCCGCACTCGCCGCGTACGTCGATTCGAAGGTGGCGTCGTGACGACCTCGACTTCCCTTCATCCGGATTCTCTGCGTCGACGATCATCCTCTGCTGCGTG
>DAIUKO010000129.1:0-13774 GCA_036848175.1 Vicinamibacterales bacterium | reverse complement strand
TGCGATCGATGGACAAGATTTCCCGCAATCCCCAGTCAGCGACCCAGAGCCGGCTGGAATGCCAGCGCGGCGATTCGCCGAAGGCAAGATCGCTCAGGAGCAGTTTCGGCCGCGGCGGGTGCTTCATGGTCCCTCCTTCTTCGTTCTCACCCCTCTATACGAACGGCTGGCGGCGGGATCGACAACACGGACTGGATGGTTCGGACGCCAGGCTTTAGCGGAGCAGTCGAAAGAAGCGGCGTTCGAACGCCCGTTCAGGTCAACGGTTGTGACGCCTTGATGCCAACGGGCTGGCAGACCAGCAGACGCGGTCGCGAGGACAGGGCATTTCAGTGACAATTCATCGGCGATCGTGACGACGACGCCGGCGCATCAATTGCACAGAGCGCCGCGAAGCGATCACATGCCAACCAAGGGTCTCGTCGTTCTCTCGCTCTCCGTCGCGCTGATCCTGATGTCCGGCGCGGCATCCTTCGCGCAGGAGACGGCACCGGCGAGTCCGCCACAAGCCGCCGACGTTGCGCCGGCGGCGCCCGGTTTCATCCCCGAACCGCAGATCCTGACCGCGTTGATGAACGCGTCCGATCGGAGCCTCCTGACTGGCCGGGAGCGCGACGACGGCTTGTACGTGGAGCTCGGGAACATGATCACGGGGGCAGGGTGGATTTCCGCCGGACCTGGATATCGCCGCCACGTCCTGCACGACCGCGCGGTTGCCGACGTTTCGGCGGCCCTGTCATGGAACCTGTACAAGGTCGTGCAGGGTCGCCTCGACGTGCCGCGCCTCTTGCACGACCGACTCTCCGTCGGCGCCCAGGCGATGTATCAGGACCTGATGGAAGTCGACTACTTCGGGAGGGGACAGGACACGCTGAGGTCCGATCGCACCGCCTACCGATTCAACAATATCGATGTCGTCGGCTACGCCACGATTCGACTCAAGACATGGCTCTCGATCGATGGACGCTTCGGTCGGATTTCTCGCGCCAGTCTTGCGATGCCGCCCGAGGACCCGGCGTCCGGTCTGCCCGTTCCGGCGTATGCACATGGCGATGTCACGATCGCCGCTGACTGGCGCGATAACACGGGCCACCCTATCCGCGGAGGACGCTACCGCGCGACTGCCGCCGGTTACTTCGACCGTGACACCGGCGCGAACAGTATTCAACGCTTCGAGATCGAAGGCTCACAGTTCGTGCCGCTCACCGCGAACTGGCTTCTCGCGCTGCATGGCTGGGAGGTCTTCACGGTCCCGTCGAGCAGCGACCAGGTGCCGTTCTATCTCATGCCCAGTCTCGGCGGCGACAACACGCTGCGCGGATACGACGACTACCGTTTCCACGACAACCACATGCAATCGTTCAGCGTCGAATCGCGCTGGGCGCTGCTCGCGCACGTCGATGCGGCCGCGTTCGTCGACGCGGGCAAGGTTGCCTCACGCGCCGCAAGCCTCGACTTCACGCACCTGAAAACATCATACGGCGTCGGTTTTCGCGTGCACAATTCGGCGTGGACGCTCGGGCGCATGGACATCGGTCACAGCGCCGAAGGGTGGCGGGTCTTCTTCCAGGTCAGCGATCCCTTTACTCGGTCCGCGCCCGCGTCCGGCCGCCCGTCCGTTGTTCCATTCGTTCCGTGAACGCCAAGGACGCCAAGGGCGCAGAACAAAAGTAACCGGGTGTCTTTCGGTCCAAAACCCGGCTAGATGAGCGGTGAACCGAGCCGCATGACGGAATCGACGAGGCGGCTCGACATCTTCTGCGCGTCGTACTCGTCGGCGCTGAACCGCACGCAGTGGGCGACATCGGCAAGGAAGTCCTGCTCGAGCTCCCGCGCCACCATCTCGTCGTAGACGATGAGATTCGTTTCGTAGTTGATCGAGAAGCTGCGGATGTCGATGTTCGCCGAGCCGATCGAGCAGATCCGCGAGTCGATGCAGATGGTCTTCGAGTGGAAGTAGGCGCCCTGGTAGAGCAGCACCTTGACTCCGGCGCGCGCCATGTCGGCGGCGTAGGTCATGCCGGCGCGGTAGGCCGGCGACAGCTCGCCGCCGCCAGGCGCGATCATGACGCGCACGTCCACCCCCGCGAGCGCCGCGGTCGTCATCGCTTCGGCCACGCTCGTGTCCAGGATGAGAAACGGCGACTGCAGATACACATGATCGCGGGCGAGCGCGATCATCGCGAGGTAGGCCTGACGAATGGTTTCCCAGCGCGAATCGGGGCCGGCGCTGACGACCTGAATCGCGACGCCGTGGCGCTCGCCCGGTGCTTCCGGGAAATACCGATCGTCGAACAGGTTCTCACCGGTCTTGTTCATCCACATCGTGGCGAACACTGATTGCAGCACCGTGACCGCCTGGCCGGCCACGCGCGTGTGCGTGTCGCGCCACCCCGAGAACCCCTTCGGACCGGTCAGGTGCTTCTCGGTCATGTTCAACCCGCCCGAATATCCGATTCGCCCATCGATGATCGCGAGCTTTCGGTGATTCCTGTAGCTGAGCGTGTGCAGCTGATAGACCGATGAGAACGGCTGCATCGCGATGCCGTTGCGGCGCAGTCCTTCCACGTATCGCCGATTCAGCATGAAGTAGCTTCCGACGGGGTCGTAGAGAATCCGCACTTCGATTCCCTGGTGAGCTTTTTCGCACAGCAGCTCGGCAACCCTGTCGGTGAACGCGTCCGAGGCCCACTCGTAGTACAGCAGGTGCACCGACTGCGATGCCGCGCGGATGTCATCCAGCAGTCTCGGATACTTCTCGCTGGCATTCTGCAGAATATCGAGACGGTTCCCGGTGGTCAGCGGCGATCGTCCCGACGCCCACAGCATGGCGGCCAGGCGCGCGAACTCCCCCTGCGTGCGCGCAAGACCGGCAATCGCATCCGGCTGCGCCGCCACGACCCGGGCCGCGCGATCGGCCAGCGCCGAGTGCTGCAGGAGTTTGGTGACCGTCTTCTCGCGGCTGAACGCGTATTGCCCGCGACCGAACATGACGTAGGTGAGCAGCGCGCCGGGCGGGAAGAGCACGAACAGCAGCACCCAGGCAAAGGTCGACTGTGGGCTGCGGTTCTGAAGAGCGAGAACCGCCGTCACGCTCCACGCGTACGCGACGGCGAGCGACATGACGATCAGGGCCCAGGAGTTCACGCCCATGATGTTCGCGTCAGCCGACAGACTCCTAGCTGGCACGAGTCGCCAGTGCGCTCGGCTCATCGGACGGCGTCGCGGACTCTCCCAGGCGCTCGGGATGACGCAGATCCTCGAGAAGATGCCCGGTGACGACGAGGATGATGGGGCCGATCACCAGCCCGATCAGGCCGAAAGCGGCGGCGCCACCGAGCAGCCCGAAGAACACGACGAGACCGCTCACCGAGGTCTTGCCGCTGAGGAGCAGCGGTCGAAGCCAGTTGTCGATCCCGCTGATGCCGAGAGCGCCCAACAGCAGCATGAGCAGGCCGCGGGTGGTCTCACCCGTCAGCAGCAGCACGAGTCCGGTTGGTATCCACACGACGGTTGCGCCCACAGGAAGCAGCGAGCAGAAGGCGGTGACGATGCCCCAGAACGCCGGTGCGCCGAGGCCGAGCACCCAGAACGCGAGGCTCGCCATTGCCCCTTGCGCCGCCGCCACGACGACGCCGGCGCCGAAGCTTGCGGTGACCAGGTCTCGCGTGCTGCTCATCAGGCGCTCGTTCTCGTGCTCGGAGAAGGGCAGCCGGTCGCGCACCATGCGTCTCAGGGTGTCGCCGTCGCGCACCATGAAGAACAGCGCGAACAACATCACCGCGAGATTGCCGAGCGTGGCCAGCGTGTCGGTGACCAAGGCGCCGGCGTGAGACTCGACGAAACCGACCACGCGCTGTGCGACTTTCGTCGTGAACTCGCTCGCGTCCTCGCTCATCGGGAGAAGGTTCTTCGCCCGGACGGCTTCCCACGTTTTCTGAATCCGATCCGGAGCACCCTGTGACGACTGCTTCACGTAGGCGGCGAGCTGCGGCGCTTCGCGCGCGACCGCGGACACGAGCAGCGCCGCGGGCAGCACGATCGCGACGCCGACGACAGCGGTCGTGACTGCAGCGGCGCGGTTCGGGCCGATGCGCCGGGCGAGCGCCGCCTGCATGTCATGAAAAAGGATCCCGAAAATGACCGCCCACGTCAGCGCCGCCAGGAACGGACTCAGAATGAGATAGGTGAGATACAGCCCCACGAGTATCAACGCGTAGAGCGTAGGCCTTCCGAGCGACTTGCTGCGGACATCACTCATCGACTGCTCCCACCTGGCGATGAGGATGGCAAAACCGCTGCCGCGTCGAAGGCGGCCGCTCTCCTCACGTCATCGCTCGTCGCGCTGCGGTAACGCCGTCGACGTGCGCCAGCGAGCTGGCACCTGCCAGCTGGCACCTGCCAGCACGTTGGCAGCATCGCCCGCGGATTCTCGCGAATGATGCGGCAACGCGGCGAGCACGCGACTTGCTCTCCTCGCTCGCATGAATCTCGTGACGCGTTCAGCCCACCACGCTGGCGACATCGTCGGCCGAGTGCTCGGCAGAGCCGCGGCGATGATCGTCGGAGTCGCGATGATCGTGCTCGGCGTCGGCATGACCGTCACCATCGTCATGCTGCCGGTGGGCATCGTCACGCTTCTTCTCGGAGTGCTGATCTTCATCGGTGGCATGTTTGCGCCTGAGGATCGGAGCGAGGCATGACGAACGTCGCCGGCTCGATCGGGGCGGCCATCATCGCCGTCGCCAGCTTGACGTCGCCGGCAGCGGCGCAAAAGACCGTCACCGAAGCCGGGGCGACGGTGTCGGTCACAGCAGCCATTCGAGAAATCGATGCGGCGAAGCAATACGTCGTCCTTCGGAGCGACGAAGACGGATCAGACGTCGGGTTGTTTGCACCGCCGGAGTTCGCGCGCTTCAACGAGCTCCGGGTTGGCGACCGGGTAACCATCACTTACTACGAGTCGATCGTGTATCGGCTGCGCCGGCCGGGCTCCCCCAGACCGCCGGTCAGCGAAGAAGTCGCCGAGGCCGAAAGCAAGTCGGCGCTTCCCGGCGCCACCTACTCCCATCAGTTGACCGAGAGCGTCACGGTCAAAGCCGTCGATCCGGATCATTCATCGATCACGGTGATCGGCCGTGACGGCCGCGCGGTCGTCCGGCGCGTCAACGACATCTCGAATCTCGAGGGCATCAAACCCGGCGATCGCATCGACATCACGTATACCGAAGCGCTGCTCGCGGCAGTGACGCGAGCGAAATAACGACAACACCGTCAACAAAGGAGAAAAGGCAGATGGCTGAATTGATCGTGGTCGGATTCAAGAAGGACGAGCACCGTGCGTCCGAGGTGCTCAACACGCTGCAGGAGATGAACGACAGCTGGGTCGTGGACCTGCACGACGCGGTGGCCGTGTACCGCAACGAGAAGGGCAAGCTGCGGGTGGATCAGAGCTACCAGATGACGACGGGTGAAGGCGCGGCGTGGGGTGGTCTGTTCGGAGGACTGATGGGTGCGCTCCTGGCCGCGCCGTTCACGGCAGGCACGAGTGTCGCGGCGGTGCTGGCCGCCGGTTCCCTGAGCGGCGTCGCGCTCGGCGCCTCCTTCGGCGCCATCGACGCGGAGACCTGGAAGGAAGACTACGGGATCTCCGAGGACTTCGTGCAGCGGATCGGCTCGATGGTGCAGCCGGGCGACTCGGCCATCTTCGCGCTGCTGCGGTCGATCGATCCGGACCTCGTGGCCGCCCAGTTCAAGGGCTACGGCGGCACCATCCTGCGCACGACGCTCGATCCCATCCAGCAGGCGAGGGTCGAAAAGACGTTGCAGGCCCGGTGATGCGAAAAGCGTGCGGCGCCTGGCCCGCCGGTCGGGCGCCGCGCCAGTGCGGGTGATGCGATGAACGAAACACTGAACGAGGCCATCGATCTGCTCGGTCGTCTGCGATTCGAAACCGGTGGCGCGCTGCTGGACCAGATCATTGCCCTCGAGTCCGAGCTGCGGGTCGAGTGCCAGCGGCGGACCGTCGAGCTGCAGGAAGCCGGGATGACCGAGTTGGAGTGCGCAGGAGGAGCGTTTCATGACCGGTAAGTCGATTACACAAATCTGCGGCGCCGCTGCCTGTCTGGTCGCCCTCGCATCGAGCGGTGCGGTGTCGGCCGCGCAAGGCAGTCAGCTCGATGACGAGCAGCAGATCGGCCAGCAGGTGTTCAGCGAGCTGAAGGCCAAGGGCGAAATCATCGCCTCGTCGCCGCTCTACGACCAGCTGACGCCGATTGCTTCGGCGATCATCCGGACGGCGCAGCCGCGATACAACCATCCGTTCAAGTTCTACCTCGTGCACGAGCAGCAGCCGAACGCCTTTGCGACGGCGGGGGGCAACGTGTACGTCACCGACTCGCTGATGTATTTCGTCAAGAACACCGAGGAGCTGGCCGGCACGCTGTGCCACGAGGTGTCCCACACGATTCATCACGACACGATGACGCTCATTGAAAAGGAGCGGAAGGTCGAACGCCGTGAGATCGGGGCGGCGGTCCTTCTCGGTCCGACGCGTGCGCACATGCTCGCGATTCTGTTGCTCGGCAGGCTGCGGCAGCTCGGATATTCGCGAGACGTCGAGTCGGCGGCGGACATCACCGGATCGGATGTCTGCGCGGCGAGCCGCTATAACCCGTGGGGGCTGGTCTGGCTGTTTCGCGACTTCGAATCGGCCGACACCGCGCAGGTGCCGCAGGTGCTTTCCGATCATCCGAACAACGCAAACCGCGTGGCAGCGCTCGAGCAGCATTTCCGCAGCAACCCGGCGGTTTTCGCCTCGTTCTCGGCCGACGCCAGGAACGCGACATCGTTCGACGTGCCGAAGAACGCGCCGATGACCTTCATGCGGTGATGCGCCCCGACGGGCCTTGACGAGGTGATGCGATGTTGAAACTCATTGGCTGCTGCGCCGTCGCCGTGTCGATGGCGTTGGCGGCGAGCGGCAACTCAGTCGACCCGCAGCTGTCGGTTCTATTCGGCCAGGTTGGACTGAACGATCAGCAGCGCGCGGCGATCGACGCCGGCAAGCCGGTCGCAAAGGTGCTCTCGTGGGGCGCGCCGTCGGAAATCTACGTGTTCGGCGCGGTGCACGTCGACGGCTCGCCGGCGGCCTACCTCAAATCCGCCCGCAACGTCACGCAGCTCGCCGGCACGACCGGCTACCTCGGCATCGGCGAGCTCCCGTCGACGGCGACGAGCGCCGACCTCAGCGGGCTCTCGCTCGATCCCGACGACATCAAGGCCCTGAAGTCCTGCCGCGAGGGCGACTGCGACGTGCAGTTGCCGAGCGCATCGATACAAGCGTTCAAGGAGGCGGTGAACTGGTCGCAGCCGGACGCGGCCGGTCAGGTGAACGGTCTCGCCCGCGGCATGGTGCTCGACCTGGTTCGAGAGTACCGGCGCGGCGGCAACGTGGCGCTGGGTGTCTATCGCGACAAGCAGCATCCCGCGCGCGTGGCCGATCAGTTCGAGACGATGGTGGGTCGGTCGGCGGCGCTGCCGGACGTGATGCCCGAGCTGCGGCAGTACCTCCTGAACTATCCCGACGTCGATCTGGCTGGCGCGGACAGCTTCTTCTACTGGGAAAAGGTGAACTTCGGCATGAAGCCCACCATCCGCGTGAATCACGGCGTGATCTATCGGGCCGGCGATCCGGCGGGGAGCATCTCGGCCGTCGCGATCAAGCAATTGTACGCGAGCCACTACTTCCACACCGCGCTCGACGTGTCGGTGTGCGTCGCCGATCCGGCCGGACCGGGGCGTCGCGGTTTCTATCTGCTTACGCTAAAGAGTTCGGAGCAGGATGGCCTGACCGGGCCCAAGGGATCCATTCTGCGAAAGGTCGTCGTCGACAAGACCCGCTCATCGATGGAAAAGGCACTCGCCGCCATTAAGGACACCGTCGAACACACGCCAACCGGCACCCAACCGTAACGTCAACAACAACGAATGGAGAATGAAGTCATGAGTTCACAGACAATGACCGCCGACATCTTCGTCGGCGGCGAGAGCGACGGAAACCTTCGCGGCTGGGTCATCTTCGCCGGCATTGCGTCGATGGTGCTCGGGATCGCCGCGATCGTCTACGACGGAACGGCAACGCTCGCCTCGACGATCGTCTTCGGCTGGCTGCTGATGTTCGCCGGCGTCCTGCAGATCGGGTATGCGTTCCAGATGCGGTACTGGAGCGGATTCTTTCTGTACCTCCTCGACGGGATCATCCGCGCGACCGTTGGGACGCTGCTGGTGGCGTATCCCGGATCCGGCGCGCAGGCGCTGACCCTCGTGCTGAGCTTCTATTTCATCGCCGGCGGCCTGTTCAAGACGTTCGGATCGATCGTCCTGCAGTTCCCGAGCTGGGGTTGGAGCGTGGCGTCAGGACTGATCTCGCTGGCCCTCGGCGTGATGCTCGCGATGCAGTGGCCGGCGTCGAGTACCTGGTTCATCGGCTTCGCCGTCGGCATCGACCTGGTGATCTACGGCTGGGCGCTTCTCATGTTCGCCGCGGCGATCAAGAAGCTGTCGCCGTCGTATTCGTAGGAATGGAGCGATCGTGATGAAGCCCGAAAAGCAGAATCTCCTCGCCTTCGTCGCCCTGGGCGCCGTGTTGCTGATGGCTGGCCGCTCGCCGGCCGCCAGCGCCGACGAATCCCGCGACAAGAAAATCAGGGAGGCGGCGGAGCAATCCTCCCGGGCGGCCAAGGCGTTCGACGCCATCATGCAGGTGCCGGACAAAGCCATCCCACGCGATCTGTTGTCGCGAGCGAAGGCCGTCGCCGTGTTCCCCCGCGTCATCAAGGTGGCCGCCACCGTCGGCGGCGAAGGCGGACGCGGCGTCGTGAGCCGCCATACCGACGCCGGGTGGGGCGATCCGGTGTTCCTCCGCGGCGGCGGCGGCAGCGTCGGTCCGCAGATCGGCGCCTCGTCGACCGATTACTTCCTGCTGCTCATGAGCGACGAGAGCGTGCAGGCGTTGATGAAGGACAGGTTCGAGCTCGGCGGGGAAGCGGGCGTGGCGGCGGGACCCGTCGGCCGGAACGCGGGAGCGGCGACCGACGCGCTGATGCAGGCGGCCATCCTCTCGTACTCGCGCAGCCGCGGACTGTTTGCCGGCGCCAACGTCAAAGGCGTCGTCCTGCGCCCCGAAGACGACCTGAACCTTGCCGTCTACAACAAGACCGCTCGCGAGCTGCTCAGCGACCAGATTGCCGACGACGCGGAGACCGGATCGAGCCTCAAATCGTTCCCGGACGCGATCGGGCGCTACACGACCAAATCCTAGCGAAAGCCGGTGAGGCGAACGTGAGTGTGACTGATTTCCTTCAGCTCCCTTCGGCCGTCAGGATCGCATTCCTGATCCTGATCTGGCCGGCCATCTGGGCGGGCGGCTTGTTCATCGCGGCGTTCCTCGGCGACGTGACACGACAGAGAAGGAAACAGGATGCCTCCCGTGTGGCGCGAGGCGCCCTGATCGACGGGTAGGGACATGATTGAAACGCTCGAGCCTGTCGCGAGATGGTCCGCAATGCTGCCCGCCTGTGACCTGAGCGGTCCATCGCCTCTCGGCGCAACCGTGGTGCCGCAGGGCGTCAACTTCAGCCTCTTCTCTCGCAGCGCGACCGGCGTCGAGCTGCTGTTCTTCGATCGGGATGACGACGCCCGCCCGGGGCGTGTGATTCGACTCGATCCCGGCGCCAATCGCACGTATTACTACTGGCACCTGTTCGTGCCGGGCGCTCGAGCGGGGCAGCTCTACGGATATCGCGTGTCAGGAGCGTCCGATCCCGCCAGCGGGCTTCGCTTCGATCCGATGAAGGTCCTTCTCGATCCGTACGGACGCGGCGTCGTCGTTCCGAAGAACTACAGCCGCAGCGCCGCAACGCAGGACGGTGACAACGCCGCGGCCGCGATGAAGAGTGTGGTCGTCGATCCAGCCGCGTACGACTGGGAAGGCGACAGGCCTCTCCAGCGACCGTCTTCCCGGACGATCATTTACGAAATGCACGTGCGCGGATTCACGCGACATCCCGGCTCAGGCGTCGCGGAATCGAAGCGCGGCACGTATGCCGGCGTGATCGAGAAGATCCCATACCTGCACCAGCTCGGGATCACCGCCGTTGAGCTGCTGCCGGTCTTTCACTACGACGTGCAGGATGCGCCGCCGGGCCGCGCCAACTACTGGGGCTACGCGCCGATCTCGTTCTTCGCGCCGCATCAGGCCTACAGCTCGCGCCAGGATCCGCTTGGTCCGGTCGACGAGTTTCGCGATATGGTCAAGGCGCTGCACAAAGCGGGGCTCGAGGTTATTCTCGATGTCGTCTTCAATCACACCGCCGAAGGCGATCATCGTGGGCCGACGGTGAGCTTTCGTGGCGTGGACAATCGCACCTACTACATCCTCGAACGGGACCAGTCGTACTATTCGAATTACAGCGGCACCGGAAACACGCTGAACGCGAATCACCCGATCGTGAGGCGAATGATCGTCGACAGCCTTCGCTACTGGGTCCAGGCGATGCACGTCGACGGCTTCAGGTTCGACCTGGCGTCGATTCTGAGCCGCGACGAGTCGGGCCGCCCGATGCCGAACCCGCCGGTGCTGTGGGACATCGAATCGGATCCCGTACTCGCAGGGACCAAGCTGATCGCCGAAGCGTGGGACGCGGCAGGCCTGTATCAGGTCGGCTCGTTCGTCGGCGATAGCTGGCGCGAGTGGAACGGGCGCTTTCGCGATGACGTGCGCGGCTTTTTCCGCGGTGACCAGCGTTCTGTCTCGTCGCTCGCCGATCGACTGCTCGGCAGTCCGTTCATCTACGGCCACAAGCATCGCGAAGCCGAGCAGAGCGTCAACTTCGTCACCTGCCACGACGGTTTCACGCTGAACGATCTCGTCTCCTACAACTGGAAGCACAACGAGGCCAACGGCGAAGACAATCGCGACGGGAACGACGACAACCGCAGCGCAAACTGGGGCGCCGAAGGGCCGACCGACGATCCGGCGATCGAGGCGCTCCGCAACCGCCAGGTGAAGAACTTCTTCGCCACGACGATGCTGTCGCTCGGCATGCCGATGATGGTGATGGGCGACGAAGTCCGGCGGACGCAACACGGGAACAACAACGCCTACGGTCTGGACAACGAGATCAGCTGGTTCGACTGGGGCTTGCTGGAGAGGCACGCCGACATTCATCGATTCGTCAGCCTGCTCAACGAACGCCGAGTGCTGCGCACCGCCGGTCCCGAGCGGCAGCACCTGAGCCTGGAGCAAGTGCTCAAGACTGCGAACACCGCCTGGCACGGAGTCAGGCTCAGTCAGCCGGACTGGAGCGATTCGTCGCACAGCCTGGCCTTCTGCGCAGAAGACCCGTACGAGAAGTTGCGGGTTCACGTGATCTTGAACGCGTATTGGGCAGCGCTCGACTTCGAGTTGCCCTCGCCTGGCAACGGCGACGGCCTTTGGCGGCGATGGATCGATACGAGCCTCGAGTCGCCATTCGACATCGTCGAGTGGGAGAGCGCCCCACCGATGCCCGCGGGCTCATATCGGGCCGAGCCGCGGTCGGTCGTCGTGCTTTACGCGGATGGGAAAGACCGCAGCTGATCGAGAAGCCGTTCGCACAGCTCCTGACGTTTGACGAGGATGTGACGGAATTCCTTCGAATCGGTACGGGCCACTTCGAACTTCAGTTCCGGCAGCGAGTCCTGCAACAACCCGCGCAGCGTCTGCGCCTCATCGTCGCTCAATTCAATGTCCATGACCGCCTCAGCGTCTGCCAGCCACTCGTGCAGGTCACGACGTGAACATCGGAAAGGTCCCGGTCCGTCTTCAACATCGACAGCAACAGGCAGGCGGCGAGGTCGTCGATCTCACAAAAGACGATGACCATGTAGGGCGTGACCTGCTTGATTCGCGAATAGGCGCGCTCGGTCGATTCCACGAAGAGGACGCCGTAGTCGCTCTCGTCGGCCAGCAGCGCATCGAGAAGCTGGCCGCGCATCGGATCTCCGCTCACTGCGACGACGCTTCGAGAAGATTGGATCATAAGCGCTCCTTGTTACCTCGATCCGGTGCCAGGCAAACCGGATGCCGGCGCTTCGGTGACATGAACCCCGGCGAGGCGAGCTCCTTCCCACGCGTCAGCCGGCAGTTGCCAGCGGGTTGGCATGCACGCTGATTCAGCCCGTGCGCAATCGGATCGGAACACTTCCGCAAGTTCACGAATCCTCTCGGCTTCCTCGCCGACCGGGTCGCAGCGGACGCGGTACAAAGCGAGATCAGGCGCGAGCTCGAGCGGCGTCTGTCGCCGGAATTCCGGAACCGGATCGACGAGGTCGTGGTGTTCGCTCCGCTCACCGGGGACGACGTCCGGCGCATCGCCGCGGACTACCTGTCGGATCTCGAAGACACCCTGGCGAAAGCGGGCAAGACGATTGAGATCGACGACGACGCGCTGAAGCTGATCGCGGCGCAGGGCTACAGCGTCGCGTTCGGGGCGCGCTTCCTGAAGCGCGTGATCGACGACCAGATCCGGCTGCCGATCACCATGCTGTGGAACGACGGCTCGCACTTCCACGTGCGCGTCGCGAGGCAGGCGATCGTCGTCGACGCTCTGTATGTCCGGCTGGCCGCTGCCTAGAGATTGCGCGGCTGCCAGCCGATTGGCAGCCGCGGATCGCGTCAAGCGCGGTGGTCCACACATTCATTGAGCTTTTCAGTCGCTGCCGTTCCTTCCCGCCGGGTTCACGAATTGCAGCGCAGGTCTTCGAGAGGAGACAGAGATGGCAGAACTAATCGTCGTGGGATTCAAGAAGGACATGTATCGGGCGTCCGAGGTGCTCAACACGCTGCAGGATATGCACGAGAACTGGGTCGTCGATCTGAACGACGCGGTTGCGGTGTATCGCGATTACAACGGCAAGCTGCGCGTCGACCAGAGCTACCAGATGACGACAGGTGAAGGCGCGGCGTGGGGCGGACTGTTCGGCGGCCTCATCGGCGCGATGCTGGCGGCTCCGTTTACCGGCGGCGCAAGCGCCGCGGCGGCGCTGGCGGCGGGATCGCTCAGCGGCGTGGCGCTCGGCGCGACCGCCGGCGCGCTCGACGCGGAGAGCTGGAAAGAGGACTTCGGCATCTCCGATGACTTCGTGCAGCGCGTCGGCACGATGGTTCAGCCGGGCGACTCCGCGATCTTCGCCCTCCTGCGGACCCTCGACCCCGATCTCGTCGCCGCGCAGTTCAAAGGCTACGGCGGCACCATCCTGCGCACCACGTTGAACCCCGAGCAGCGCGCCAAGGTCGAAGCCACGCTGCACGCCAGCCGCTGAGCCATCGTGCCGGCGAGTCGTTTCAGAGAGAAGGAGCAGTCATGAGATTCGAGAAAGTCTTCCGTGGTGCCGTCGCGTCGGCGGCGGCGGTGCTCACCGCGGGCGTGCTGAACGCCGCGGCCGTCCGTGCCGCTGACGATCGTTCAGAGACGTTGATCTACGCGGTCTACGACGGTCAGGACACGGCGACCCAGGTCTTCAACAAGATGAAGTCGTCGCAGAGCTCGACCGGCGAGCGCATCGAGTCGTACGCCGTCGTGTCGAAGGACCTCAAGGGCAAAGTGAAGATTCGCGACCAGCGCAAGCGCGATGCGGGCGCGGGCGCGATCATCGGCGGCGTGATCGGGTTGCTGGGCGGTCCGATCGGCGTCGCGGCCGGCGCGACCGCCGGCGGCGCGGTCGGCTATCT
>DAIUKO010000128.1:0-19042 GCA_036848175.1 Vicinamibacterales bacterium | reverse complement strand
GCGGGGAACGGACGCTGTGAGAGGCGATGGAGGCCGAACGCCTGCCGCGTCATCTCGATGTTGTTGGCAATGAAGGGCCGCTCGCGCACGAGCTCGTTCGGTTTGACGATGAAGCTGTTGACGTACCAGCCGAGCAGGTTGACGCCGAGATAGCAGACGGCGGCCGGGACGACGGCGGCGGCGAGCCACCGTATCCGCGGCGCCGCGACCGCGTTCAGCAGCGCAACCGCCGCGCCGGCGACGAGTGCGATCGCGACGACGACCAGCCCGGTCAGGGTGACGTGCGCCTCCGTGTAGGTGACGCCGGCGAAAATCGTGTGATCGGTGAGCAGACGATCGTAGCGGGCCAGATAGACGCGCGACGCCAGGATCAGCAGAAGGAACGCAAAGCTGATCGAGAGGCCGCGCCAGATTCCGTCACCTCTGGTCGACCGGATGCGGCTGCCGATCCGCGAGCCGCTCGTGATCGTGATGAAGAAGACCGCGATGCCGCATGCGATCACGGCGATCGTCATCAGCCAGCCGGTGAGCAGCTGCCAGGCGGGCAGCGTGAACAGATAGAAGACGATTGGCTTGTTGAAGATCGGATCGACGCTCGACGATGCTCCGATGCCGCCGCCGTACCAGTACAGCGACAGCGTCGTCCATTCGTTCGCCATGCTGGCGCCGGTCGCCACCGCGATGACGAGCGCTCCGATCAACGCGATTGCCCGCACCGCCGGTTCGAGCGGCACGTTGAGCGGCTGCCCCTGGATCAGAATCCGGCCGCCGGTGATGTCGTTGAGACGATCCGGTTTGAACGCAAGAAACGATCCGTAAAGAGCGAGAAAGGTGACCGACGTGAAGGCGGTGAAGATCGACGATTGCACCCGCAGCGTCTTCCAGAAGACGTCGCCGTAGCCGAGCGAATCGAACCACAACGCGTCGACGTAGAAGGAGAGCGCCGTCCCGATCCCCAGCAGGAGGACGCCGAGGACGGCGATGATGAACAGGCGGCCGCGCCGCCTCGGCGGTCGCGGCGGCGGCCAATCGATGGTCTCAGCCATGTCGCCGGCTATTTGGACGACGATTCCATCACACCTGGTTCGTCGAACCTGGCAGTCCGTGCGGAATCATCGGGAGCGATCGGATCCGGAGGCCGGTCGCGTCGAAGATCGCGTTGCCGATGGCCGGGGCGACACCGACGATCGGCGTTTCGCCGGCGCCGGCCGGCGGAAGGTCGCGGCGGTTGACGAGCACGACTTCGATCGGCGGCACGTCCGCGAAGCGCGGCACGCGATAGCTGGAGAAGCGGCCGTTGGCCAGACGGCCCTCGTCGAAGTCGACGGCCTCGAACAGCGCGCCGCCCAACCCCTGAACCACGGCGCCCGATACCTGGTTGTCGAGGCCGTTCGGGTTGACGATTGCCCCGCATTCGAAAGCGACGACAAGGCGCTTGATGGTGACGTTTCCGTTCGCCGTCTCGACCTCGGCACACACGGCCGTGTAGCCGCCCTTCTCGACGCCCGCGGCCAGTCCGAATCCGCCCGTCGCCGATTTCTTTCGCGATGACCAGCCGAACTTCTCGGCCGCCGCCCGCAGCACGTTGGCGAGGCGCTCGTTCTTCAGATTCTTCAGCCGGAACGCGAACGGATCCATCCGCGCGGCGTGCGCGAGGTCGTCCATGTGCGACTCGCGCGCGAAATGATTCGCGGTCGCGGCCAGTCCGCGATACGAGCCCTGCCGCAGCGGCGACGTCGACTGATGGAACTTCTCCGTTGGGTTGGAGACGGCGTACGGCGTCGATAGACCGGACGGACCGGAGTTGTAGTTGTGAAACTCCCACGCCGTGAGCGCCCCGTCGGGCCCGATCGCGCCGCTCACGTCGATGACGCCCGCTGGCCGGAAGTACGCCCACCAGAATTCCTCTTCTCGCGACCACACCAGCTTCACCGGCTTCTTCGCGGCGCGCGCGATGCGCACTGCTTCGACCGCCGCGTCGCCGGTATGCTTGCCGCCGTACGCCGATCCGGTGTCGGGCACGATCACCCGCACGCGATCGGCGGAGACGTGGAACGCATCGACGATTTCCTGCTTGACGCCAAACGGACGCTGCGTTCCCGTCCAGACGGTCACCGAATCGCCTTCCCATTCGGCGAGCGCGGCGCGCGGCTCGAGCGGCGCGTGCGCGATGTAGGCGATCGTGTACTGCGCGGCGATGCGGTTCGGATCGTCGCCTGGCGACGGGTTCGCGCTCTCGGCTTTGAGATCGGCGAAGAGCGTGCGTGCGGACGGTTTATCGCCCGGCGTCCACTTCGTCTCGATCGCCGCCGCGGCGGCGTTGGCCGCGGCTGTCGTCGGCGCCGCAACGGCGAGAAAGTTGCCGTCGCGCACGACGACCACGCCGGGCATCGCTTCGGCCGCGCGAGTATCGGCGTTCACGAGCGCGGCGCCGTAAGCGGGCGGCCGTACGATCTTCGCGTGCAGCATCCCGGCGCGCTTCAGGTCGGTCGTGTAGCGATGACGGCCGGTCACCATGTCGCGGGCATCTATTTTCGCAACTGCGGTGCCGGCGACGGTCCACGCGGTCGCCGGTTTGGTCGTCGTCTTGTCGGTGATCGTCGCCACGAGCGGCGATCCCTTCACGAGCTCGCCGAAGAGCGCCGGCTCGAGTGTTTTGCCGCGCGCACTCGCGCGATCGGAGAGGACTGCCCGCGCCGCGGCGGCCACCTTCCGCAACTGCGCGTTCATCGTCGGCGTCGTCCGGCTGCCGAAGGTGCCCATGTCGAACGGCGTCTTCGCCGTATCGGCCATCAGCAGCGTGATCGAGTCGATTGGCGCGCCGAGCTCTTCGGCGACGGCCTGCGTCAACGACGTGCGAATGTTCTGTCCGATTTCGGTTTTGCCGGTGAAGACGGCGATCTTGCCGTCCTCGCCAATATGCAGCCACGCGCCGACGTCGGGCGGCATGCGGTCGCCGCCGAACCCGCGTCCCGATTCCTGCGCGCCGCTCTTCGATGCGACGAGCAGAACGACGAGTCCTGCGCCGAACGTCCTGACGAAGTCGCGGCGATCGACCTCGAAGGTATAGCGCGGCCCCTCGAACAGCTCGTAGCGGTCTTCTTCCAGATGGGTGGGGCCCTGGCCCCACGCGCTGTCGTCAAATGCGCGCATGGGCGGCCTCCTTGATCGCAGCCACCACGCGAGGATAGGTCCCGCAGCGGCACATGTTCTTGTTCTTGTCCATCGCGGCGACAATCACGGCGTCGGTGGGATTTGGATTCGCGGTCAGCAGCGCGACGCTCGCCATGATCATGCCGGGCGTGCAGTAGCCGCACTGCATCGCCTCGTGTTTCAGGAACGCCTCCTGCACTGGATGCAGACGGCCGTTCCGCTCGAGCCCTTCGATCGTCGTCATCGCGCGTCCCTCGTACTGCGCGGCTTTCACCTGGCAGGACTTGACGGCCTGACCGTCGGCGACGATGGTGCACGCGCCGCACTGACCTTCACCACATCCGTATTTCGTACCGGTGAGATCGAGCGTGTCGCGCAGCACGGTGAGCAGCGAGTCGGACGCCGCGACGTCGACTCGATGAGCTGTTCCGTTCACGCGCAGAGTGACTTGCATGAAGTCCTATTCTACGCCTACGGGATCAACACGATCTTGCCGTGCGCGCCCGGCTCCATGACGGCTTGATGCGCCCGCGCGGCCTCGGCGAGCGGCATCTCGCGACCGACGACCGGGTTGAGCGTGCCGTCGGTCAAACCCGCGATGAGCCCGGCATGAATCTCGACGAAGTCGGCGTCGCTGACGTTGAACAGCGTCATCCCGAGAATCGTGCCGTCGCGTCCCATCGCCTGCCGCGGATCGATCTCGACTCGGCCGCGGTTGCCGACGACAACGATACGCCCGCCTTTCGCGAGCATTCCCAGGTCGTGATCGAGGTTGATGTGCGCAGCCATCTCGACGATCACATCAGCGCCGCGCCCCCCGGTCGCCTGCTTGATCGTCTCGGTGTAATTCGGTTCGCGGTGGTTGACGGTCACGTCCGCGCCATGCTCCCGCACCGTTTTGAGTCCGATGTCGGTGCCCCCGCTGCCGATAACGCGAGTGCCTCGTGCGTGCGCGAGCTCGACGGCGGCGATGCCGACGCCGCCGGTCGCGCCGTGGACGAGGACGGTGTCGCCTGGCTTGGTCCACGCTCGCTGGAAGAGTGCGCGGTACGCGGTGCAGTAGGGCACGCCAAGCGCGGCGCCCTGGCCGAAAGACGCGCGCGCGGGCAGCAGGTGAAGCTGCGACGGCAGGCAGATGGCGAGCTCGGCGTACGTGCCCGCGCCGACGCCGCTCTTCCCCGGCCCGGCGACATAGACGCGATCGCCGGGCTTCACATCGTTGACGCCCGCGCCAACCGCCTCGACTTCGCCCGCGCCGTCGAATCCCGGCGTGTACGGGAGCGGCGGCTTGCGCGCGTATGTTCCGGTGTGAATGTAGGCGTCGACCGGATTCACGCCGGCCGCGCGAATCCGCACCAGCACCTCGCCCGCTGCCGGTTTCGGATCGGGCATCTCTTCGAGACGCAGCACGTCGGGGCCGCCGAACTGATGGACAACGATCGCTTTCATGGTGATCTTTCCAGCGCCTGAAGGGCTGCGCGACAGCCGTGAGTCGGACGCGACCAGCGTTTCGGTCGCGGAGGCCTTCAGGCCTGCCGTGGCCGATGCTACCATGAGGGATTCATGTCACTCGTGAAGCTCCACAAGACCGTGGGCGTGCGAATCGGCGGCGTCCAGGTCGGGGGCGGCGCGCCGATCGTCGTGCAGTCGATGACGATGACCGACACTGCCGACGCGCGCGCGACCGCGCAGCAATGCGTCGAGCTGGCCGAGGCCGGATCGGAGATGGTGCGCGTCACCGTCAATCTTCCCGAGGCGGCGGCAGCGGTGCCCGAGATCAAACAGCGGATGCTCGACGCGGGATGCACGGCGCCGCTGATCGGCGACTTCCACTACAACGGCCACCTTCTCCTGACGAAATATCCGGACTGCGCGCGCGCGCTCGATAAGTACCGCATCAATCCCGGCAATGTCGGGACAGGACGCCGGCGGGACGAGCAATTCGCGACGATCTGCAGGGTCGCCGTCGACAACGCGCGGCCGGTTCGCATCGGCGTCAACGGCGGCTCGCTCAATCAGGAGCTCGTCGTCTCGAAGATGCAGGAGAACACGGATCTTCATCTGGGCAAGACGTCGGATGAAATCATCAACGAGTGCATGCTGCTCTCGGCGGTGGAGTCGACGGCGCTCGCCCTCGAGAGCGGCCTTCGCAAAGATCAGATCGTCATCTCCTGCAAGACGTCCCGGCCGCGGGATCTCATCGCCGTCTATCGCGCGCTCGCGAGGGCGACGGATCAACCCCTCCACCTCGGTCTGACCGAAGCGGGAATGGGCACGAAGGGACTCGTGTGGTCCGCCTCCGCCATGGGTGTGCTGCTCAACGAAGGCATCGGCGACACGATTCGCGTCTCGCTGACGCCGCGGCCTGGCGGCGATCGCCGCGAAGAAGTGTACGCGGCGTGCGAGCTGCTGCAGGCCCTGGGTCTCCGATCGTTCTCGCCGAGCGTCACCGCATGTCCAGGCTGCGGGCGCACGACGAGCACGACGTTCCAGGAGCTCGCCGAGCGGATCCAGGGATACATTCGCGACAAGATGCCCGAATGGAAATCCAACTACGAGGGCGTCGAGGACATGACGCTGGCGGTGATGGGCTGCGTCGTCAACGGTCCGGGCGAATCGAAGGCGGCGAGCATCGGCATCAGCCTGCCGGGTACCGGTGAAGAACCGAGCTGTCCGGTCTACATCGACGGTCAGCACGTGAAGACGCTGCGCGGCACCTACGACGAGCTCGCCGCAGAATTCCAGCACCTGGTCGATGATTACGTCGAGCACAAGTACGCCCGACGCTGATCGACTGCTTCTCGATACGCTCCACCGCGTCTGGGGCTTCTCCGATTTCCGTCCTCTTCAACGCGACGCCATGCACGCGATCCTCGAATCGCGCGACAGCGTCGTCGTCCTGCCGACCGGCGGCGGCAAGTCGTTGTGCTTTCAAGCGCCGGCGATCATTTCTCCGTCGTCGTCTCGTCGACAAGGCGTCGCCCTCGTCGTCTCGCCGCTCATCTCGCTGATGAAGGATCAAGTCGACGGTCTGCGCGTGGACGGCGTCGCGGCGTCGTACTTGAACAGCACGCTGGCGCCCTACGAACGCGATGAGGTGCTCGCGAGCGTGCGCGACGATCGGTGCCGCCTGCTCTACGTCTCGCCGGAGCGGATCGTCGGCGACGGAAGCGAGCCGCTGCGGCGGATGCTCGCACAGTCGGGCGTGCGCTTCATCGCCATCGACGAGGCGCACTGCATCAGTCAGTGGGGTCATGACTTCCGGCCGGAATATCGTCAGCTCGGACGTCTGCGCGACGATTTTCCCGGCGTCTCGTTCCACACCTTCACCGCGACCGCGACCGAGCGTGTGCGCCGCGACATCGTGTCGGAGCTGCGGCTCCGGGATCCGCTGGTCCTCGTCGGATCGTTCGATCGCCCGAACCTCACCTATCGCGTGCTGCGGCGCGGCAACCTTCATCGGCAGCTGCTCGACATCCTGGCTCGGCACGAGCGCGAAGCGGGCATCGTCTACTGCTCGTCGCGGCGCGAAGTCGAAGCGCTCGCCGAATGGCTCCAGGAGAACGGCCATCGGGCGCTGCCGTATCACGCCGGGCTCGCAGACGATGTACGCAGCCGCCACCAGGAGGCGTTTCTCGACGAACAGGTCGAGATCGTCGTCGCGACGGTGGCGTTCGGCATGGGCATCGATCGGTCGGACGTCCGCTTCGTCGCGCACGCCGGGGCGCCGCGATCGCCGGAGCATTACCAGCAGGAATCGGGCCGCGCCGGCCGCGACGGGCTGCCGGCGGAGTGCATCCTCATTTACAGCGGCGCCGATTTCGTCCGCTGGCGCCAGATGCTCGAGTCCAACGGCGAGTGGAACGAGAGTGCGCGGGCGCTCCTGCGGGACATCGAGCGCTACGCCTCCGGCACGCGCTGCCGTCACCGCGCCCTGGTCGAGTACTTCGGCCAGCGCTACGACCGTGCGGACTGCGGCGCCTGCGACTGGTGCCTGAAGGAGCTCGAGGCGGTGACCGATTCGGTCGTCGTCGCGCAGAAGATTCTGTCGTGCGTCGCCCGCGTCAAGCAGACGTGGGGGAGCAGCCACCTCGCCGACGTGCTGATCGGACGCGCGACGGACAAGGTCGTTTCAGCCGGCCACGATCGGCTATCGACCTTCGCGCTGCTGAAGGAGGAATCGGTGGCCGCGATCCGCGGCTACATCGAGCAATTGGTCGGTGAAGGCTATCTGCTACGCGACGGCGATCCGTATCCCGTCGTGCGGCTCACGCCATCGGGCGCCGCGCTCATGCGCGGCGGCGGCGAGTGCGTCCTCTACCGCGAAGTGAAGCCGCCAGCCTCTCGCAAGCGGAGCCGATCCTCGCTGCGCGACACGTTCGCGGCGCCGATCGACGCCGATCTGTTCGACGTGCTGAGACGAGTGCGCCTCGATCTCGCGCGCGAGCGCGGCGTGCCGCCGTACGTCATCTTCCACGACACGACACTGCGCGACATGGTACAGCGCCGGCCGAAGACGATCGCCGATCTTCGCGAGGTCTACGGCGTCGGCGCGAAGAAAGCCGCCGACTTCGGCGACGCGTTCCTCGACGCGATTCGCACCTTTCGACGTCCCGACTGAATCGATTGGGTTAATGAACCGTGTACGGCTCGTGGAGCGCGAACGGCGCGATCTCGACGTCGAAGTGATCGCCGTCCTCGGTCACCATCTGATAGGTGCCGCGCATCACGCCGCTCGACGTCGGCAACGGACAGCCCGAGGTGTACTGGAACGACTCGCCTGGCGCAAGCACCGGCTGCTCGCCGACGACGCCGGGGCCTTTGACTTCCTGAATGTGTCCGGTGGCATCAGTGATGAGCCAATGGCGGCTCAAGAGCTGGACGGTCTCGTCACGCTCGTTGGTGATGCGGACCGTATAGGCGAAGAACCATTCGCTCTGGAACGGCTGCGAGCGCTCGGGCGCGTACTGCGATTCGACTTCGACCCGAACGTTGTTGGTGACCGCCTCTGACGTCGACGCGTGGAGCGGCTGGTCTTTGGACTCGTACATGAACCCCCAACATCATACCAACGTTTCGCGGCCTGCGTCCCACCTCCATGGCGATCGAGTGCCGTGGGAAGCCACAAGGTGGACGCCGCCGCGCCAGAGGTCGAGCCCGTTGAGCGCGACGGCGTCCAATCGGCCGCCGAGCACCTCACCTCCGGCGTGAGTGATGGCGACCGTGTGCGTGCGGAGATCGACCGCGGGAGTCGCCGCGTCGGGTCCGGCTTCGGGCGGCGCGATGGTGACGAGTGGCACATGCCCACCTGCCATCTCGCGCAAGATGTCGAAGAAACCCCAGTCGCCGATGAAGGGCCGCTCCTCTCGCGCCTGTGTGGCGACGAAGAGGTCGAGCCCGGTACGCGGACCCGCGGCGAGCTCCGTCAACGCAGCGTTCGCGGTCCGGGACAGCCCGTTGCTGGTCCACGGATATTCCTCGAGGAACCGCTTCAGTGCGTCGCGCAGAAATGGAAGGGCGCGCGTCGCGTCCGGGTTCATGCCAACCAGTTCGACGAGCGCCGTCGGAGCCGGCGCGCGAAAGGCGTCCCAGGCCTTCGCCGCGATCGCGTATTGATCGCCGGTGACGGGCCGTCGCGTGTCAACGAGCGACTCGAGCTGCTCGGCGGTCAGCTGGCCGAGGCCCACGAATCGCTCCACGCCCGGAAACCGGTCGATGCAGATCAGCGACACGTTGCGTTTCGGCGCGAGGAGGTCCAGCGCGCGGATGAGCAGTAACTGGTCGAACAGATCGTGTTCGAACCACAGGACGACTTCCTCGTACCGGCTGGCGTCGGCGATGTCGCGATCCATCCGCGCGAGATCGTCGCGCGTCCTGTCGAACGCGGCGTCAGGGGACCCGGCAAGAAAGCGCGCGCGCACATCGTGCCAGGTGTCCAGATCGACGAGCGGCGCCGGACCGTCGTGCAGGACGTCCGCGGTGATCATCACCGGGTCGGTGATGAATTGCTTGAGCGTATCGCCCGCGGAGTCGCCGTTGGTGATGTGCAAGGTGGTCATGAATGCCTATCATCTATATATATGCATCGGATTCGACCAGCTCGGCTGAAGCCGGGCGTTTCCGCTGACTCGATCGTCGCGCCGGCGTCATCAGGCGGCGCCGCGAAGGCGTCGCGCACCATCCGCGGCAAAGCCCTCATTTTCTGGGATCTGAAAGTCCTCGGGAAAAGAAAGAAGCTCGACGCCATCGACACCGACCAGATCACACCGGCGTCCGACTGCGTCTCCGAAAGCCTCGAGACGCTCGACGAGCGGTGGAAGGCCGGCGCGTTCCGCTACCTGATGCCCGACTTCCGCGCGCGCGTGCATCGTGGTGAGACGTTCGTCATCGCGGGCGATCGCTTCGCGATCGGGTCGTCGCGTGAGATGAGTCCGGCCGGCCTGAAGGCGATTGCCGACGAAGCGGACCTCGAGATGGTGATCGTCTGCGGCCACAACATGGGCGACATCTTCCGCAGAAACGCGCTCAACCTCGGGCTGCAGGTCGTGCAGAGTCCGGAGGCGGTCGCCGACGCTCGCGACGGCGACGAGTTCAGCTTCGATCTCGATTCGCGGCGGCTGACCAACGCGACGCAGAACAAGACCTACGATCCGATTCCGCTGACGGCGAAGGAAGACGAGATTCGTCGGAGCGGCGGCATCTTTGCGGCGGGCCGCCACGAGTTCCGCGCGTCGCTCGACACGACCGCATGCATCGAGTGGCCGGATCCGGATCGGGCGCGGCGGATGACGTCGACCGAGCAGATCATCTGGGCGCACCGCGTCGACAAGAGCGCGGAGGTCACGCGCGGCGCCACGCTGCGCGTCTACGCCGATCTGCTGCCGGCATCCGACGGAACCGCGCCGTTCGCGATTCACACGTTCAATCAGATCACCGGCGGCAACACCATCTATCCGCGGCAGGCGGCCATCGCCAACGATCACTTCGTCTTCACCGGCAAGCAGGACGACGACAGGCAGACTGGAATCGGACGCGAGTTCGCGCGCCGGCACGCCATCGACAAGCCCTACTACGCGACGCCGGGCGACGGGATCTTTCACTTCTATTTCCCGGAACAGGGTCTGGTGATGCCGGGGCAGTTCATCCCAGGCGCCGATTCGCACAGCCGCGCCTACGGCGCGTACGGCGCGGTCGGCATCGGCGTCGGATCGACGACGCTCGGGTTCGGATGGTCGACCGGTTACATCTACTTCACGGCCGCGAAAGCGCGCCGGGTGATGTTCATCGGCACCCTGCAATCGTGGGTCAGCGGCAAGGACATCGTCCTCGAGCTGCTGCGCCGCTGGGGCGCGAAGCAGTCGCAGGGGATGTCGGTGGAGCTCGTCGACGCGAACATGCAGCTGCCGATCGCCTATCGCAACACGATCGCCAACATGATGGCCGAAGCCGAAGCGCTGAACGGCATCTTCGCGCCGGACCAGGTGACGCTCGACTGGTATCGCGCGAAAGGCATCACCGAGCTGCCGTATCCGCCGTTCGCGCCCGGCGCCGATGCCGTTTACGAGATTGACGAAACGCTCAACCTTGCCGATGTCACGCCGATGATTGCCAAGCCCTTCAGTCCCGGCAACGCGTTTCCGGCCGACGAGGTCGCGCGCGAGCGGATCACCTTCGACAAGGCGATGATCGGATCGTGCACCAACGGCAGCTACGACGATCTGCTGACGGCGGCGCTCGTCATCCGCGCGGCGAAGAAGCACGGCGCGGATCGCGCGGCGAAGGAGTTCGTGATCTTTCCGGGATCGGGCGGTGTCGCCCGTCAGATCGAGCGGCCCGATGCGCGCCTCGACGGCCGGTCGATTGCCGACGTGTTCCGGTCGGTCGGTGGCGCGATCCGGGAATCGTGGTGCGGACCGTGCTTCGGACAAGGCCCCGACGCGTTGACCAAGGGTCAGCGCGCGATCACGTCGTTCAACCGCAATTGGCAGAATCGGATGGGGCTCGGCGGCGAAGGTTATCTCGCCAGCCCAGCCGTCGTCGCCGCCTCGGCGCTGGTCGGCTACATGGCGCCGCCGGGCGAGCTCGGCCTCGAGTGGGATCCGAATGAGTTCGGCGTCTGATTCCCAGCGCGCCGTTGCGGCGTCCATCGGCGTGCCCGTCGCGCGCCGCCACATCTTTCTCTGCTGCGATCAGACCAACCCGAAGTGCTGCGAGAAAGATCGCGGCCTCGCCGCCTGGGAGTTCCTCAAGCGCCGATTGAAGGAGCTCGGTCTGTCGGAGCAGGGCGGGATCCTGCGAACGAAAGCCAACTGCCTTCGCATCTGTGAGGGCGGGCCGATCGCGGTGGTCTATCCCGAGGGCGCCTGGTATGCGGCGTGCGATCCGCCGGTCCTCGAACGAATCATCCAGGAACACCTCGTGAACGGACGGATCGTCGACGAGTTCCTCATCGAGGCGCGAGCGCTCGGTTAACCTCCCGTCGCGCCAACCTTCCTGGCAGCACCATCGTCTAACGTGTCGCCATGGATACCCTTCTGCAAGACGTTCGATTCGGCTGGCGGCTGCTGCGGCGGAGCCCCGGATTCACGCTGGCGGCCGTTCTCGCGCTCGCGCTTGGCATCGGCGCGACGACGGCGGTGTTCACGCTGCTCGATCGCGTGGTGCTGCGTCCGCTGCCGTATCCGGATCCGGATCGCCTCACCATGGTCTGGGAAACGAACGACACGAAGGGTCTGTCTCACGAGCGCTTGTCCCCGGTCAACTTCATGGACTACCGCGCGCTCACGCAGGTGTTCGAGGACGCGGCCGCGTGGTGGTACCCGCAGCTCACGCTCACGGAAACCGGTCACGAACCGCTGCGCGTGAACGCGATTGAAGCCAGCGCCAATTTCTTTTCGGTGCTCGGCGTGCGGCCGGTCGTCGGTCAGGGGTTCCCCAGGGATCCGTTCTTCTCGCGCGAGAACGTCGCCGTCATCAGCCATCGTCTCTGGCGCGATCGATTCGGTTCCGATCCGTCGATCGTCGGCAAGACGATCGCGCTCAACGGCCCGCTGTTCACCGTGGTCGGTGTGATGCCGCACGGGTTCCAGTATCCAAACGACACCGACGTGTGGCATCGGCTGCAATGGGATCTCACACAGCACAGCCGCGGCGCGCATTTCATGGAGTCGATCGTGCGCCTCAAGCAGGGCGTGACGATCGAAGCCGCGAATGCGGAGCTGCGCGCACTGACGACGAGGCTCGGCAGAGAGAATCCGTCCACCAACGGCGAGTGGCGCGCGCGCGCGACGCCGCTGGCGGTTGAAGTGGTCGGTTTCTTCCGGCCGGCGCTCTTCGCGCTGTTCGGTGCGGCGACCTTCCTGCTGGTCATCACCTGCACGAACGTCGCGAGCCTGCTGCTCGCGCGTGCGACCGTGCGCGAGCGGGAAGTCGCGGTGCGTGCCGCCATCGGCGCCAGTCGTACGCGTCTGGTCCGGCAATTCCTGACCGAGAGCATTCTGCTCGCCGCGATGGGCACCACGCTCGGCGTCCTGCTCGCCGTGGCATCGGTGCGCGCGCTCGTGGCGGCGTCGCCGGTGCCGCTGCCGCGCGTGGATGGCGTCGGCGTCGACGCGCGGCTGATGCTGTTCGCGATCACGGTCGCCGCGATCACGGCAATGGCATTCGGGGTGGTGCCGGCGATGTTGATGGCGCGCGGCGACATGCAGCGTCCGCTCAAGGAATCTGGACGCGGCGGGGACGGCGGCGGCGCCCGCCGCCGGGCGCGCAGCGTGCTCGTCGTCGCCGAGATCGGCCTGGCGGTGATGCTGCTGGTCGGCGCGATTCTTCTCGCGCGCAGTTTCCAGCGTCTCGTGCAGCAGGATCCCGGGTTCAAGCCCGCCCAGGCGATCACCGCGAAGGTCGAGCTGCCCTATTCCTATTCGGACTTCTCGAAGATCGTCGATTTCTACGATCGCCTGCTGTCGTCTCTCCGCAACGAGCCGGGCGTCACGGTTGCTGGCGCAAGCAATTTCCTGCCGCTCGAGGCGGCGTGGCGCGGGCCGTTCTTCATTCAAGGACGTCCGCGGCCGCGGCAGGGCGACGAATCGCAGGCGCAGCATCAGACCGTCGACGATCAGTACTTCCGCGCGATCGGCGTGCCGCTGCTGGAGGGCCGCTTCTTCGATGCGCGCGACACCGCTGATGCCCCCGGCGTCGTGATCATCAACGACACGCTCGCACGCCGTCAGTGGCCGGGCGCCGACCCGATCGGCCAGTCGATGGTGACGCCGATCCGCCAGATCGGTCCGATGGGGCGTTCGCTGATGAAGCAGACGCTGTTCCAGGTCGTCGGCGTCGTGGCGAGCGTGAAGAACTCCACGCTCGTCCGCGATGCCGAGCCGGCGATCTACTTCAGCTACCGTCAATTTCCCTTCCGCGGGCTCAACATCGTCCTCGAGGGACGCGGTGATGCCACGGCGCTCGTCGGCGCCGTGCGAACCGCGGTGCAGCGCCTCGATCCGAACCTGCCGATCGCGCAGGCGCGGACGCTGGATCGCATCCTCGCCGACGCGACCGATCGGCCGCGCGCGCTGATGCTGCTGATGGGCGTGTTCGCCGCGCTTGCGTTGGGCCTCGCCGCGCTCGGGATTTACAGCGTGCTGTCGTACGCCGTCAGTCAACGGCAGCAGGAGTTGAGCGTGCGGATGGCCCTGGGCGCGCGGCCTCGCGACGTGTTGTGGCTCGTCGTGCGTCAGGGGCTCTGGCTCGCCGTGATCGGCGGCATCGTCGGTGCAGCAGGCGCGTTGGCGCTCGGCCGCACATTGTCGAGCCTGCTCTACGGCGTTTCGGCCGTGGATGGCGCGTCGTTCACCGCTGCGATCACCGTGGCGATCGTCACCGCGCTGGCGGCGTGTCTGCTGCCCGCGCGGCGGGCCGCCTCAATCGATCCGCTGGAAGGTCTGCGCGCGGAATAGCTGCGTCGACGCCGTCGAATCCATCCTCGGCGTACGACGCCCTCTCTTTTTTCCAGTAGACAACCCGACATTCAGGCTATATCGTATAAACATATTATGGCCAAGCAGGCCATTTCCGTGACCCTCGACACCGATAACATCACGTGGCTCAAGGGCCGCACCGGTGCGTCCGGGGCGCGGAGCGTGAGCGAGCTTCTCGACCAGCTCGTCACCGCCGCGCGGCAGTCGCGGCATGCCGGGCCGTCACGGTCGGTCGTTGGAACGGTGGACATCGACCCGAGCGACCCGCTGTTGACGCAGGCTGACGAAGTGATGCGGGCGATGTTCAACCAATCGACTGGCCGTCCGTCGATGGTCAAAGAGGTCCCGGTGACATATCGGGTTCGGCGGCCACGGGCGAAGAAGCGACGTGGGTGACCCGCAGGCAGCGGTCACAGATACGCACGCGCTGCTGTTCCACGCGGCGGGCGGCGGGAAGCTCGGTCCCCGGGCCGCGGATTTCTTCGACCGCTGCGAACAGCGCCAGGCCATTGTCTACGTGCCGGCCGCGGTCATGTGGGAGTGCAGCATGCTCGCGCGCGTGGCCCGGATCAACTTCCGGCGCACCGTGCGCGAGTTCTTCAACGATCTGTTCAGCAATCCCGCTTATCAACCGATCGACGTCACGCCCGAAGAAATCTACGTGGCCGACGAGCTCCGGTTCACGCGCGATCCGTTCGACGCGCTCATCTGCGCGTCGGCCGTCACCGCCGGCTTGCCGCTCATCACGCGCGACGGAGACATTCGAGGCTCCGGCGTCGTCAAGGTGATTTGGTGAGCCGGGTGATGGAAGAGCGCACGATTCGTGCAACCACGCACGGACGATACGTCATCGTCCCACCGGCCAATCCGGGTCCCGCGCCGATGCTCGTCGGGTTTCACGGCTACGCGGAGCCGGCCGAGCTGCAGGCCGGCCGCCTGCGCGCGATTCCCGGATCCGACCGGTGGCTGATCGTCGCCATCCAGGGACTGAATCGTTTCTACCAGCGGCGGACCAACGAGGTCGTCGCCGGCTGGATGACGCGCCAGAATCGCGACCACGCCATCGCCGACAACCTCTCCTATGTCGCGTCGGTCGTCGACGCCGTCACACGCGAGTGGCCGACGAGTTATGCGCTCGTCTACGCTGGATTCTCTCAGGGGGTCGCGATGACGTTTCGTGCCGCCGTCGCGTCGTCCCGGCAGCCGTCCGGGGTCATCGCCGTGTGCGGGGACGTGCCGCCGGAGCTCGAATCGCCCGACCTCTGTCGCGTGCGCACTGCCCTCGTCTGCCATGGCGCAGCCGACACGTGGTATACCGCCGCGGTCTTCGCGAAGGATCTGCATCGCCTGCGCGACGCCAACGTTCAGGTGCGGCCGCTCGAGTTTGCCGGCGGCCACGAGTGGTCCGACGAGGTCGTCCGTGCCGCGGGTGACTTCCTTCGCGAGCACCATTCGTGAGCGTCGCCGTTACGGCCGCACGCGCGAGGGCGACGTGATGGACCTGACCTGCTGAATCCATTCGACGACGGTGCTCGCCACGTCGTCGAGCGCCGCAGCCTGCGCTGCCGGATCGGTGCGCGACAGCTTGAACGAATGATCGCCGCCGTCGACGACATGCAGCGTCGCCTTTTGGTCCAGCGACGCCAGCACCGGTGTCAGTTCGGCCGGCGTGCCGAACGCATCACGGCTTCCCTGGACGAACAACATCGGCCGGCCAATCGACGGAAGATGTTTGTCGCGCCGTTGATCCGGTCGGCCGGGCGGATGTAGCGGATAGCCGAGGAGAACCAGACCCGTGACCGGAAGATCGCGGTCGGCCGCGGCAACCTGGGTCGCGATCCGGCCGCCCATCGACTTGCCACCGATGAAGAGATGTGCACGTGCGCCTTCGACGCTCTGTCGCGCCGTATCGATGACGGCGCGATAGCACGCTTCGAGGACCGGCGGGCGATCCGGAATCCGCCGTTTCTGCTCTGTGTAGAGAAAGTTGAAGGTGACGACGTCGATGCCGAGCGCTGCGAGCATCCGCGCCATGTTGACCATGAACGCGCTGCGGTGGCCGGTGCCGGCGCCGTGACCGAGGATCAGGGCTGCGATCGAAGAACCGGAAGCGGCGTAGACGAGCGCCGTTGTTCTGGCGCCCGTCTCGAGGGAAACCTTCAGCTCACTCGGATTGCTTTTCAAGGGCTTCGCGGACCTCGGCGTCCGTCTTGAGCTCGGTCTTGACCGAAAACGCCCCGAACTGCGATGCCAGCGATCGCGCGAGCATCCGATCCAGATTGTTGCTGACGACACCGGTCAACGTCACACGTCCGTGCTCGACGACGATGTGAATCGGCGGGTTCGGCATGATCGCGTAGTTCCAGAAGTTCGAGTTGCCGTAGATCGCGCGCGCGATCCGATAGCGCAGCTCGTCGTCGAACTGCGAGACCGGCAGGTCGGCAATCGCGTTGCGCACTTCACGTACGCCGTCGATCTTCGCGACGCGCTTGCCGATGTCGTCGCGCTTGTACGGCATCGTGACCCACCCGGTGAGCGTGACGACGCCGTCCTTCACGCTCGCATTCACGTCATCGAAGATCGTGAACTGCGTGTAGCGTTCGACGCTGGTCGCCACATCCTTGAAAACCTGGAAATCCTTGCGCTCGGTCTGGTTGGCGGCTGCGAGCGCGACGTTCGCCGTCAGCAGCAGGCCGGCGCCTGCCGCGATGAATTTTTTGACCATCTTGCACCTCCCCAATAGCGACACTTCCTGCCGAGGTGAAGGGGCAAAGCAAATGCCAGCAGAATTGCTCGGAAACTGTGAGATGTTGCGCAGAAGTGTCCTGCTCAGTGGACACATTTGTCGGCCAGATCGACTGCGGCTCAGCGGCCGGAGAACGCCAGGCCGAGGCCGTAGGTGACTGCCGCTTCGAGCACGCCGACGACCGTCATCTCGAGACCGCTGGCCCACCATGGCCGCATCGTGACGAGTGCCTTCGAGGCGCCGACCGCGAAGTGCGCGACCGTGCTGATGATGAAGGAAGCGATGACCGCGGGCATGCCGACAGTGAAGAAGAACGGGATGATCGGGATGAACCCGCCGATGGCCGTCGAGAGGCCCGCGGAGATCGTCGACCGCCACGGATTGGGAAACGTCTCCTCCGACAACCCGAGCTCCTCGTGGACGAGCGTGCGCAGGAACTGCTTCGGCTCCTTGTGGATCCGCTCGGCCATCGCCCGCGCTTCTTCCGGCTCGAATCCTTTCAACTGATAGAAGAGCTCGAGCTCGAGGAGCTCTTCGTGCGGGTCTTCCTCGATCTCCGCGCGCTCGCGCTGAACTTCCGACTCGTAGACTTCGCGCTCCGACTTTGAGGCGAGGTAGGCGCCGGCGCCCATCGACAACGCACTCGCCAGGGTGCCGGCGAGACCGGCGGCGAGCACGACTTCGCTGCCGCCCGTGTAGCCGGCCATGCCGGAGACGATGCCGAACACGGCGCCGAGGCCGTCGTTGACGCCGTAGATGGCATCGCCGATCCAGCCGGTGCCGCGGACGTGCCAGCGCTCCCGCCGCAGAATCGAGTCGAGCGTCGATCGCGGCGTCGGCATCGAGCCGCCGGCCAGCGCACGCAGAATCACCGCATGGTCGCGCTCTTCCAACATCGCCTCTTCGGCGATCTTTCGATCGGTCGGATCGCTCAGACGCGCCATCAACTGGTCGTACTCGGCTTCCGCCCTGTTCTCTTCCTGCTCGAGACGGTGCAGCACGACGGTCGGATCCGAGATCCGCTGAAACCACGACAGGCCGCGCTTGACTTCTTCGGGATCGGGCGCGCGTCCGGTGGTCGCCGCAATCCGTTCCGACCAGCGCGTGGCGTGCGTGTCCTCCTGATGGGCGAGGCGCAGCAGGATGTCGCGGCGCTTGGGATCCTTTTCGCGGTTCGCGAGATGCCGGTAGGTCGTGGCCGCTTCGACTTCGCGCCGCCACATCTTCTCGACCGTGGCCAGATTGATCTTGTCGATAGGCATCAGCCGACCAGCCGTTCGAAGAGCACGATCGTCCCGATGCCGGCGGCGATCAGGACGACCTGCCGCGCGGCGTTGGCGTCGATCTCACCGCGATGCAGATCCGGGATCAGGTCCGACATCGCGATGTAGAGGAGGCTGGCCGACGAAATCGCGAGGATGAACGGCCGGATGCCGGGAACGATTTCGACGGCAAGGAAGGCGACCAGCGCGCCCGCGATCCCCGACGCGCCCGTCACCAGATTCAACAGCAGCGCGCGGCTGCGGCTGTAGCCGGAGGCGAGCAGGATGGCAACGTCGCCGACTTCCTGCGGAATCTCGTGCGCCGCAACCGCGATGGCCGTGTTGATGCCGAGCGGCACCGACGTCATCACCGCCGTGCAGATGATCGCGCCGTCGAGAAAATTGTGAAACGCATCTCCGATGAACACGAGCGGCGCGGTGGCGCCGTGCACTTCACACTCGTCGGTATGGCAGTGTCGCAGCAGGACGAGCTTTTCGAGGATGAAAAACCCGACGATGCCGGCGAGCAGCGTGCCGAAGACGCGTGCCGGCGCAAGCTCGGCGAGCGCTTCGGGCAGCAGCGCGAGGAACGCGACGCCGAGCAGCGCGCCAACGGCGTAGCTGACCAGCCACGGCACGACGCGCGCACGAAGGCGGTGAGGAAAAAGAATGAGCGACGAAGCGACGAGCAGCCCGCCGCAGCTACCGACGAGACTGAGGCCGAGCGCCGTCGCGAGGACAGGCACGCAACATTTTATTGCGGATTGAGGATTGCGGATTGCGGATTGATTGTGGATTGCCGGGTGATTGTGGATTGTGGATTGATTGTGGATTGTTGTCGGCTGGATGCGGATTGTTGTCGGCTGGATGCGGATTGTTGTCGGCTGGATGCGGATTGTTGTCGG
>DAIUKO010000127.1:0-19135 GCA_036848175.1 Vicinamibacterales bacterium | reverse complement strand
TTCGTGGCCTAAGTTCTTTTCGTGGTTTCGTGGTTTCGTGGTTTCGTGGTTTCGTGGTTTCGTGGTTTCGTGGTTTCGCGATTCGTGGGCCGTGGTTTCGTGCGTCAAGCGTCGCTACTGTGTGCTGGTGCGAATCGCCGGCGCCTTCGGCTTCGAGTCGGCGTTCGCGATGTCCCAACTGGCCTGATGAACGAGGCGCGCGACCTTTTCCATCTTCGCGTAGTTGATCTTCTCCGGACGATCGTACTGCGTGTGATAGTCCGGATGCAGGCCGGTCATGAAACCGACCGCGGGCACGCCGCGCTGGAGGAACGGCCACTGATCGCTGCGGCGGAGGAGATTCGAGCTGTTGTTGTCGTACCGTTTCTTCACGTCGAGGCCGATGCCGGCGTTCGCGCGGTCGACGGCCGCGGCAACGTCGGGCACTCTTGAAAACCCCATCAGGTTGACCGCGTTGTTGTTCGACTCCGCGCTCTGCACCTCGAGTCCCGCGAAGCGCGCGCCGCCGCCGACCGGAATCTCTTCATTCCTCCCGATCATGTCCATGTTGAGAACCGCCGCGATGCTCGTCAGCGGCGCAAGCGGCTGTTCCGTGTACGCCCACGCGCCGAGCAGTCCGCGCTCCTCGGAGTTCCACGCCGCGAAGAGCACGCTTCGCTTCGGACGTTGACCCGCCTGCGCCGCCAGCGCGTAGGCCTCGGCGATTTCCAGCAGCGCCACCGTCCCCGATCCGTTGTCGTCGGCGCCATTGAAGATCTGCGTCGTGTCGGCGCCGTTGTGATCGAAATGCGCCGAGACGATCACCCATTCGTTCTTCAGTCGAGGGTCGCTGCCCTCGAGAAGCGCGACCACGTTGCGATCCGGCACGATGTGACGATCGACCGCAATCCGCAGCTCGACGCGCGCGCCGCCCAGCGCCAGCGGAGTCGATCCTCGCGTCGCCTCCGCCGACTTCGACAGATCGTCGAATGGTTTGCCGGTTCCCGCGACCAGCGACGCGGCGACGACCGGCGAGATCTGGGCAACCGGAATGCGGATGCGGTCGGCCCACGCGGCGAGCGTGTAATTGAGGATCCGCGGCGGCTTCTCGGGCCAGTAGGTGCGCGCCGTCGCCTCGAAGTTCGCCGCGCCGGGATGATTGTGGACGTCGCTGACGAAGAGCACCGCGGCGGCCCCCTTCTCCTGCGCCGCCAGCACTTTGCGCCACGGCGTCGACGGCTCCGAGGTCACGACGCCGTCGAACGGACTGTTCGGATCGCGCTCGCCTGGCTCGTGGTCGAGCACCATCACGATCTTCCCTTTGACGTCGCCGTTGTAGTCGTCGTACTGCCACTGCGGCGCGCTGATGCCGAATCCGGCAAAGACGACCGCGCCGGAGACGAGGCCGCTCGCGCTGAAGCGGTGCGGATAGAACTCCTGTCCGGCGCGCAGGTGCCGCGTCGCGCCGCCGTCGCCCGAGATGTCGAGTGAGTTTCCTTCGCCGAGCGTCGCGGTCATCAAGTTGTACGACTGGTAGTACGAGCCGTTGGGGCCGGCCGGCTTCAGGCCCATGCGCTCGAAGCGCGACCTGATGAAATCCGCGGCGGCGCGGTTTTCTTCGGTGTCGGTGAGCCGGCCGCGCAGCGAATCGCCGGCGAGGAAGAACAGATCGGCGCGCAGATCGGACTGCCGGATCGAATCGTTCTGCGGCGCCCGGGTCTGGGCGCTCGGGACCGCGATCGCAGCAATGAGGATCGTCAGCGGGAGAAGCCACGTTCTCTGACTCATGGCGCGGATTATACTGACGCGACCTGGTCATGAGCGGATCACGTCGCGATTTCCTGCGAGCGGCGTCAGTCGCGCCCGGGCTGGCGTTGCCGCAGCCGCCGCCATCGCCGCCGCCCGCGCCGCGGATCACCACCCTTCGCAACTCGTCGTTCGATCCGTGGGTCGAGATCGAGACGGCGACGTTCGGCCACAACATCTCCGAGATCCACCGCCGCGCCAACCGCCCGATTCTCGCCGTGATCAAGAACAACGGCTACGGCTGCGGCGTCGCCAACGTCGCCCGCGCGCTCGAGCCGCTCGACGCCGTCGCCGGTTTCGCCGTCGTCAAGCTGCACGAGGCGATCGTGCTTCGCGACGCGGGGATCACGAAGCCGATCCTGTTGATGGGGCCGTTCGACACGCGTGAGCTCCTCGGCATCGTCTCGCGCCGCATCATGCCGATGGTCTATACGCCGATGGGCGACGCCATCGATCGAGTGGCCGCGGCCGTGAAGCGCCGAGTGCCGCTGATGATTTGCGTCGATACCGGCATCGGCCGCGTCGGCGTACCGTTTCGCAAAGCGGCGCCGCTCGTTCGCGACCTCGCATCGCGCAAGTCGGTCGAGATCGCCGGCACGATGATGACGTTCACCGAGGATCCGGCCTTCGATCCAGAGCAGTTGAAGCGGTTCCACACGCTGACCGGCGATCTTCAACGCGACGGCGTGAAGCTGGGACGGCGCCACGCGGCGTCGAGCTTCGCGCTGTTCCAGCATCCGGAGGCGTTCCTCGACATGGTGCGGCCGGGGATGGCCGTTTACGGTGTCTACTCCGAAGAGGCGTTGCGCAACACCGGCGTCATGGATCTGCAGCCGGTCGTGAGTCTCAAAGCGCGCGTCGCGTACGTGAAGATGCTCGAACCGGGCGACAGCGCCGGCTACGAGCGCGCCTACAAGACCGATCGGCCGGTGTGGATCGCGACGCTGCCCGTCGGCCACGCCGATGGTCTGCCGCGCAATGCCGCGAAAGGCGGACGCGTTCGCATCGGCGGCGCGATGTATCCCATCATCGCGTCGATATCGGCCAGCCATACGATCGTGGAGATCGGCAGTGAGCAACGCGTCCACATCGGCGACATGGCCACGATCTTCGACGCCCAGCCGGGATCGCGCCCGGAGGATCTTGCCGCCTCGTGCAGCGCCTCGGTCTACGACCTGACGATGCACTTGAACGCGGACCTTCCGCGCCGTGTCATCTAAAGGTGTCGCGCACGCGCTTCGATCGAAATAAGTACGTCAGCCAGATCGCGTGATAGGCGAGCGAGACCATGACGACAATCGGTGTGTCGCCAGGCATCCGGTTGCTTGGAAAGTATGGCGTCGTGTACACGAAGAGATCGGTCGCCGCCGACGCAATGAGCGATGCTTTCGCGATCGTCACCGCCGCGGGAAGACGACGAAACAACGCGAGGCCGGCAGCGATCCCGAACGCCGTGACGAGGACACGCAGCAGGAGCACGAGCGCAAACGGCCAGCCGCGTAACGACAGTCTGTTGAGCAACCCCGACGCGAGCAGCCCGAAGCTGATCGGCTGCCAGACGAGCAACAGCAGACAGAGAACGAGAAGCCAGCCCTGGATCGCGGGCGCGGGACGGGCAGGATGGGCTGGATGGCTGGGAGGGGCTGTATCGCGAGGAGGGGATGGATGGGACGGACTGTCCATGCGCAATACTAGAGTGCATGATTTCAAGAATTCTTCTCGCCCTCGCGCTGCTCGTCGCCGCCGCGCCGGATCCTGCGCACGTGAAAAAAGTTGAAGAGTGGCGGGCGAAGCACGAGTCGGATTACCGGCGCGACTGGGTCACGGTCGCCGGACTCCATTTCCTCAAGCCGGGTCCGAACACCGCCGGCGGCGCGAAGTCGAACGATATCGTCATCGCGAACGTCCCGCCGGCGCTCGGCCGGTTCGTGCTCAACGGCCAGCAGGTGCGATTCGAGCCACAGAAAGGCGTCAAGATCCTGCGCAAGGATCAGCCGGTCACGACACCAATCGAGCTCAAAGACGACGGCCAGCCGGAAGCTGACGAGCTGCTGGTCGGCAGTGTGCGGCTCGTGATCCATTTGAGCGGCGACAAGCGCTCGCTACGCGTCCGCGATCCGAACAGCGAGCTGGCGCGCGGCTTCGCCGGATTCAAGTGGTTTCCAATCGACGAGACGTACCGCGTCGTCGGCCGCTTCATCAAGGACGCGCAGCCGAGCACGCGCCAGGTCGTCAATACGCTTGGCGATCTCGACACCTACACGACAGAAGGCGTCGTCGAGTTCACACTGCTCGGAAAGAAAATGACGGTCCGTCCATTCACAACGCGGCCCAAACGCTTTTACATCGTCTTCAAGGACGAATCGAGCGGCAAGGAAACGTACGACACGGCGCGGTTCCTCTATGCGGATCTCGCCGACGACGGCACGACAGTGCTGGACTTCAACGAGGCGTACAACCCACCGTGCTCATTCAATCCATACACGACGTGTCCGATTCCATTGAAGGAGAATCGCCTGCCTGTAAAGATTCTCGCGGGCGAACGCGCGTATCCGAATCCGCCGAAGCACACAAATCCTGCTCTGTAGGGCTGGAACCGTGTGTCCGCCCCTCTGTCGACGTTGAACGTGCGCTTATTCCTCATCCATCACGGCGAAGCGGTCGGGTCCGACGTTGACCCTCGCCGTCCGCTGTCGCCGCGCGGCCAGACGCAGGCGGAACGAGTGGCGGCCGATGCCGCGTCACGCGGCGCCAAACCAGTCGTCGTCTGGCACAGCGGTAAGCTGCGCTCGAAGCAGACAGCCGAGGCGTTCTGGCGCGCCTGCAATCCGTTTGCGGAATTCGCCGCGACTCGCGACGTGCAGCCGGACGATCCGCCGCAATGGATCCACGATCGACTACGCGCGGAAACGCGCGACATCGCGATTGCCGGTCACTTTCCACATTTGCCGCGTCTCGTCGCGCGGCTGATCGGCGGGGTCGAAGACTTTCCGGCGCACGGCGCGGTTGCGCTGGCAACCGATGACGATGGGGAAACGTGGCGGGAGTTGTGGCGGATCGAAAATGGCTGATGGCGTTCGGCCATCAGCCATCAGTCGGCTTAGCGGAACACCACACCGAACGCGGCGCGCCAGAAGTGAAGCTGGCCGGGCCCGTTCAGATCGATGGTAGTGACGCCCGTGTTGGTGTCCTCGAAGCTCCGCAGATACTTGAGGTCGCCGCGCAGCCCGACGTGATCGTTGAAGAAGCCCATCACACCCGCGCCGGCGTTCCATCCGAACATGTTGTTCGACGAGGATATCCTCGTCAGAGTGCCGCCGTCGATCTGCGTGCGAAGGAGTCCGACGCCGCCCGTCACGAAAGGCCGAACGCCGCCGCCATGTGTGCCGCCGATGGGGATCCCGACGATGGCGTTGCCCATCAGATCGATGACGCTGTTGTTGCCGAAGTCGTTCTTGGTGCCGAAGAAGCTCGGGCTCCAACCGAAGTCGACTTCGCCGCCGACGATGCCTTTCCCCATGCCACCGGCGTTGACGCCAAGGCCGGCCCTGCCGTTATCGAAGCCGCTTCCGCCGTTGGCGGATACCCAGGGGCTCACGTAGCCGTCCGCCCGCGCCACAGCCGGGGCGAAAACGGCAGCAATCGCCGTCGCCACGATCAGGCCTTTGATTACACACCGCATGATGTTCCGCTCCTCTCCTGGCCGGAGCACGGGGTGATCCGCCCCGGCAATACTCACCGTGACGGTTACGGTGCAAGCGATGTGCCCTTAATGATTTCGCGACGGTTCGTTCAGCTGCGATCGGATGAGGCTGCTCACTCGAGCAGCGGGCGGCCGAAGAGGTGTTCTCCGCCGCGCGATGCATAGAAGCCGTAAGCGGCCAGCGCCGCGACGCCGACCTGGAGCATGACCGACGCGCCGGCGTACGGCCGCGCCATGTCGGTCGTGAGCGGAAAGTACGTAATCGACAGAAACGTGTAGAACATGACGACGAGCGCGAGGAACCCGAAGCGCAGCAGGACGGCGAACACCAGCGCGATACCGCTCAGCGCGATCATCAGTTCCAGCGCGAGCTGCTCGCCCGCGAACGTTCCGCTCATCGCGATCGGGAGAATCGCCAGGCTGCTCAGCGCCAGCACCAGCCACGTGCGCCGCACGACGATCCTGAAGAAGACGACGATGCACACGCACTGCATCGCGTCGATGGCCGCGGGCTTGACGGTTTGCAGGGCGAGCGACAGCGCGTGTCGCGTGCCGATCAACGACAATGCGTCCGGCAACTGCGGCGTCGCGAGCGGCAGACCGAGCAGCCGCGGCGCGAGCTCTCTCGAGGCGATCAGCAGTGCCCCGACGGTGCCCGCTGCGACGCCGACGAGGACGTCGCGGCCGACGAGCGGATCGCGGAGATGTCCCGACAGGAATCGGTTCCAGCCAATCAGCAGCTGCGGCCAGAAGCGCCGCACGTACGGTTCGAGCGCGACGTAGAACAGCCACATGACGGCCGCGGTGTACAAGGCAAATCCCACCAGCGCGGAAAGCCGGTCGTACTCGACGTCCAACGCCGAGTAGACGCGCGCGCGGATCAGAAGACCGCCGCCGTAGCAGACGAACAACACGGCTGCCGTTCGAAACGATCCGCGCCGATCGCCGCGTCCGGTGCGGAGGTGCCGGTGCGCGAGCAGCGCGGCCACCAGGAGCAGCGCGAATCCAACTGACACCGACAACGTCGTCACCAGACGGTTGACCGATGGTGACGCCGAATTCAGAATCGGTCCGGTCAACGTCCACGGCGGAAGCACTCTGAAAAAATTCGGCCGTCCGCGATACGCTGACGCTTCGATGCGGGCGTTCACGCCGCCGACGTCGGGCAGCGGACCTTCCCACGCGATGCGCCGATCGGCGAGGCCACGCGGCGCCCATCGCGGCGGCACCTCGTGAAACGACTGCATCGGTAATCCGGCCGCGTCGAACAGCAGCGCCCAATCCACGATGGCTGAGGTCGCTGCCGCTGCCGTCTCTTCGATCTGCGGCGGAATCGATTGAAACTCGATCAGCCGTCCGCGCGGATCGAGGCGCACCAGTCGCATGTCCGTCGTCGTCAGCGGTGGATCGCTGTCGGTCGGCCGGTTCTTGTTGTACGAGGGCACGAGGAGCGCGGGACTCGTCCGGTACCAGAAATACACCGTCTGCGTGCCTCCACTCGCCAGTGCCTGCCATGGATCCGCCCTCGGCATCGCGCGGTGCGAGTCCCCGTAGTGGAGAAAGTCTTCGTCATAATCCCAGCCGTAATCAGCATCCGCGGGTGGATCGTGGTAGCCGAATCGTTCGACGAGCTCTTTCGCGCGATCCGTCAGCGAATCGGTCGAGCGCGGCAACGGGACGCGATTGATTGCCGAATAGCGCTGCGCCAGCACCGTGAGTGCGGTGAGCATGATCAGGGTGAAGGCGACGAGACTCAGGCCGACCGCTGGCCGAACTGCGCTTTGCTCGCCCGCCGCCGCCACCATTTCCGGCGACGGCGTTTCGCCGGCCGCGAGCGCCGCGGCAAGTTGATCGCCGCCGGGCAGCGCGGCCGACACCGCGAGCGCGGACGAGGGACGCCTGGCAGGATCGGCTTCCAGGCACCGCAGGATCGCGCGCTCGACCGTCGGGTCGAGATCGCGCACGACGGACGACGGTGTGGGCACTGCGCTCGACTCGTGCAGCGCGATCAGTTCGTTGAGCGTCTTCGCTTCGAACACGCGCTTGCCGGTGAAGACCTCGTAGAGCACGAGGCCGAGCGCGTAGATGTCGCTGTGCGGGGTCACTTCGCGCCCGGCGAGCTGTTCCGGCGCCATGTACGCAGGCGTGCCGGCGCGAACGTTGTCCACCGCGCCGGCGAGCGCGGCGAGGCCGAAGTCGGTGATTCGCACGTGGCCGTCGCCGTCGATCATCACGTTCGCCGGCTTGAGATCGCGATGCAGCACGCCGCGCTCGTGCGCCGCCGCCAGGCCGGCGCAGATCTGTCTCGCGATTTCGACGGCCTTGTCCTGCGGAAACCGTCCGATCCGTCGGAGCAACGACGACAGATCTTCACCGTCCACGTACTCCATCGTCAGAAACGGCCGGCCGTCTGCGTCGCCGATGTCGTAGGTCCGGCACACGTTGCGATGCGAGATCGTCCGCGCGACGCGGACTTCGTTGTGGAACTGCGCGAGCCGCGCCGGATCGTGCGAGAGCTGATCGGGAAGGAACTTGAGGGCGACCGTCTGTCCGAGCTTCAGATCCTCGGCGCGGTAAACCTCGCCCATGCCGCCGCGGCCAAGAGGGGCGACGATTCGGAATCGGCCGGCGAGCAGTGTGCCGGGTGCGAACCGGCCCCAGTCGGTCCCGCTGCTCGCGAGGACCGGGGCCGATTCCTTCGGCAACCGGGTGACGTCGTCCATTCAGGCGGTCGATCGCAGGACCGCCGATTCTGCGGCGCGCCTATCGCTTGTGCGATTCTGCGTAGTTGACGGCGAACTGCTGCAGGGCCGCGCTGGTCATCCCGAGCGCCTTGGCTTCCTGCGTCGCGCGATCGGTCTCCCAGTGATCGACGACCAGGCGCTTGATCATCCACATCGCGGCGGCGCGATTGCCGGCGGCGCAGTGGATGTACGCGGGCGCGTTGCCGGGCGCGGTGATCGTGTCGAGGAACTTGTCGGCGACAGCGGGATCCGGCTGCTGCCCGTTGAACGGGATGTTGTAGAAGCGGATGTTCGCGGTCTTCGCGGCTGCGGCCTCCGCGTCGATGTCGGCACCCGGCTCGCTCGGCTGCCGAAGGTTGATGATCGAGGCGAAGCCGAGTTTCTTGATCTCCGGCACCGCTTCCGGCTTGGTGGCGCCGCCGCACGCGACCGTCGTTTCGAGACGAGTGAAGTTGATCGCGCCGGGTACGTCCTGCTTGGTGACCTGCTGTGCGCCGGCGGACCTGGAACCAAACAGCGCCATCGCGACGAGGATGAGTGAGAGGCGTAGGGCCATCGATGACTCCTCTTGAAAAGAGGGCCCATCATCCTACGAAAGCCGCCGGTTTCGCCACCATCTCAGAAATCGCAGCGCCAGCCGGTTTGTCCAGACAAGGGCGGCCAGGCCGCACACGAGACAGATGGGGACAACCCAGTACCCTCCGACAATGTGCTCGTCTGCAGGCGCAGGAAATCGTATCCCCAGGTCATGCGGGATGCCGCTCTCGTTGTACACCCATAACCCGACGTTGTCGGGGTGCTGAATGTTTCGCTACGACAGAACCGCGTCGAGCAATGGATGGCGGCGCGGCGCGAACGGGTTGATCACCGTCACGCCGCTCCAGGTGAATCCTTCTTGAAGATCTTCCGACAGGAAAATGCGGCATCTGGCTTCGGCCGCTGTTGACAGGATGACGGCATCCCACCATCCAAGCTGATGCCGGACTGTGAGCTCGGTGGCCAGCAGAACGGCCGAGGACGATGTGTCGATCAGGGGATACGAGACGCTCCAGCTATTGACGGCATCGCGAGCGCGCTCCCGCGACCAGCCCGCTTTCTTGACGAGGACGCTGAACAGCTCGGCGAGCGCCTGCACCGCGATCAACGTCGATTCAGGAGGAAGACGCTGCAGCAGATCGAGGGCGATTCTTCGCTTGGGGGCGCCATTCACGTCCTCCGCGTACGCCAGGACGTTGGTATCGAGCGACACCACCATTGTTCGGATCGTCAGTCTTCGTAGAGCTCGTCCCGCGTCCATCGGCCGATGGGCCGCGCGGCTCGCTGTGTTTTCAGACGTTTGAACAGTTTCGCCCGCGCAGTTTCGCGCGCATCGCGTTCTGCGTCGAACGGCACCAGCTTGGCGACAGGTCTCCCATGCGACGTGATCACATAGGATTGGCCGCCGCGAACATCCCTGAGGACTGCCGAGAAGTGGCGATTCGCTTCAGCGGCAGAGACGGCCTTGCGCATGTAGTGATATTAACTACATATACACGATGGGTCCAGCCAAAAAAAAGGGGCTGGCGGTTCGTCCGCCAGCCCTGTTGTTGCACGCGGCGATCTGTTATTCGCGTTCGACCGTCACGGTGACGGGCGAGAGGATTCGCACCGTCATCGGCGTACCCGGTGCGAGCACGGCGTCCTTGCGATCGCCGGCCATCACCGCGGCGGTGCCGCCGCCGGCGCCCGCAGTGGCGCCGATCGCCGCGCCCTTGGCGCCGCCGAGGATCGCGCCGAGGATTGCGCCGCCGACCGCACCGCCGCCGATTTTCGCCGCGCTGCTGTTGGCGGGCGAATCGCCGTCGCGATAAATCGTCTCGGTGCTGATCGGAATGCGCGTCCCGTCGGCGAGCACCAGCGTGTGGAAGCGCACGCCCAGGCGCGCGCGCTCCTTGAACTTCCCGCCGCGGTCGACCTGCGTCACGGTGCCGAGGGCACGCGCACCGGCCGGAATGGCGACGCGATCGCCGACCTTGACATCGCGGGTCACGCGCGCTTCGACACGATCTTCGACCCGCGCCGTCTCGCTCGTGATTCGAGTCTCGGTCTGCAATCCGATCACGGAGTCAGCCGAGACGACGAGCTCTTCGAAGGTTTTCTGCGGCGGCTCGGGCGCACGCGGTGGCTCGGGCGTCACGCTTTCCGCGGGACGCGCGGCCTGCGCGTTGTTATCAGCGGGCGTTGGGCCAGCCGGGGCTGGCGGCTGCGATGCGGCGCTCGACGGCCACGAGCTCGTGAGCGGCGGCGGCTGCACCGGCTCATGCCGCGCGGTGACCGACGCCGGCCGCGATTCACGGGACGATGAACGCGAGGCGGCCTCCGGGCGCTTCGGTGCCGGCGAGCTCTTCGCAGAGGCGGCGACAGGCGCCGGCGCCGGCTTCACTTCAGCCTCGCTGACCACGGCTTCGGTTTCCTGAACGGGGCGCTCGGGCGTCAGCGCAGATGCGGATCCGACTGGCGTCGCCGGCTGGGCCGGCGCGCTCGCCGCGATCGGAGCCGGCACAGCATTCTGCCGGGACGCGAGATACCCGCCGCCCGCCGCTGCCGCCACGCAAGCGGCGCCGAGTGCAGCAAACGCGAAGCGATTCGAAAGCATTGAAAACTCCTTGGACCTGAACCGGTGCAACGCAAGGCGTGTACCGACGATCTGCATGGTCCGCGGCGGCTAAGTGACTGCAGCCCGTGAGCTTACTCGATCCCGCTCAGGCGCCGAGACTGTCCCATTCGTATGAATGTGTCCTGGGACGAGAGCACAACTGCGGGTAGAATCTCTATGATTTTCGTAGCGACTCGAGTTGGCGAGGTCGTTGCACTGCCGAGCCATATTGGACATCGACTCATGCGCTTCCTGACATCCGTTGCGTTATTCGTACTGCTGACGCTCACGCCGGCCGTGGCGTCCGCGGTTACCGTCGACCAGATCGTCGCCCTGTCGAAGGCGGGGATTTCGGAGCCGATCATCCTTGCGCTCATCGATCGCGACAAGACGGTCTTCACCATCGATCCCGAGCAGCTCGTCTCATTGCGGCGCGACGGTCTCAGCGAGAATGTGATCCTGGCGCTGTTGAAGAGCGGCCGCGAAGAAGGCGAGGCCGCCGCGGCCGCCGCTGCCGCGCTGAATTCCGCCGCCATCATGAGCACGCTCTCGCCGGTGCCCGAAATCATCGTGATCGGCCACGATCCGGAACGGCCGAGCGGCTACTCGAACCCATATCCGTACGGCTACCCGAACGACTATTGGACCGCTCCGCCCTTCATGGACGGCGCCGCGTCGTACTACGGCGGGTCCTATTACGGCCTGCCGACGTACGGCGCGCGGCGTGGGCGTCGCGCGCCGCCGCTGAACGTGCGGCCGATTGCGCCGCCGTTGTCAGGACCGACTGGAGTCTGCACCACGTTTCCGCCGACAGTCGGGCCGCCGCCGATGGTTGGCTCGCGCGGCTTCGTCGGAGCGTGCCCGCCCGGCGTGCGCTGAGATAGGATCGGCGCATGAAAATGCGCCTCCTCCTCGGTTTCTTCAGCGCCGCTCTCATCTCATCGTCGATCGCCGCGCAGTCGAGTAAAGCTGCGCCCAACCGAGCAGCGGCGGGGCCCCGCGACGCTCAAAAGATCGATGTCGAATACACACAGACCATCAAACAAAACCTGCAGGATCCGCGGATCACGACCGAGCTCGTCGATCACCTGCCGGCGTCCGACACGGTGCCGACGCCGCTCAAGTTTCTCGGCCGCGCCGTCGGCGCGCCTGGCGAGCTGACCTACGCCAAGGATATCTATCGCTACTACGAGGCGCTCGCGAAGGCGACGCCGCGCGCGAGGTTCTGGAAGATCGGCACGACTGAAGAAGGGCGCGACATCGTGATGCTCGCGATCGCCGACGAGACGACGATCAAGTCCCTGGAGAAGTACCGCGACATGCTCGGCGAGCTGACCGATCCGCGCAAGACCAGCGAGACCCGCGCGCAGCAGCTGCTGCACACCGCGAAGCCGATCTACTGGGCGATCAGCGGCATGCACTCGCCGGAAACAGGTGGGCCCGAAATGCTGATCGAGCTCGCCTACCGGCTCATCGTCGAAGAGACGCCGTTCATCCAGAACATCCGCAACAACGTCATCACGCTGATCACGCCGGTGATCGAGGTCGATGGCCGCGAGAAGCAGGTGGACACGTACTACTTCAACAAAAAACGCGCGCAGGGCGACGCCCGGCTGCCGCTGATGTATTGGGGCAAGTACGTGCAGCACGACAACAACCGTGACGGGATGGGACAGTTCCTCAAGCTGACGCAGGCGGTCACGAGAGCGCAGCTCGATTGGCATCCGACGGTGATGCACGACCTGCACGAGGCGCAAACCTATCTGTACTCGTCGACCGGCACCGGTCCCTACAACGACGCGCTCGATCCGATCGTCGTCTCCGAGTGGTGGACGCTCGCGCAGAACGACGTGATGGAGATGACCAAGCGCGGCGTGCCTGGCGTGTGGACCTACGGCTTCTACGACGGTTGGGTCCCGAACTACATGTTCTTCATCGCGCACAGCCACAACGCGATCGGCCGCTTCTACGAAGTCCAGAGCTACGGTCCCGATCCGTACGAAGTCCGTCCCGGTCCGACGGTGACGAGCAGGGAGTGGTTCCGTCCCAACCCGCCGCTGCCGTCGATCAAGTGGGGACCGCGCAACAACACGAACATCCAGCAGTCCGCGCTGTTGTTCTCGCTCCAGCACGTCGCCAAGAACAAGGAGCTCTATCTCGAGAACTACTGGTTGAAGAACAAGCGCGCCGTCGAGAAAGGGAAGAACGGACCGACCTACGCGTGGGTCATTCCGGCGACGCAGCGGCGCAAGGCCGACGCCGCCGATGCGGTCAACGAGCTGCGGCGGCAGGGTCTCGAAATCTCGCGCGCGGCGTCGGCGTTCATGGCCGGCACCGTCGACGTGAAGGCCGGCGACTACATCGTTCGCGGCGATCAACCGTTCCGCACGCTCGCCGACATGTACTTCTCGATCCAGAACTACGCGCCGCAGAATCCGTCGCCCTACGACGACACCGGCTGGACGTTCCAGTACATGCGCGACATCAAGATCGTGGCCGTCACCGACAAAGCCGTCCTCGATCAGCAGATGACGATGCTGACCGCCGATGCAAAGGCGCCGGGAGGAATCGAGGGAACCGGCACTGTCCTTGTCGTCGAGCACACAGCTGACAACAACCTCGTCACCTTCCGCTTCAAGAACAAGGACGTGAAGATGCAGGCGGCCGAGGAGGACTTCGAGGCGGCCGGCCACAAGTTCCGCGCCGGGTCGATCATCGTCGCCGACGCCGACCGCGGCAGGCTCGAGCCGATGCTGAAGGAGCTGGGCCTGTCGGCGTGGGCGACGGCGTCCGCGCCGGACGTGAAGGCGCACGACCTCGACGTGCCGCGAATCGGCTACATCCACAGCTGGACACGCACGCAGGACGAGGGCTGGTGGCGCGCCGCGCTCGACACGTTCGGTGTGCCGTATACGTACTTTGCCGACCAGAAGCTCAAGGACGGCAACCTGCGCGCGAATTACGACGTGCTGATCTTTCCGCACGTCGGCGGGAGCGCCGTGTCGCAGGTCAACGGGATGCCGCGCACCGGCAATGCGCCGCTGCCGTACAAGAAGACGGCCGAGACGCCGAACCTCGCCTACGTCGACGAGAGCGACGACATTCGCGGCGGCATGGGCATCGAAGGGCTCGTTCAGCTGGTGAAATTCGTGCAGGACGGCGGCACGCTCATCACGGAAGGATCGACCGCGACAATCTTTCCTGAGTACGGCGTCACCACCGGCGTCACCGTCGAGGAACCGGCACAGCTCTTCGTCCGCGGATCGATCCTGCGCGGAAAGATCAGCGATATGAAAAGCCCGATTGCCTACGGCTACGGCAGTGCCGACCTTCCCGTGTACTTCAATCAGGCGCCAGTGCTGAACGCGGCCGGCGGCGGCGGGTTCGGCGGATTCGGCGGCGGCGGCCGCGGCGGTGCGCCAGGCACGAACCCGAACGCCGGCATCGGCCAGAACGTGACGCCGAATGCGGTGCCGTTACGGATTCAGCCGTTCGAATCGAACGGCGATGCCGCGGACGCGCCGCCTGCCGGCGGACGCGGTCAGCGTCCCGCTGCCGACGACATGGCGCAGCTGCGTCAGATGGCGCAGCAGTTCGGCTTCACGATCGACGAAACGCGTCCGCGCGTCGTGATGCAGTTCTCGTCCGATCCGAACAATCTGTTGTTGTCGGGCACGCTGGCCAACGGTCAGTTCCTCGCGAATCGCGCCGCCGCGCTCGATCATCCGCTCGGCAAGGGCCACGTCGTGATGTTCGCGATCCGTCCGTTCTGGCGCTGGCAGACGCAGGGCACGTACTCCCTCGGCTTCAACGCGATCATGAACTGGAACGATCTGGACGCCGGAAAGCAACAACCCGCCGGGCGTGGAACGGCGTCACAACCGCAGCAATGATCGGATCTCCGCGACGAGCCATTCGGCCTCGCGCTTGTCGCGGATGCCGCGTCCGGCGGTGATCTTGCGGCCGTCTCGCAGGATTAACTCGATCGCGTAGTACGGCGTGTCGTTCGCCTGCATCGTGATCGGCATCTCGACGCGGACGATGTCGGTGAGTGGAACTCGGCGCGATCGGCCGAAGCCAAGCAGCGACGATTCGGTCTTGGCTTCGTTGCCGGCGATCGTCAACCGTGACGAGGCAAACCAGGATTCCAGCAAGCCAGCCAGGATCAGCAGATCGCAGGCTCCCCAGATCAAAGGGACGATGAGCGGCGCACCAAAAAACAGCAGCGCCGCGAGGACGCCCGACCAGAACAGAAAAATCGCAGTCACTCCGCGCGCGTAGTTCGGATTGCGCGCCGCCGCGAAGTGGAATTCGGTACCGCCGATCCCGGCGCGGCGCACGGCGATCGTCAGCCGCGACGGTGCCGCGGGCGCTGTCGATCGCAGGGCGGCCCGTTCATCACCGCCGGCATTCACAGCAGTATCAGCCGCAACTCTGCCGAAGACCGGCACCTCGAACTGTTCCCGGAAGTTCGTTCCGGGAACGTCGGCTTCCGCATCCAGCCGCCACAGGTGTCCTTCGCGCTGCGTCACTGCCGTGCTCTCGACGGCATCCGTCGGAATCTGGAAGGCGACGGGAATCGTCCACCCTTCCATGCCCGGTTCGATGAGACCGGCCGGCACGGTGTGCTCCTCTCGCCAGAGGATCGACTCCGAGATCGAGTCGCCGTCACCGGAGCTCCTGACGGTGCGACAGATGTTCGAGAGTTTCAGCAGCACGCCCGCGTCAGGGGCGCGATCGAGGCGGGTGGAGATACGGCCGGACAGCCTGCCGCCGAGCGGAACAGGCACCTGGGTCATCTCGAAGACAGACCGTCCGAACCTCCGGTACCTGAGCGTCGCGCGTACGGCCCAGATCAGCAAGCCGGCGCCGGTGACGGGAAAGAGCAGCGCGACAATCGTCGGCAGACCGCGCTCCACCGATCCGCGCAGCACCATGATCAGCAGTGGCGTCGAGCACAGATTCCAAAGCAGCGCGAAGGTCCATGCCTGAATCATCGTCGGGCGACCGGCGCTCTGAATCCGGCCGCTCGCCCAGTCGTGGCGCCACATCCAGGGCTTGGATGGATAACGCTGCCGCTGCTGTTCGTCGCGTGCCAGCGAACGCCGTCCGGCGAGCAGCGCGGCGATCATACCGAAGCCGGCGACGGTGAAGAAGAGAGCGCCCATCGCGGCCATCGCGAGCTCGCCGAACGCCTTGTCGCCGCGCAACGCGTCGCGAAGGGTGACGCCAAGCATGACCACGCCGACGACCGCGAAAGGGAGGGCGAAGAGTGTGACGCACCCTGTCCCCTTCTTTGCCGATGACGACGATGCCGCGGCTGCGACGGATTCCGCCACTAACCGTTTCTATCGGATCTACCGGCGGCTAGCCCCAGCGCGGCGTTTCGTCCGGGTTGATCCCGAGCGTGAGCTTCGCGGCCAGCTCGTGCGTCAGCGCCGAGTTCGCCGGGTGGAACCGGCCGGCGCGGCAATCGCGGAAGAGCCGCTCGAGCTCGCTCTTCTTGAACATCCCGAAGCCGCCCGACAGGTCGAGCGCGCGATCGACGACCTTGAAGGCGCCTTCGACGGCGTGATACTTCGCGGCGACGATTTTCACCGGCCAATCGGGATGCTGGACGCCTTCCGACCAATCGCGCGCGATCGCGTCGAGATGCGGTCCGATCGCTTCGAGCTCCAGGACGATTTCAGCGACGCCGTGCTGGACTTCCGCGTGATAGCTCATCGGCCGGCTCATCCCGACCGACGTCTTCGTCTTGAGGTACTCGACGACGATGTTCTTCGCGCGCGTGGCGAGTCCGTAGTAGACGTTCCCGAAGTTGAGCAGCGCCCACGCGAACACGCCGAGCACGAACGGATCGACGCCGGCGGCGCCGGCCGGCACGACCCGCGCGATGTACTTGTCGGGGACGAACGCGCCGTCGAGGACCGTGTCGTCACTTTGCGTCGCGCGCATCCCGAGTACGTCCCACGTCTCCTTGATGGTGAAGCCTTTGCCGTCGCGGGACAGAAAACCGTGGACGATCTTCGGCGCCGCGGGATCGCTCGTATCCATCCCGTGCACGCCGAGCCGCGTCCACACCGGGGTCAGGCTGCCGAACGATTTCCGTCCCGTGAACGCGTAGCCGCCGTCGACTTTTTGCGCCTTCGTCGACGACAAGAGCACCGGAATATCATTGCCGTGCTCCGCATGTCCCGCCGCGAAGATCTCGCCGGCCGCCGCTTCGCGGAGCAGCCATTCGTTGGACTTGTCGCCGGCGCGCCAGTTGTCGGCGACAAGGCCGACCCAATAGTTGTGCATGTTGAGACCGAGCGCCGTCGCCGGTGCATATTCCGCGAGCCGCCGCGTTTCGCGCGCCACTTGCGCGAGCGTCAGGCCGAGGCCGCCGAACTCCGTCGGCACCGCCATGTTGAGATAGCCGGCCGCCTTCAGTTCGTCGAAGTCCTCCTGGAAGAAACGGTTATCACGATCGTAGCCGGCTGCGCGCTCGCGACACCGATCGAGCAGCGGTTGATCGAGAATCGACTCTGTCGCAATCGCCATCGGACACTCCTTCTGTTGGGGAAGCTGCGGACGGGAAGGGGCCGGAGTATATAAGATCGGCGCGTGAACCGCGACATCATCGTCGTCGGCGCCGGCATCGTCGGCTGCGCGATCGCGTACGAGCTGGCGCGGCGCGGCGCGGCGGTCGAGATCGTCGACCAGCGGCAACCGGTCGGCATGGGCGCGACGCAGGCGTCGGCAGGCGTCCTCGCGCCGTATATCGAAGCGCGCGACGGCAATCCACTCCTCGATCTCGGTGTCCGCAGTCTCGATCTGTTCGACGAGTTCGTGGCGCGGGCATCGTCGGCGAGCGGCATCGCGATCCCGTATCGACGCAGCGGCACGATCGACGTGGCCGTTGACGAGTCGGAAGTGCGCGCGCTCGAGGAGACCGCCGGCGTGCTCGCGCGCCGGGGTGTCCAGGCGCGGCTGATCGACGGCGCGGGCGCCTGCGCCGAGGAGCCACATCTCGCCGACGATGTGATCGCTGCGCTGGTGATCGACGCGCACGGGTTCGTCGTCGCGGCCGAACTGACGCGCGCGTTGTGCAGCGCGGCGCGTCGCCGTGGGGCGCAGTTGATCGAGCAAAGCCAGGTCCGCCGGATTGTCCGCAGCGGTCGAGAGCTTTTTGTCGAAACCGATCGCGGATCGTTGAACGCCAACGCTGTGGTGCTCGCCGCCGGGAGCTGGAGCGGAACGATCGAAATCGGCGGCATCGAGGGACGCGTCCCCGTACGTCCGGTTCGCGGCCAACTGCTGCACCTGGCGTGGAACGGGCCGCCTTTGAAGCGCGCGACGTGGAGCCGCCGATGCTATCTCGTTCCCTGGGACGACGGGTCGCTGCTCGTCGGGGCGACCGTCGAAGAGGCAGGTTTCGACGAGCGTGCGACCGTCGCCGGCGTTCGCGATCTACTCGAGGCCGCATGCGACGTCGTGCCGCAGGCGTGGAACGCCGGGTTTCGCGCCGCGCGCGTCGGTCTGCGGCCGGGAACGTCCGACGGTCTGCCGATCATCGGACCGTCGAGCGTCGTGCCGGGTTTGATGTACGCCACCGGTCATTACCGCAACGGCGTCCTGCTCGCGCCGCTGACGGCGCAGCTCGTCGCCGACGCGATGGTCGACAATCGGATCGATCCGATGATCGCGAGCGTCAGCCCCGCGCGGTTCGGGTTGTGACATGAAACAACTTTCGCTCGGCGACAAGAAGTATCGTCTCATCGCGGCCGAACGCGACGGCCAATGGCTGGCGCACGCCGTGCGCGACGACAGCGGCGATCCGTTCGGCATCGAATGCGCCGGTCCGACCGAGACGGCGGCGATCGATCGGCTCATGCGCTGGCTCGAATGGCAGCACGAGCACACCGAGGCGCTCGAGGCGCTGCAGCGCGCCGAGCGCGCCTACCATCGGACGATCGCCGGCAGCGCCTTCGCGAGCCCGACCGAAGGTCCGAGCGCGCTGGAACTGCAGAAGGAATCGCTCGACGCCGTCGAAATGGCGCGCGTCCGGCTGGACGAGACTCGCGCCAGGAAGCCTGACTGACGATCGGAGACGACATGAAGTTATCCCGCGCCGAAGCCGAGCAACGGATCAAGGGCCTGAGCGGCTGGTCGCTCGAAGGCGACGCGATCAAGAAGCAGTACACGTTCAAGGATTTTCCGGAGGCGATCGCGTTCGTCAACCGTCTCGCGCCGGAAGCCGAAGCCGCCGATCATCATCCCGACATC
>DAIUKO010000126.1:1955-19233 GCA_036848175.1 Vicinamibacterales bacterium | reverse complement strand
GAGGAAGCCAAGCCGCGGTCGATCAAGGTCGACGTCGCCGCGTAACGATAGAGACGGAGAAGCCGGCGCCGGCCTCGCCCACGGGATGGAAGAGTACTAGTTTGACGTGTTAGGCTTTTGGTCGAGATGGACGACATCATGCCCCAGGCGCCTCTTGACGCAGCCGAGGCTCCGGCGGTTCCGCCGGAGCCTCTGCCTCCCATTCAGAGCCGTTTCCTGTTCGTCGACGTGGCGGCGCTCCGCGCCAAGCAGTTGCGGCGCGGCGCGCGCGTCCGCATCGACGATCAGGAGCATCTTCCGAAAAAAGCGGAGCGCCTGGCGATGGAAGAAGTTCGCCGCGGGCTGGTGTATTACAACGTTCCCGAACCGAAGCCGGCGCGTCCGGAGGGCGAGGCATGAACGAGGTCCTGAACCTGGTGATTGCCGCCGTGAAGGGCCTCACGGTCAGCGCCGTGTTCGTGCTGGTGCTCTTCATCGGCTTCTGCGTCATCGTCGGCTTCACGAAACTGAAGAAGACGGCGGGCGGGGCCGCGGCCGTCGTCAAGAGTCTTGATGAACGCCTTACGCATCAGCCGATGGCGTATCTGCCGCCGACGGCGCCGCGCGGGCATGCCGATCCGCTCGAGGGGTTCGGAACCCGCAAAGGGGGCGCCACGTAAATCCAGAGTATGGTGTGGCTCCTGACGCTGCCGTTTCGATTGCTGTTCGGGATCATCTTCGGATTGCTCGCGCTGCCGTTCGCCCTTCTCGCCATTCCCTTCGCGCTGCTGTTCCTGCCGTTCGTGCTCCTGCGCCTGGCGTTCAAGGCGGTGGCTGCGCTCCTGGTGCTGCCGGTCGTGTTCGTCGGCGTGCTCGTGGTACTGGCGCTCAGCCTGGCCGTCACGCTGGTCGCGATCGTCCTGCCGCTGTTGCCGCTTGCCTTTGTTGTGTTCTGCGTGTGGGCGATCGTCCGTGCGGCGTCCAAGCCCTCGTACGCGCTGACTCGCTAAGCGACACTCTCAGGCTGCCATCGCAACCCGAGATTGATGATCCGCTGCAGAACCGCCTCGTAGGCCAGACCAACTTTCTCGGCTGAGGCCGCGAAGTCCTCGCCCTTGGCGATCTGCGGATTCGGATTTGCTTCGAGCACCCAGACGTTGCCCGCCTCGTCGAGCCGCAAATCGATGCGTGCGTAGCCGCTCAACTCGAGCGCGCGGAACGCGCGCTTGCAGAGGTGCTGAATGCCCTCCGCCTTGCCCTCGGGAAGATCCGTGGCCGCGCCGCTGTCGATGCCGTACTTCTTCTGATACTTCACGCTCCACTTCACGCGATCGGTGGCGATCCGCTTGGCGCCCTCGGGCATGTTGGTGAAGAACAGCTCCCAGACGGGCAGCGCCTGGAGCGCCTGATTCCCGAGAATGCCGACGTAGAGCTCGCGGCCCTCGATGTACTGCTCGGCGATCGCCGCCGTGCCGATGCTCTCGTGCACGAAGGTGACGCGTTCCTGCAGTTTTTCGTCGCTGTCGACGACCGACGCCTGCGAGATCCCGATTGACGCCTCCTGCGTGAGAGATTTGACGATCAGCGGGAAGGTCAATCGCTTCGGGCGGCGAATCGGCCGGCCGCTGCGGAAGACTTCCGCGTCCGGCACCGGGATGCGGTGGTAGTGGAGCAGCTTCTTGGACAGCGACTTGTCGCGCGACAGCAGCAGTCCGCGCGGGTTACAGCCCGTGTAGGAGAGCTTCAGCAGCTCGAGGTACGAGATCACGTTCTGGTCGAAGATGGTGATGTCGTCGAAGCCCTCGAGCAGGTTGAAGGCGATGTGCGGCTTCCATTCTTCGACGAGGCGGCGGATCTCGCGGAGGTCGTCGTGTACGCCGAGCGTCTGCACCTCGTGCCCCATCGCGGCGAGCGTCGTGATGACGTCGTACTCCGTCCGCCACGGCGCGGCCGTGATGTCGGTGCCTTCTTCGATTTTCGCCGGCGGGATCAGGTGACGATGCACGAGAGCGACGATTCTCACAGCGCCACCCGATGCCGTCCGCTGTGCAGATAGTTCATCGTCTGCACGGTGAGGAAGACCATGAAGTCGATCTTCGTCGACGCTTCGTCGTCGACCAGCCGCAGGTTCAGTTCCCGGCAGCGATCGATGATGCCCTCGAGCAGCTGGTCGATGGTGTATTGGTAGCTGTCGGTGAAGCTCGCGACCGTGCCGCGGACTTCCTTCCGAATCCTCCGCACGAACCGCGCCGCCGGCAGGTTCTTGGCGTACTCCGGCGCGTCGGAGAACAGATTGCGCAGGTCGCTGTCGTAGAAGTCGGGATGATCGAGGCCGTAGTGCTCGCGCTTCTTTTTATAGTGCTCGCCGAGCGTCTTCTTCAGCCGCGACAGCGGATCGACCTTGCGCTGTGACTTCACAGTCGGCCGCCGTCGTGCCAGCTCGCGCATCAGCCGATCCATGTACTCCAGCTTGCGCAGCGCCGGCCACCCGGCGTAGCGCGTCGCCCACTGCGACTGCGGATCGAGCCACACCGCAAACGTCTCGGCGAAGTCCTCGTCGGGATGACTCTGCGCGTACCAGTGATCGAGATGCTGCACGAAGCTCTTGCTGTACGGCTTGGGCGTGTAGTACTCGGGATACTCGATTCCCGGACTGCCGAAGATGCGCCGGCGCCTCGGTCTGCGCCGCAGGTCGTAGGCGTTGTCGATGGCGTGGCCCGTTTCATGGCGCAGGATGCGCAGGCACGTGTCGGGATCCGCGCCTTCGACTTCGAGCATCTGCGCCAGCTCCAGCCGCGCCAGACGCGGGTGGGCGAGGTAGAAGGGAATCGCGATGCCGGGCACGCCGTCGGGCGTGAACCACTCGTCGGACAAGTAGTAGTGCGGACGAAAGACGAGGCCGCGCGCGCTGAGCTCGGCGTTGACCTGCGCGATGCGCTGCTCCAGATCGGTGCCTTCGATGGTCAGGCCGAGATCGCACATGCGGATCTCGAGCAGCTTCTCGTCGCTCGCGTTCGCCCAGTCGGCCGGCTTCAGCGACTCGCGATCGGCGGCAGTTGCTTCGACCATTCGCTGTCGCGCTCGTAGGCATCGACGATTCGCAGCAGTGTCGCCTCGTCGAACCGGCGGCCGGTGAGCTGGAGTCCGATCGGCAGACGGCCGGCGGTGAACCCGCACGGCACGCTGACGGCGGGGAGTCCGACGAGGTTCGCGCTGACGGTGAAGACATCGGCGAGATACATCTGCAGCGGGTCGGACACGCGCTCGCCGATGGGGAACGCCGCGGTCGGGCTCGTCGGCATCGCGATCGCCTCCACCGCCTCGGCGCCGCCGAAGGCGTCGTCGTAGTCGCGAAGAATCAGGGTGCGGACCTGCTGCGCCTTGAGATAGTAGGCGTCGTAGTAGCCGGCGCTCAGCACGTAGGTGCCGAGCATGATGCGCCGCTTGACCTCCGCACCGAATCCCTGCGCGCGTGTCTTGCCGTACATCTCGCGCAGATCTTTCGCGCCGGCGCGAGAGCCGTAGCGGACGCCGTCGTAGCGCGCGAGATTCGAGCTCGCCTCCGCCGTCGAGACCATGTAGTACACGGGAATGGCGTACTTGGCGTGCGGCAGCTCGATGTCGACCAGCGTCGCGCCGCGCGATCGCAGCGCCGCGAGCGCCGCGTCGACCGCGCCCTTCACTTCAGGGTCCACGCCCTGCTCGAGCAGACGGCGCGGGACGCCGATGCGCGTGTTCCGGACGTCGCCGGTCAACGCCGCGGTGTAGTCCGGCACCGGCTCCGGCGCGCTGGTCGCGTCGGCCGGATCGGCGCCGGCGATGATCGACAGCGCCAGCGCCGCGTCGTACGCCGTACGCGCGAGCGGACCGATTTGATCGAGCGACGAGGCGTGCGCGATCAGACCATACCGCGACACACGGCCGTAGGTCGGCTTGAGGCCGATCACGCCGCACAGGGCGCCCGGCTGACGGATCGATCCGCCGGTATCGGAGCCGAGCGCGAGCGGTGTGAGATCGGCGGCGACGGCGACTGCCGATCCGCCGCTGGTCCCGCCTGGGATCCGATCGAGCGCCCACGGGTTGCGCGTCGGACCGTACGCCGAATTCTCGGTCGACGATCCCATGGCGAACTCGTCGAGATTCGTCTTGCCGACGATCACCGCGCCGGCTGCTTCCAGCTTCTCGACGACCGTCGCGCTGTAAGGCGGGACGTAGGTATCGAGCATGCGTGACGAGGCGGTGGTGCGGACGCCGCGCGTGCAGAGATTGTCCTTGAGCGCGATCGGAACGCCGGCAAGCGGCGCGTCGCGCCAGCGATCGGGATCGCGATCGATGGCCTCGGCGCGTTCGAGCGCGCGATCGGCCATGACGGTGTTGAACGCGTTCAACTGCGGGTTCAGCGTCGCGATCCGATCGAGCGATTCGCGGCACACCTCCGCCGCGGATCGATGTCCACTCCGAACGGCGTCGCGAACATCGCGGACCGTGGTCGCGATCTTCATCCGATGACTCGCGGCACCTTGAACAGCCCGGCGTCGAGCGCGGGATCGGGCGCGGCGGCGAGCGCGTCGTCGCGATCCAGACAGGGCAGGACCTCGTCGGCGCGATCCGCGGCATGGCGCGTGACGACGCTGGCGGTCGGCGGGACGCCGGTCGTATCCACGCCCTGCACTTCCTCGGCGGCTTTCAGGATGTCGCCGAGCTGGCGTGCGAAAAGATCCAGCTCCGCCGCATTCAGGTCCAGATTGGCGAGCGCGGCCACGGCCGCGACCTCGTCGCGGGTGAATCCAGACGACATAGGCGGATGCTAACATGCGCCCCACGGCATGGCATGACCGTGAAGGTCCGCAAGGCCGTGGTGGCGGGCAGCTGGTATCCAGGCACCTCGACGACGCTCGCGGCCGCGGTCGATCGTCATCTCGCCAACACCACGCGTGACGTGCCGGGCGATCTCGTCGCCCTTATCGCTCCGCACGCCGGACTCATGTACTCCGGACCGGTGGCCGCACATGCCTACCGCCTGCTGCGCGGTCGGCAGTTCGACGTCGCGGTGCTCGTCGGGCCGTCGCATTTCGTCGGCTTCGACGGCGTGTCGGTGTATCCCGCCGGCGGATTCGAGACACCGTTTGGTCTGGCGCCGATCGACGAAGCCTGCGCCGCGGCGCTGTTGACCGCGACGCCGATCGTGAAGGAACACGCGGCCGCGCACGCGCGCGAGCACTCGCTCGAGATGCAGCTGCCCTTTCTCCTGCATCTGTCTCCCGGCGCGCCGATCGTGCCGCTGGTGATGGGGTATCAGACCGCCGACACCGCGCGCGCCCTCGGCGACGCGCTCGCGTCGGTCCTGCGCGGACGCCGCGCGCTCGTGATCGCGAGTACCGACCTCTCGCACTACCACGACGCCAGAGCCGCGGCCGCGCTCGACGGCGTGGTGATCGACTGCGTGTCGCGCTTCGACGCCGACGGCCTGCAGGAGGCGCTGCGAACCGAACCCGACCACGCGTGCGGCGGCGGACCGACGGTCGCCGTCATGCGCGCCGCCCGCGCGCTTGGCGCACGCGACGCGGTTGTGTTGAACTACGCCGATTCAGGCGATGTCTCGGGCGACAAATCCGCGGTCGTCGGCTACATGGCTGCGGCGCTCGGCAACTTTGCAACGCTCTCCACCAGTGAGCGGTTGCGGTGATGACGAGCGAGAGCGATCGCCGCCGGCTGCTGCAACTCGCTCGCGACGTGATCACGGCGCACGTGAATCGACTGCCGGCGCCGACGCCGCAGCTCACCGGTGTGTTCGCGCAGCCCGGCGGCGCGTTCGTCACGATTCATCGCCACGGCGATCTGCGCGGCTGCATCGGCCACATCGAACCGAACGAACCGCTCGGCCAGGTCATCGTGCGGTGCGCGGTCGCGGCGTGCAGCACCGACCCGCGTTTCCCCAGTGTCACCGCGCCGGAACTCGTCGATCTCGAATTGGAGCTGTCGCTCCTCGGGCCGCTCGAACCGATCTCCGGCGTCGAGGAGATCGAAATCGGCACGCATGGTCTCGTTGTCGAACAGGGGTGGCGCCGCGGCCTGCTGCTGCCGCAAGTCGCGACGGAATGGAAATGGGATCGCGAAGCCTTTCTCTCGCACACCTGCCACAAAGCCGGTCTGCCGCTCGACGCGTGGAAGAAGGGCGCCAAGCTGTGGCGCTTTGAAGCAGAGGTGTTCGGAGAATCCAAGCAGGCCTGAAGGCCTGCGCTCCCGCTTCACTCGATCAGGTCCCGCAGCGCGTTGAGGTTTCTCTCGTCCAGCGGATCGATCTGGATCTGCGTCGGCGATCGGCCTTCCGTCTTGGGCGTCTCGAGCAGCATCGGCAGATCTCGGAACCGGCGATCGTTGACGATTCGCCGGAACGGTTCCAGCCCGAGACATCCTTCACCGATGTGCTCGTGCCGATCGATCCGGCTGCCGAGCGGCTTCTTCGAATCGTTCAGATGAAACATTTTCAGGCGCTCGAAACCCACCAGCCGGTCGAATTGTCTGAACGTTGACGCGTAGCCTTCCGGTGTGGCGATGTCGTAGCCCGACGCAATCAGATGGCACGTGTCGAGACAGACGCCGACGCGCCGGTGGTCGTTCATCTTCGCGATGATCGACGCAAGCTGTTCGAACGTGGTTCCGAGCGATGTCCCTTGTCCCGCCGTGTGTTCCAGCAGCACCATCGTGTTGCCTCGGCGCCTGGCGCGCAGCAGCTCGAGCAGGTTCTCGGCGATGAGCTCGAGGCCGTCGGCCTCGCAGCCGATCGTGTAGCAGCCCGGATGCAGCACGACGCCGAGCAGCCCGAGCGCTTCAGCGCGATCGAGCTCGTCGCCCATGGCGTCGCACGACTGCTGCCTGAGCGCGGCGTTGGTCGTCGCGAGGTTGATCAGATAGCTGGCGTGCGAGACGACCGGATGAATCCCCGACGCTCTCACCTTGGCGCGAAACTCGCGGATCTCCTCGGGCGGGACGACGCGGCCGCGCCATTGGCTGGCGTTCTTCGCAAAGATCTGCAGCGCATCGCAGCGATGCGCGATCGCGCGCTCGACCGCCCGCGGCAGCCCGCCGGCGACCGACATGTGCGCGCCAAGTCGGGGACCGCCTTCGCGCCGACGGCGCTTCGACGAAGTCACGGCCGGCTGCCCAGATGCTCGTCGACGACTTTCCCGTCGGCGTCGATACGGACCGTGGCCGTGAACATATCCGGGCCGCGGCGTGGTTGATCGACCGGGCCGATGCCGAAGACGAAGCGGACGTCGGTCCAGCGCACCGTGGTGACGCCTTCGGCATCGACGACAGATCGTGCCGCGGGGAACCGCGAAAACCCCAGGAAGATGCGCCCGAGCCGACTGGATCCCGCCTCTTCGACGACCGGCGTCCAGATGTTGGGATAGCGGCGGACGTGGCGCCAGAAGACGCTGCCGCTGTCCGCCGCGCGGAGCCTCGCGTCGAGGAGATCGAGCTGATAGATCTCGTACGAATTCGACATCTGCGCGATGATGCGCCACGAGAACGGACCGATGAACTCCGGGATCGCGGCGATTTCGACCAGGCACCGCTTGCCCGCGGCCAGGACCGGCATCGCGACAGGGCCACGCGGCCAGACGTCGATGACGCCCGAACGTGCCGTCGCCGGATCGCATCGCTGTGGCAACGTCGGTCCGAGCACGCGCGGCGCCAGCGCGAGCGCCTGATGATGCGCGGCGGCGCGGATGCCGTAGACGACCGCCATCACCGTCAACACGATCGCGCCGTTTCTTCGCTTCGCCGCCGGCGATCGGAGCCCGAAGAACAATCCGGCCATGAGAACGATCAGCAGCCAGATGTCGATGATCGGCATCCAGTCGACTGCGAACCACCGCCAACTGAACGGGCTCAGGATGCGCACGCCGTACGACGTCGGCACGTCCATCAGGACATGCAGAAGTACACCGATCGTCGACACGATCGCCAGCATCCCGAACGGCGCGACGCCGGCGCGTTCGGTCGTCGGATCGCGCCGCCGCGAATCGATGATGCGATACGCCACCGACACGATCGCGGCGGTCACGAGACCGAGGCCGACGATGCCGATCGGTCCGTGGGTCGGCCCGCGATGCCACTGCAGATAACTAATCGATCCGCCGGCGGTCGTGACGATGTCGATGTCGGGCAGGTTGGAGGCGATGATCAGCGCCGCCGTCGTCCCGCGGCCGGCCCGTCCGAGCGGCGTGCGGGCGAGCGTGGCCCCGAAGAGCGTGTGAGTCAGGTTGTCCAATCGAAATTAATATAGCAGCATGAAAAAACGCGCCCTTGTCGCCGCGATCGTGCTCGCCGGCGCCCTGATGCCGGCGCCCGCGTTCGCATGGGGTTTCGTCGGCCATCGCTACATCATGGCCCGCGCGATCGAGCTGCTGCCGGCGCCGTTGAAACCTTTCTTCGATCGCTATCGTGACGAGATCGTCATTCGCGCGGTCGATCCGGATCTGTGGCGAAACGTCGGTTGGGAAGAAGACCCGAATCACTTCATGGATTTCGGCGTCCGCGAGTACGGCGACTATCCGTTCGAGGTGCTGCCGCGCGAGCTCGGTGCGGCGATCGAGAAGTTCGGGATGCCGACGCTGAAGCGCAACGGCATGCTGCCGTGGCGCGCGCAGGAGCTGTTCGGCAATCTCCGCCGCACATTCGAGGGATTCGCGCGCGGATCGCAGTACGGGCCGAGCGATCTGATCCTCTTCAGCGCCGTGATCGGCCACTACATCCAGGACGCGCATCAACCGTTGCACGCCACCAACAACTATGACGGCCAGTTGACGGGCAACACCGGCATCCACGCGCGCTTCGAGCGCGATCTGATCGAGAAATTCCAGTCGCGCCTGACGGTGCGTCCGGCGGCGCCGGCGGCAATCGCCAACGTCCGCGACGCGGCATTCGAGGCGCTGCTCGCGGGCTACAAGTTGGTCGGTCCGATTCTCGAGGCGGACGGCGAGGCGATCGGCAGCAAGGACACTTACGACGCGGAATACTTCGAATCGTTCTTCACCACGGTCAAGCCAATTCTCGAACGCCGGCTGGGCGAGTCGATCACGGCGACGGCCGGGCTGATCGTCGGCGCGTGGGAGGCGGCGGGAAAGCCGGCGGTCGCGCTCGAGGGTGCTCGTCCGGTCGAGAGAGTCAGAAAGCCCGGCAGTAATCGGTAACGAATGCGGGGTGCTGGCACGCTCATTGATGGATTTTGTGGCTGGAGGTAGCCACATGCTCTGGACTCTGATCGTGCTGCTGCTGATCTTCTGGGTGCTGGGGTTGGCGTTCAAGGTCGCAGCCGGCGCGATTCACCTTCTGCTCGTGATCGCATTGGTGCTTTTCATCGTCAACTTAGTGAGTGGACGGACACGCGTCTAGAATCGGATCGTTGGAAGAGAGCGTCGTTTTCCTCGTGCCACTGGGGTCGGCGAGGTTCGAACTGTATTCCGAGCCTCCCGACGACCATACCATCGCGGCGCCTGATGAGGCCGTCGACGGTTTTCTCCGCCGGCAACTGGACCGGCTGCAGGCGTGGTGGCGCGAGGCCGTCCATACCGCCCGGCACCGCGAGCCGTCGACCACGCGATGGGGCCGCGCCCGCGATTGGGCCGTGTGCGGCATCGCCGAATCGATCGCGGAGCAGCGCACGTTGTGGTCGCTGCGCCACGCATCGAGCGCCACGCTCGTTCATCCCTCGAATCTCTCGGACCGGGCCGCCAGTGAACGGCGCGACGCCATCCTCGCGCATGCCCGGCGCTACCACGGCGGCTGGCTGATTCTCGACGGACTGCTCTTCGTCGCATCCGGCGCGCTCGTCCTCGTTCCAGGACCGAACGTCTTCGCGTACTACTTCGGGTTCAGGGTGATCGGGCATTACCTGTCGTGGCGCGGAGCGCGGCAGGGGATCGACGCGACCCGGTGGTCGATGCGTCCAGAACAAGCGCTCGACGAGCTCGCGGCGCTCGCGGGCGAGCCGCGCGACGCGCGCGCATCGCGCGTGGCCGCGATCGCCGAGGCGCTCAACCTGCCGCGGCTCGCCGCGTTCTTCGACCGCACCGCCGTCCCCGCGCGCTGACCACCTGCGTGGTATAAACAGTCGTCGCGATGAAATTACGGGAGCTCGCCGATCGTCTGCAGTGCCGTCTTGAAGGCAGCGGCGACGTAGAGATTCTCCGCGTGGCCGGGATCCGCGATGCACAGGCCGGCGATCTCACGTTTCTCGCCCATCCGAAGTACGTCGCCGATCTCGCGGCGACACAGGCCTCGGCGGTGATTCTCGGGTCCGCCCAATCCGATCAGGCGGCGGCGCTTCCACGCTGCGCGATCCTTCGCAGCGACGATCCCTACTCGGCCTTCGCGCGTGCGCTGAAGCTGTTTGTTCAGGCCACTCGGCCCGTACCAGGCATCGATCGACTCAGCTCGGTGGCGCCGGACGCCGCCATCGGCGAAGGGGTGTCGATTGGTCCGTTCGTGACGATTGGCGCGTCGGCCTCGATCGGTGCGCGGACGATCATCTATCCCAACGTCGTGATCGGCGAGGGCGCGGTGGTCGGCGACGACTGCATCATTCACTCGCATGTCTCGCTGCGAGACCGCGTCGTGCTCGGCAGCCGCATCATCCTCCACGACGGTGTCGTCGTCGGCAGCGACGGGTTCGGGTTCGTCCGGCAGCCGGACGGATCGCATTTGAAGATCCCGCAGCATGCCGCCGTGGTCATCGAAGACGACGTGGAGATCGGCGCCAACGCCGCCATCGATCGTCCGCCGGTGGGCGAGACGCGGATCAAGGCCGGCACCAAGATCGACAACCTCGTTCATATCGCTCACGGCGTGTCGATCGGCCGGCGAGTGCTCATGGCGGCACAATCGGGCATTGCCGGCAGCACGGTCATCGAAGACGACGTGATGATGGCCGGGCAGAGCGGCGTGGCCAACCACCTCCGGATCGGCGCGAGCGCGAAAATCGGCGCAAAGAGCGCCGTGCTCGGATCGGTCGCCGGCGGCGAGTTCGTCACCGGTCATCCGGCGATCCCGCACCAGGATTGGCGCCGGGCCGCGACGATCTTCCGCGGGCTTCCTGCGTTGAGGAAACGCATCGCCGAGCTCGAACAGCGCATCGCCGAACTCGAGGAGAAACTCGCCGAATGTCGCACCGCCGACCGCTGACCTTCATCCTCTTCGTTTTCCTGACCACGCCTGCCGCCGCCCAGATTCCTCAGCCGGTCGTCGCGCCCGCGCCGTCCGGACCCGAGTTCCTGTCCCGGTACGACTTTCACATGACCATCTCCAAGTTGAACGGCGGCGACGATCCGCAGCAGCGGTTTTCGTGGGACTCGCATTTCGGCGGCTCGTTCGACGTCCTCGACTACGTGCTCGGGCGTGCCTCTGTGATGGTCGATTACGAGGCCGTGATGGGGAGTGAGCTCCGGCCGTTCGATCCGAATCAGGCGAACTACACGCTCGAAGCGTCGCTGTCGGCGCGCGTCGGCGCGGCGGAGATCGCCGGCGTCTTTCATCACGTGTCGCGGCATCTGAGCGACCGGCCCAAGCCCAATGCGATCGCGTGGAATGCGCCGGGCGGGCGTCTGCTGAGGCGGTTCACCGCGGCGGAGACGACGATCGATACCGCGTTCGAGCTCGGACGCGTCGTGCAGCACTCGTTCGTGGACTACACCTGGATTGGCGGCGGGGACGTTCTCGTCCGGCGGCCGGTCAGTCCGCAGGTTGGCATTTTTGCACACGGATCCGGAGAGGTGTTTTTCGTGAACGGGACGATTCCGAAGCGCGGCACGCAGGTCGGCGCACTGTTCGAAGGCGGCATGCGCGTGACCGGCCGCGGCGGCGTGCTCGAGGTGTTCGCCGGGTTCGAGCGCCGCGTGGACGCGTACCCGCTCGATCGCGTGTCTCAGAATTGGGTACTCGCCGGTTTCCGCCTACTCAGTCGATAATGGGAGCCATGAAACACCGGTTCGTCCGCACGCTCGCCGCGGCCTGCGCGCTTGTGCTGGTCGCCGTCTCCATCCCGTCCGCCGCCGTTCGTCCACCGAAGCTGCAGTACGAGATCACGACGTTGCCGAACGGGTTGACGCTGGTGCTGTCGGAGGACCACTCGACGCCGATCGTCCACCTGAACCTCACGTATCACGTCGGCTCGAAGAACGAAAAGCCGGGACGGACCGGGTTCGCGCATCTGTTCGAGCATCTGATGTTCAAGGGCTCGAAGAACGTTCAGCCCGAAGCGCATACGTCGATGGTCTCGTCCGTCGGCGGCCAGAGCAACGCCTACACCACCGACGACGAAACGGTGTTCTGGGAAACGGTGCCGGCGCACTACCTGCCGATGATTCTGTGGCTCGAAGCCGACCGTATGGCGACGCTGCGCATCGACAAGGACACGTTCACCAACGAGCGCGACGTCGTCAAGGAAGAGCGGCGCATGCGCGTGGACAACCAGCCGTTCGGCCGCCTGAACGAGATCATCTACGACCAGGCGTTCACCGTGCATCCGTACAAGCACGCGACGATCGGCAGCATGGTGGATCTCGAAGCGGCGTCGGTCGACGACGTCCGCGACTTCTACCAGACCTACTACGTGCCGTCGAACGCGACGATGGTGCTCGTCGGCGACTTCGATTCGACGCAGGCGATCCAGCTGGTGAACCAGTATCTCGGCCGCGTGCCGAAAGCGACGCGTGACGTCCCCCGCGACATTCCGAAAGAGCCGGCGCAGACCAAGGAGAAGCGGGTGACGCTCCAGGAGCCGTGGCCGCTTCCGGCGGTCGTCGTCGCCTACCACATCACCTTCGACGGCAATCCCGATTCGTATCCGCTGCACATCGCCGCCAAGGTGCTTTCCGACGGTCAGAGCTCGCGGATCTACAAGAAGCTGGTCTACGAGACGCAGATGGCCGTCGCGGCCTTCGGTCAGGCCAACCTGATCGAAGACCCGAACCTTTTTTATGCAGTCGCGATCGTGCAGCCGGGGAACAAGACCGAAGATGTTGCCAACACGCTCATCGCGGAGATGGAGAAGCTCAAGACCGAACCGATCAGCGACCGCGAGCTGCAGCGGACCAAGAATCAGTTCGCGCGCGACTACATCCTCCAGCGCGAGTCGAACCAGTCGAAGGCCGGCGTGCTCGCGCACGCGGTCGTCATTCACCGCGACATCAAGACGGCCGACGGCGAGTTCGAGATCTTCCAGAACACGACCGTCGCCGACGTCCAGCGCGTGGCGCGAACGTATTTCAAGCCGGAGAATCGTGTCGTGCTGACGCTCATGCCGTCGGGGAAAGCGGGTGCGCAATGATCCGCCGCCTTGCCAGCCTGGCGACCGTTTTTCTGTGCCTCGCCGGCGCGACGGCCTTTGCGCAGCCGCGGCAATGGCCGACCGAGCGGCCGCCGTCGCCGCTAACGGCGCGCGACATCAAGTTTCCGCCGTACGAGCTGCAGACGCTGCCGAACGGCTTGCAGGTCGTGGCCGTCCTGCATCACGAACAGCCGGTCGTGAACATGCGCCTGCTGATTCGCGCCGGTGCGGCCTCGGATCCGAAGAACAAGCTCGGGCTCGCGCACATGGCGGCGTCGCTGCTCGATCAGGGTACGAAGACGAAGTCGGCGTCCGAGTTGAACGACGAAATCGACTTCATCGGCGGCGCGATGGGCGCCGGCGCCGGCACCGATTTGACGTTCGTCAACATGATCGTCATGAAGGACAGCTTCGAGCGCGGCATGCGCATGCTGTCCGACATGGCGCGCCAGCCGGGTTTCGATCAGGCTGAAATCGATCGGCAAAAGCAGCAGACGCTGTCGGGACTGCGCGTCAGCCTCGAGGATCCGGAGTACGTCGCCAACTCGGTCTTCGATCGGCTCGTTTACGGATTCCACCCCTACGGCCTGCCCGAGACGGGGACGCCGGAGACCGTGGGCAGCATCGCGCGCGAAGACCTCGTCGCGTATCACCAGAAGTACTTCGCGCCGAACAACGCCATCTTCGCCATCGTCGGCGACGTCACCGCCGAGGAAGCGTTCAGCACGGCGAAGAAGGTGTTCGGCGACTGGGAACGGCGCGAGCTCGAGGCGCAGAAGTTCATCGATCCGCCCGATCCGACGCGCCGCGTCATCGTCGTCAACAAGCCCGACGCCGTGCAGACCGAAGTCCGCGTCGGCCATCTCGGCATCGCGCGCAAGCATCCCGACTACATGGCGGTCAACCTCGCCATCCGGATTCTCGGCGGCGAGGGCAGCAACCGCCTGCATCAAGTGCTCCGCACGCAGCGCGGCCTCACCTACGGCGCGCAGGCCAACATGGACACGCTGAAGGAGACCGGCGACTTCGAGGCCGAGACCAACACCCGGTCTGAAGCCACGGGTGAAGTGCTGCGGCTCATCGTCGACGAATTCTGGCGCATCCAGCGCGAGCGCGTCAGCGAGTACGAGTTGGCCGACGCGAAGGCGTACCTCACCGGCAGCTTCCCGCTGACCATCGAAACGCCCGAATCGATCGCGATGCAGGTCGTCAACGTGCTGTTCTACGGTCTCCCGCTCGATCAGCTGCAGACGTTCCGCGAGCGGGTGAACGCGGTCACCGTCGACGACATTCAGCGTGTCGCGCGCGCGTTTCTTCGTCCGGATCGCCTGTCAGTCGTCCTCGTCGGCAACGCGGCGGCGTTCGCCTCGCAGCTCAAAGGAGTCGGCTTCTCGACCTACGAAACCATTGAGCTTGGCGACCTCGATCTCACGGCGGCGAATTTCAAGCGCGCCGGGACGAGGGCGGGCGGGGCAGGACAGGCTGGATGGGCCGGAGGGGCGGGAAGGGCGCCGCTACGGTACGTTGACGAGAGACAACAATCGACGATCACGCCTCAGGAAGGTGAGAAGGCGCAGGCGCTGCTCGATCAGGTGATTTCGGCGAAGGGCGGACTCGAAAAGCTCCGCGGCATCAAGACCATCGTCGCCAAGCAGACGTTGACGAATCCGGAAGCGCCCGGTCGAGCGACGACGACGCTGAATTATCTGCAGTATCCCGATCGATTCCGGATCGAGACGAGCACCGGCGACAGCGCCGTGATCACGGCCTACGACGGAACCGAAGCGTGGATGAAGGATCCGCGTGCCGTTCGCGCAGCGCCCGAGCAGGTGGCGCGTGAAGCGCGGGCGACGCTGCGCCGCGACGCGATTGCGCTGCTGCTCGCGGCGAAGGACGGGAAGCTGACACCGCGGATTCTGCCCGACGTCAAGGATGCGAGCGGCCATATCGATCACGCGCTGGAAATCTCCGGTACGGATCTGAATCCCGTCATCCTTTACGTCGATCCGGCGACCGGGCTGATCCGCAAACAGGTCTTCACCGCCGACTCGCCCGGGCGACCGATTGTCGAAGAACAGTTCTCCGATTATCGCGCCGTGGACGGCGTGCAGATTCCATTCACCGCCTCTCGCAAGGCGGGCCCGATCACGCTCGAGCGAAAGGTCACCGACGTCAAGTTCAACACGCCGATCGATCCCGCGCTGTTCAAACGCCCGGCTTCTTGAGCGTTCGGCTTCTGCTGTCGTGCGGTGAAGCGTCCGGGGATCTGTATGCCGGGGCGCTGACGCGCGAGCTGCGCGCCCTCGAGCCGTCGCTCTCGATTGCCGGTCTTGGCGGTCCGCAGTTCCAGGCCGCCGGCGGCCGCCTCATCGACGACTATCGCGACATCGCGGTCACCGGACTGACCGAAGCGATTGCCAAGGTGCCGCGATCGTTTGCGGCGCTCCGCCGGCTGGTTGCGGCCGCCCGCGCCGAGCGGCCCGACGCGCTGGTCGTCATCGACTCGCCCGACTTCAACTTCCGCCTCGCGCCCGCGGTCAAACGGCTCGGCGTGCCGGTCATCTATTACATCAGCCCGCAGATTTGGGCGTGGCGGCCCGGCCGGCTGAAGACGATTCGCGAGTTTGCGGATCGCGTGCTCGTCATCTTTCCGTTCGAAGAAACGATCTATCGCGACGGCGGTGTGCCAGTCGAGTTCGTCGGCCATCCGTTGGTGGACCTGTCGGCGCCGTCGACGACGCGTGAGCGGTTTCTCGCGCAGCACGGCCTGTCCGCGCCGGCGCCCACGGTGGCGATCCTCCCGGGCAGCCGGCCGAACGAAGTGTCGCGAATCCTGTCCGATCTCGTCGCATCGGCTGTATTGATCCGCGCCCGGATTCCGGATGTCCAGTTGATGGTGGCACGCGCGCCGCATTTGTCCGATCGGTTGTTCGAGCCCGTGGAGCGCATCGCCAGCGGCATCGCCATCGTCGAGGGCGACACCGATACGGTTCTGGCGTCAGCGGATGTCGCGCTGACGGCATCCGGCACCGCGACCGTGCAGACCGCCTTGCACGACACACCAATGGTCATCGTCTATCGGCTGTCGCCGATGACGTATCGCCTCGGGAAACATCTCGTCAACGTCCGCACCGTCGGGATGGTGAACCTGATCGCCGGCGAGATGATCGTGCCCGAGCTGATTCAGGATGCCTTCACGCCGGCGGCGGTCGCGCGCGAAGCGATCTCGATGCTCACCGATCGCGCGCGTGCGGCGAAGATCCGCGAAGGGCTCGCGCGCGTGCGCGCGAAACTCGGCGGCCGCGGCGCGAGCCGCCGCGCCGCTGAAGCGGTGTTGAGAGTCGTCAGAGCCGCCCACGTGTCGGTGCCCTAGGAGTCTGATCATGCGATCCGCGTTCGCTGTGATGTTCGTCTTGACGGTTGCCGTCCCGGTGCGTGCGACCGTGTTGATTGGCGCCGATCTCGGCCAGCTCGCGCACGATGCCGTGGCGATCGCGCGAGGCCGCGTGGCGGCGGTCGATGCGCAGTGGACGCCTGATCGCCGCGCCATCGAGACGCTCGTCACGCTGGAGGTCGACACCTATCTCAAAGGCGCGCTCGGCGGCACCGTGCAGTTTCTGGTGCCGGGGGGCTCGCTCGGCCGCTACCGCAGCATCGTCGTCGGCGCCCCGCAGTTCGCGGTCGACGATCGCGTTGTCGTCTTCCTCGGCGCGCGCGGACCGAGCGTGCCCTACGTCGTCGGATTCAGCCAGGGTGTGTTTCGCGTCGTCCGATCCGGCGACGGTTCGACGTGGCTCGTCACGCCGCCGGCGCCGATGCCGTCGGCCGCTCCAGTCCCGGTGACGATCGTCCGCGGCGATCCGCAGCGACGGCCGCTGCCGCTGAACGACTTCGAGCAGCGCGTACGCGCTCTCGCCGGAGGCGCGCGATGAGCTCGTGGTTCGACGGGCTCACCACGAGCGGGAT
>DAIUKO010000126.1:0-1855 GCA_036848175.1 Vicinamibacterales bacterium | reverse complement strand
GGTTCGACGGGCTCACCACGAGCGGGATCCCGCTCATCCGGCGGTTGTCGGAGATACCGCTCACCCGGCGGTTGTCGCAGATACCGCTCATCCTGAGCTTGTCGAAGGATGAGCGCCGGCGCGCCGTCGCGATGCTGCTGACCGGTCTGTGCATCCTGAGCCACCTCCAACCCGCATTTGCGTACGTGAAGTTCGGCGTCCGTGTCGGCGGCCAGACGGTGACGTTGAAGTGGGCGCAAACGCCGGCTCGCTACTTCGTCACCGACGCGAGCGTTCCCGGCGTCACGGCGACCGATCTGCAGGGCGCTCTCGGACGCGCGTTCGCGTCATGGCAGGGAGTGCCGACATCGGCGATCAGCTATCAGCTCGGAGGCTTCACGAACGCGCGGCCGGGCGACGAGGACGGACTCTCCACGATCGGGTTTCGGAACCGGCCGGATCTCGATCGCGTGCTCGGCTCGACGAGCTTTCTCGTGGACAACACCACCGGCGCGCTGCTGGAGTCGGACATCTTCTTCAATGCGTCGTTCGCGTGGTCGGTCGCGTCGAACGGCGAAGCGGGGAAGTTCGATCTCGAGAGCATCGCGCTCCACGAGATCGGTCACTTCAGCGGGCTCGGCCACTCGGCCATCGGCGAGACCGAGCTGCGGCCCGACGGCGGCCGCCGCGTTCTCGCGGCCGAAGCGGTCATGTTCCCGATCGCCTACAGCGCCGGGACCGTCACCGGACGGACACTGCGCCCGGACGACATTGCCGGCATCTCGGACATCTATCCGGACGGCGGTTTCGCGACGGCGACGGGGAGTCTATCGGGACGCGTGACGAAAAACGGGCAGGGGTTGTTCGGCGCGCACATTGTCGCCTTCGATCCCGGGGACGGCACGATGGTCGGGAACTTCGCGTTGAACGCGCAGGGTGAGTTTTCGATGGCCGGTCTGCGGCCGGGTCCTCACGTGGTCCGAGTCGAGCCGATCGACGACGCGGATCTCGACAGCTTCTTCGATCCCAACCGCAACGTCGACATCGATTTCCGGGTCACCTATTTCGACGGTCTCGTCATCGTGCCGCGCGGTGCGGACAGCGGCTCGATCGAGATCAAGGTCGTGCAGAAGTGACGCGCGCAATCGTGTCGGCGGCGTTCCTGCTGACAACTGCCTTGGTCGTTCCGGCGCGCGCGCAGTCGCCATCCGATTCGGCAACGGGACCGGGCAGGCTGGAGGTGGCGTTCGGCGCGGCGTGGATCGGGAGCGCCACGCTCGGATCCCGTGACGCCAACGAGACGACGTCGGCCGGCACCGACTTCAGGTTGTTCGCGTCCTCGACCGAGCTCGCTGGCGGGTCCGGCATCGACGCCCACGTCGCCGTCCGCGTGACGCCGCGGCTGGAGGCCGAAGCGTACCTGACGTACACGAAGCCCGAGCTTCAGACTCGCGTCGATTCGGATTTCGAGTCGAGCAACGGACCGCTGACGGCCAGTGACTCGATCCAGCAGTTCACGATCGGCGGTGCGGCGCTCTGGTACCCAGGCGTCCCGCGTCTCGGGAGCCGTGTGCACCTGTTCGTCCGCGGCGGCATCGGCGGTCTGCGTCAACTCGAAAACGGCGGCACTCTCGTCGTCACCGGCCGCGAGTACGAGGCCGGCGCCGGCGTGAAGATGATGCTCGCGTCGCGCGGGTCGGGATGGTGGAAAGGGATAGGCGCGCGCGCCGACGCGCGCGCCGTGATTCGCCAGAAGGGTGTGGCGTTCGATGACAGCGCCCACACGTCGCCGGCCGTGAGCGCGTCGATCTTCGTGCGGTTCTAGATCCTGGTATTCAACGTCGACCCATCGGATGGCATCGTCTGATCGGGTTGC
>DAIUKO010000125.1:12974-19277 GCA_036848175.1 Vicinamibacterales bacterium | reverse complement strand
GACCACGGTCAGACCGCCGGTGCCCCAGCGGCACAGAAACGAAATCGCGATCTCAGTTGGGTGGCACGACGAGGGCGGCACTGTCACGCGCAGTCTCGCGCCGGTGTCGGTCGAGTGTAGAACTGTCCCTTGATGCGCGGTCATGTCCAGCCCCACCGGACGTGGCATCTCGCGTGCTCAAACGTCTTGCGATGATCGACGCCGCCCGTAACGCGTTTGATGCCGATCGCGTGCTTTTGCGTCCACGCGTGATGACCCGCAAGTTTGCGCGGTCCGGCCAGATGATCGATTGCCTGCGCCGTGAGCTGCTGTATTCCGAGAAGCGAGCGCGGGACTTCATGTTCGCCGCCACGGCGCAGATTCTGTGCGACGGCGCGCCGATGATCGTATCGCGGTTGACACGCGACGCGACCGCGCTGGCGCGCGACCTCGCCGTCGAGGCGGGGTTCGACTTTGCAAACTGGCAGACCGTCGGCAAGGCGGCGCTGCGTGCGATGCTCGCGGCCGGCGCGCTGCTCACGCCGAGCGGCGATCCGATCCTGCCGGGCGTGAAGGCGATGGCGATGGACGTCGGATCGCTTCGCGACGGTTTTCGTGACCTCACCGAATCGTTCCTGCTCGAGTTCCTGATCGCTCGGCTCGGCGACGTGACCGTCCGTGACCACACGGCGCTCGCGCACGCGCTCTTCCGGCAGTTCGATCCGAGCGTCTCCATGCACGAACAAGAGGATCGGGTCGCGATTCTGCTCGCCGGCATGTCGGATCGCGTCGAGCTCCTGGGTCAGACCTACAGCGTGCGCGGCGGAGGTCGGGCGTGACTTGACGCCCGGATTCGCCTCGGCGGTCTCTTAACGCTCGCTTCACGCTCTTCCGTTCGACTTCACGCTCTTCTGTTCGACTTCACGCCGTAGGCTCGTTGCATTCGCGTCGGTGACGGATCTGCCGGGCCGGAGGTGTGCTCCGCAACGAAGTCCGCGCAGACGGCACCACTGATATGGAGGAGAGCATGATTTCGATCAACACGAAGATCGCCGCTGCATGTGGAATGGTGATCGTGTCGGCGATGGGCGCGCCGCGCGGCCTGTCGGCGGCGGCCGCCGTGTCGGCCGTCGAAGTCCGCGGCGGGACCGCCACTTTCGAAGCGTCCACCAACATCCCGGCAATCACCGTGCATGGCAGGTCGACCGCGCTCGACGCGCGCGCCAACGTGCGCGACGGATCTGCCGGGCTGACGGTCGAATCGGCCGTGGCGACGCTGCCCGTCAAGAGCCTGGCGACCGGCATGGGGCTGCGCGATCAACACATGCGCAAGCTGGTGTTCACCAGTCCCGACGGCCGCGTGCATGACGTCAGATTCGTGTCGCGTCAGGCGACGTGTAAGTCGGACGCGGCGAGGCGTCAGGCGGCGTGCACGGTGTCCGGCGACCTCGCGATCCGCGGCATCCTCCGTCCGTTCACGATGAAGCTGACCGTCATACGCGACGGCGCCGCCTTCCGCGCGGCCGGCGACGGCGTCGTCAAACTGAGCGCCTACGGCATCGAGCAGCCGTCGCAGTTCGGCGTTCGCACGCGGGATGAAGTGAAGCTGCACCTGGACTTCACGGCGCGGCCGGTGACCAACACCATGGCTCGTCTCGGAGTGGTTCGATGAACGCGCGGCGCGTGCTCCGCACGACGATCCCCGCGCTGCTGCTGCTCGCCGCGGCCGGCCCGGCGCTCGCCCTGCCGACGATGATTCGGCTCGGCTATCCGACCTGCGGGTCCTGTCATATCTCGCCGCAGGGCGGCGGCTTGCTCAACTCGTACGGCCGCGGGATCGACGAAGCACAAAGCCTGCGTGCGGGTGAATACAAGCCGGTGTCCGATCCGCGCGCGCTCAACTTGTGGGGCCGCGTCACGCAGGACGTGCGAACGGTGATTCAGGATCAGGAGACGTGGGCGCCCGACAAACCCGGCGCCCATCTCTTTCGGCCGCGCTTGATGTATCGCAACGTGACCGAGCTCGGAAAAGGCTTCCGCGTGTCGGCGCTCGTGTCGGCTGAAACGGAGCACCTGCCACGGCCGGCACGCGAATACGATCCCGCATCGAGCGCCGCGTCGGTCGTCCTCGGCACCGCGCTCGTCCACTATCGCCTCGGCGGCGTCGCCGAGATCGCGGCCGGGCGCGATCTGCTGCCGACCGGTATCAACATTCCCGATCAGGGAATCGCAATCAAGGCGCGCAACCGTCTCGGCTACTACGATGCGCCGGCGCAGCTGAAGGCATTCGTCTCTGCCAAACGCGTTCTTCTGGCGCCGTATCTCTACGCGCCCGGCGGGAACGACGCAACTGGTGAAGCAGAACGAGGCGCCGGCGCGCTCGCGGAGCTCGATCTGCTCGGCACGGGGCGCACGGTTGTCGGGCTGTCGGCGGCACACGGCGTCGCCGACAACGGCGACCGGCAGATGGTCGGCGCCTATACGCGCCTCGGTTTCGGCACGTGGGGCATTCTCGCGGAGCACGATATGACCGATCGCACGCGGCCGACACAAGTGGCGACGCCATTCCGCCAGAAGGCGACCTACGGCCAGGTGTTCTGGGCGATGCGCGAGTGGCTCGTCGCGTCGGCAATCGGCGAGCGGCTGACGGTCGAGACGCCGTTCGAGGAACGGTTCGCAGCGGGCAAGCTCGAACTGAGCGCCCGGCTGACGAGCGAAGCCTCCGTCGGTGTCAGCACCAAAGTGCAGCGCAATCTGCTGACCAGCCGGCTGACGACGTCCTTCATGGTGCAGGCAGCGCTCAAGACGGTGCGGTAGCGTGCGTCTCGAGCGCGCTCGACTCATCTCACCACCCGACGGCCTGACCGTCCTTGCGGTGATCCGATCCACCGCGGTAGACGCCGTTCACCGGCAGATCGTCGCTGGCCGCGCGGCGGTCGAAGATTGGTTCGGGCATCCGCGGATCGCGCGTGAAGAGAATGCCCTGATAACCGCCGACCGATCCGCCGGTGACCGCCCGCACGTCGTGCCCCTTCGCCTTCAGCGCCGCGCCGACCAGATTGAACAGGTTGGTTTCGAGCGACAACACGTTCGAATTCTGATTGTGCGTGAAGCGCGCGGCGTCGGTCGTCATCTGCACGTTCATTCCGAGGTCGATGAGGTTGATCATGTGCTGTGCGTGCGTCTCGGGCTGCACGCTGCCACCCATGTTGCCGAACGTCATCAGCGGCTGGCCGTCCCTCATCACGAAGCCGGCGATGATCGTGTGGAACGGCCGCTTGTGCGGCGCGACGACGTTCGGGCTGCTGGCGTTGAGCGAGAACGCCGAGCCGCGGTTGTGGAGCACGAACCCGTACGGCGGGACGGTGGCGCGGCTGCCGTAGACGCCGAAGACGCTGTGGATCAGCGACACCATGTTCCCCCAGCGATCGGCGGTCGTCAGGTAGATCGTGCCGCCTTCGCGGCCGCCTGCCACGGCGGGCTTGGCCGCGGCGTTCGGATCGATCTTGTCGCACATCGAGGCCGCATACGGCTTCGAGAGCAGTTCCTTCACTGGCACCTTCGCGAACATCGGGTCGCCGTTCTTCGCGTGCAAGTCGGAGTAGGCGAGCTTCTTCGCTTCGACCAGGTAATGCCAGTACTGCGGATCGGAGGGACCAAGCGCCGCGAGGCTCGTGCCGAACTTCGGCACGCACACTTCGAGGATGTTCAGCATCTCCAGCGCCGCGAACCCCTGGCCTGGCGGCGGCAGCTCGAAGACGTCGTAGCCGTGATAGTTGGTCGAGATCGGGTCGATCCACTCCGACTGGAATTCGCCGAGGTCGGCCTTCGTCATCACGCCCTTGTTCGCCTGCACCTTGGCGACGATGGCATCGGCGATCGGTCCGCGATAGAAGGCGTCGCGTCCCTGCGCCTGAATGAGACGCAGCGCTTTGGCGAGCCCGGGATTGCGGACGATGCTGTAGAGCGCGGGCGTCTGGCCGTCGACGAGGAAGGTCTCCGTCGAATCGGGATCGTTGCGCAGCCCGTTGGTCGCATTCTTCAGATCGGAATGCCGCCGCTCGGCGAGGCCCCAGCCGTCCTCGGCGAGGCGCGCCGCGCGCTCGAATGTTTCCTTGAAGCCGAGCGTCCCGAAACGCTTCAGCAGCGCGTCGTAGCCTGAAATCGCGCCGGGCACGGTCGCCGCGTTCACGCCGTTGCCGGGCACGCTCTTCACGCCGAGCGTCTTCGTGAAGAACTCCGGCGTCCAGCCGTTCGGCGCCCAGCCGCCGGAATTCAACGCATAGAGTTTCTTGTCCTTCGCGACATAGACCAGCGCGAACAGGTCGCCGCCGATGCCGGTGTCGTTCTGCGACGTGACGTCGAGGACGGCGCCGGTCGCGACGGCGGCGTCGATTGCGTTGCCGCCCTGGCGCAGGATGTCGAGGCCGGCCTGCGCCGCCAGCGGATCGCTGGTCGCGACCAGGCCGTGGCGCGCGAGAACCTCCGATCGTCCTTGGGACAGCCAGCCCTGCGCGCGCGATCCGGGGACCGCTTTGATCATGGCGCCCGGCTGTGGCACGTCGGCCGACGGGACGCCGAACGCGTTGGGTGACTGCGCGGTCGGCGTCGCGAGCATCGCGACGAGACCGGTGACTGTGACGGCGATGATGATGAGGACGTGACCTGGCGGTGTTCGCATGCGCGAGATTCTACGCCGCACGGATTTGCTTGTGTGTCTTCGTCCGACTTTCGCCGCATGAGTCCGACCGCGGCGCGGTCTGACCCTACGGTTTGCGGTGGGTAAACGCGCGCCGGTAGGCGAGCGGCGTCGTTCCGACGATCTGAACGAAGTGCTGGCGCAGCACAGTCGCCGATCCGAACCCGGTCTCCGTCGCCACACGCTCGATTTGAAAATCGGTCGTCTCCAGCAGGCGCTGCGCGCGGCGGACGCGTGCGCGAGTGATCCAGTGAGCCGGCGTGGCGCCAACCTGCGCCCGGAACTGCCGGCTCAACGTCCTGGTGCTCATCGCGGCGCGCCGGGCGATGACGGGAAGGGACAGATCCCGGCGGAGATTCTGATCGATCCAGGTGAGGACCGCCTGCATCGAGGTGGCATCGCCGGCCGGTGGCTCGTGCACGATGAACTGCGCCTGGCCGCCGCCACGCTCGAGTGGCATCACCGCGGCTCGCGCAACGTTCGCCGCGATTTCGGCGCCGAGGTCGCGCCGGACCAGATGAAGGCAGAGATCGAGGCCTGCGGCGGCGCCAGCGGACGTGAGCACGTTTCCATTGTCGACATAGAGGACGTCGGCATCGACGTCGATCGCGGGATAGCGGCGCGCCAGTTCCGACGCGCTCAACCAGTGGGTCGTCGCACACAGGCCATCGAGGGCTCCGGTCGCGGCGAGGATGAAAGCGCCGCTGCAGATCGAGGCGATGCACGCGCCGCGATCGACCGCACGGCGAATCGCGTGAAGCAGACGTTCGGGAATCGGCCGGTCGAGATCGTCTACGCCTGGCACGATCACCGTGTCGGCTCGACTCAGGCACGAGAGCCGCCACGGAACCCGGAGCGTGACGTGCTCGGATTCCACCTCGGGTGAAATGCTGCACACCCGGACTTCGTACAGCCCACGTCCGTCGGCGTCCTTCGCGCGTCCGAATACCTCGCACGGCGTCGCCAGGTCCCCGAGCACGACGCCGTCGAACGCGACCACGGCGACGATGTGCCGCCGCGTCCGCGCGTGTCCGGGAGTTGGCTCAAATCTTTCGAACGATGTCTTTTTAGCCACTGGCCAAGTCTGTCACGTTTTGTAGGATCGAGCCAGAAGGAGAAGCACATGGACTACGTCGGCCCGATCCTCGCCGCCGCCACTTTTGTCTTGATCATGTCGCTCGTCCGCGAGCCGACGCGTCGAACGCTCAACGCGGTCTTCGTTGCCGGCGCGAGCGGCGTGTACTTGAGCGGAGGATTCGGCCCGTGGGAATTGCTCTATCCCGCGATCGCGATGCCCGTCGTCTACGCCGGGCTGCGATCGTACCGCTTCATCGGGATTGCGTGGCTCATGCACGCCGGCTGGGATCTGGCGCACCACTTGTGGGGCAATCCGATTTGGCCCTTCATGCCGGCGTCGTCGCTGGGCTGCATGATCTTCGACGCGCTCATCGCGGTCTGGTTTCTCGCCGGCGCACCGTCGATACGGCCGCTCGCGCTTCGCAGCCGCGCCGGCCGGTCAGGAGATTTGGCGGCGACGCACTGACACGGCCGCTGCTGGCCTTCTTGGACTCAGGTCAGACCACGGTCAGACCCAGGTCAGACCACGGTCAGACCCAGGTCAGACC
>DAIUKO010000125.1:0-12874 GCA_036848175.1 Vicinamibacterales bacterium | reverse complement strand
CAGGTCAGACCGTGGTCAGACCGTGGTCAGACCGTGGGTACTCGCAGGACGATGGCGGCGGGTCTGGCGAAGCTCACGCGGACCGACGTGGCGGCGAGTTCGACTCGAATCGGCGCAGGCTCCTCGACGAATGACGCGTCCTCCGTGCAGAAGACGGTCGTCCAGCGCCCGGTTGCCTGCACGGGAGAAAGCGGGACGTTGACGGTTCCGCCGCCGGCAAGGCGCACGACGATGAGCATGGCATCCGATGCTCCGATCGAGGCGTAGCGCCACAACGCCACGGTCGAGTCGTCGATTGCCGCCGCGGTGACGCTGTGGCGCGCCGTCGATCGCAGGGCAGCATGCGTGCGGCGCAGCGCGAGTAATGCCTGGTAGAGCCGGAAGACGCGGCGATGATCCTCGTCGGCGAGCTCCGCCCACCGCAGCCGGCTGCAGACGAACGTCCGTTCGTCCTGCGGATCCGGAATCGAGGCGCGCGTCTCGGGATCCTGGAACGCGCTGAACGCCGCGAATTCTTCGCGCCGGCCTTCGGTCACGGCGCGTCCGAGCTCCGCCTCGTGATCGGTGAAATAGCGGAACGGAGTCGACGCCGCCCATTCCTGTCCCATGAACAGCAGCGGCGTCTCCGGCGCACAGAGCAACAGCGTCGATGCGGCGCGGTAGACCGCCGGATCGATTTGATGATGCAGTCGCTCCCCGAACGCACGGTTGCCGATTTGATCGTGGTTCTGCAGACAGATGACCGAGCGGGCCAAATCGTCCGGATCGGCATCGAATTGTCCGCCGCGCTCGATCGCGCCGGCGACGGCGGCCGCGGTTCCGCGGTAGCGGCGGAAATAGCCGTCGCAATCGCCCGCGAGCAGGCGGCGCACTTCGTGATGGAAGTCATCGGCCCACACGGCGTCGAGGCCGAAGCCGCCGTCCGCGCGCGACAGGATCGGCCGGATCTGACGCCGCTCGTCCTCGGCAATCAGGATGACGTCACGGTCCACAATCGATTCATCAACCGTCCGACGCAGCTCTGCGAGGAAGTGGAACTCGCTGGTGTCGAAAAACTGGTGGGTCGCGTCCAGCCTGAGGCCGTCGACGTGATACTCGTGAATCCAGTGCAGGGCATTCTCGATGAGGAGCTCGCGCACGCGTCCAGCGTCGTCTCCGTCGAGATTGACGGCCGCGCCCCACGGCGTCTGATGCCGATCGTTGAAATACCGCGGCGTGTACGACGACCAGCACGCGCCGTCAGGACCAACGTGGTTGTAGACGACGTCGACGACGACAGCGATGCCAAGGCGATGCGCGGCGTCGACCACGCGGCGGAGATCGTCGGGATGTCCGTAGCGATGAGATGGCGCGAACAGGAACACACCGTCGTAGCCCCAGTTGCGGCTGCCGGCGAATTCGGCCACCGGCATCAGCTCGATCGCCGTGACGCCGAGCAGGCGGAGATACTCGAGTTTGGACTGCAGTCCGGCGAACGTGCCGGCCTCGCTGAACGTGCCGACATGGAGCTCGTAGAAGACGAGGTCGGCAAGCGGCCGTCCGCGCCAGTTCGCGTCGGTCCACGCGAATTCGCGTGCGTCGACGATCGCCGATGGACCGCGGACTCCGTTGGGCTGATAACGCGACGCCGGATCGGGCAGCAGCCGCTCGCCGTCCAGCCGGAACGCGTACGTCGTCCCGGCGCCGATGCCGCCAATCCATCCGCCGAACGTTCCATCTCCAAGCGGCTCGAGGGGCGTCGTCACGTGCGCACCGAGCCGCTCGTAGGCGACGTCGACGCGATGGCTGTCCGGCGCCCACACTCGAAATCGCACTCCGTCGTCGTACGCCCACGCGCCGAGCGACGGCGTCCACAGCGTCGACGGCGCTGGTGTCTGTCTCGTCATGAGTTCAACAGCATCGCTGATTGTGCCGTACCGGCGTCCGGCAGCGCTTGAAGCACGGCCGTTCGTTACGCTCGCACCGTTCGAAAGGTGATCGAGTAACGCAGCGTGCCGACGGCGGGGATGTGGTGCTCGTAGGCGTTTCTCGATTCTCCGGTCATCAGGTACGCCGATCGCCGTTCGAGCGTGATCTCGTGCGTGGCGATCCGCCGCGCACCGCCGGAGGATTGCGCGTGAGGCCGCACATAGGGACGAAACTTCATCCGGCACGACGACAGGAGTGAGACGCCTGCGACGATGTCGTACTGCGGCGCATCGCGGTGCCAGCCAATCGGCGCGCCGGGCGGATACTCGTTGATCAACGCCATCTCGAAGGCGCGCGGATCCACGTTCGCCCACGCCGCGATGCTCTCGCGCAGTGGCGAGAGAAACTCCGGCAGCGGCGGCGTCGCGGCGCCGCCGCTGTCGTACGATCTCCCGAAAAACGCCACACGACGGCGGGCGACGACGCCGCGCATCTCGAAGGTGGAGAACTCGACGTCGGCGATCTTCTCGACGAGGAACGTTTCGTCCTCAACGCTGATGAAGTCGTCGCGGTGGTGAAAGCCGCTGGGGACGTCGGCTCCGAACAGCGATCGTGACGCCGTCGTTTCGGCCATCAGTCCTGCAATTCTCTCTGCGCACGCTCATCTTTACTCGACCTCGCGCCGGGGGCGCAGCGCAATATCCGTATCGGCCTTGGCGCGGGCAAGATCCGTGACTTCGAGGGCAGTTACCGGCTCTTCGTCGAAGAGCTGCCGGATCAAAGCGCGCCGCAAGCGCACCACGTGGCCGCTTGGATCTATAAATTAAAGAACAGGCGGCCACGAGACTGACACATGCGCATTGGCATCATTGGCGCCGGAATGATTGGATCGACGGTGGCGAAACTCTGGGCAGACGCCGGACATGAAGTGCGGCTGGCGTCGCGCCATCCCGAGGATCTCGCCCCTCTCGTCAGCCGGATCGGGAAGGGGGCGTCAGCCGGTACGCCAACGGACGCCGCGACGTTCGGCGACGTCGTCATGTTGACCGTGCCGCTCAAGGCCGTTCCCGATCTCGCCCGCGATCTCGCACCGCTCGTCGCCGGCAAAGTCGTCATCGACACCGGCAACGCATACGAAATGCGCGACGGCGACGCGGCGCGCCAAGCGACCGCGCATCGAAAAGGATCCGCGGGTTGGGCGGCGGCGCAGTTTCCGAACGCGCGCTGGGTAAAGGCGTTCAACACGGTCTATTTCAAGGTCCTCGAGAGCGAAGCCCATCGCGGCGGCGATCGCGTCGGCATTCCGCTCGCCAGCGACGATCGCGGCGCGATGGAGATCGTCGCCGGCCTGGTCCGCGACGCCGGTTTCGATCCGGTCGTCGTCGGTGCGCTCGATCGCGGAAAAGAATTCGAGCCGGGGACGCGGACTTACAACACGGGCATGAGCGGACGGGAGCTGAGAACGATCTTCACCGCTTGAGAACGATCTTCACGGCTTAGGTCAGGATGACGATCACGTAAAGACGCGCGATGAGCCGCCTCGAAGAGATTTCACGCGTGTTGGCGCGAAACGGAATTCGCCAGGCGGCATCTAAGAGTTAGGTTCGTCGCAGGTCACGACCTTGGTTTGCATGCATCAAGAAGACCAGCATGGACGTACTGACGCGCGAAGTCGTGCAAGGGGATTCGGCTGTGACCGCGGTCGCGTTTGCGCGGCTGCTCGACTGGCTGGACGACGGGAGCAATTCGCAAGGACAGACCTACCTGGAGATGCGGCGGCGCCTCGTGTCGTACTTCGATCGGCGGAATCGGCCGTTCGCCGACGAGCTCGCTGACGAAACGTTCAACCGCATCGGCAAGACTCTCGAAACAGATGGCGTCATCGCGACTCGGCCGCCTGCCCGCTATTGCTATGTCATCGCCAGATTCGTCCTCCTCGAGGACATCCGTCGCGCCAGCCGAACCGTCCCGGCCGAGGAGGGACGCAATGCCGCTGCCATCGAACGCGGACGGGTGCTGCCGGATGCAGACGACGCCGCGGTTCAGGAACGGCGGCTCACGTGCCTCGATCGCTGCCTGCAGGAATTGAAGCCGGAGCAGCGCGATCTGGCCATCGAGTACTATCGTGACGCGAAGCGTCAGCGGATCGACCGCCGCCGAAGCCTGGCGGAACGGCTCGGCATCACCATGAATGCGCTCGGCATTCGCGCCTCTCGCATCCGGAACGCGCTCGAAACCTGCATGGACGCGTGCTGCAAGAGCCGCGGATGAAGGGTTTTGCGGCATTGCGTCCTATCCCCGTGAGCGCTCGGTCAGGATGAAACATGTCGCTGTCGCATGACATCGTGCAGGACGACAGGTATCTGGTCCGTTATCTGCTCGGTCTTCTCCCCGACGACGAAGCCGAGCGTCTCGACGAAGCGTCGATTGTGGACGACGAAGTCGCCTTCAGGGTCCGCAACGTCGAAGAAGACCTCGTCGACGCGTATGTGGCCGGTACCCTCGACCAGGACACGCGCCAGCGATTCGGAGCGGTCTACCTCGCGTCACCCCTTCGCCGCGAGAAGGTGAGATACGCCGAGCGTTTCCTCGGCGCCGTCGATCGGACGCCGCTGTCGAGCGAGGTCGTCACACCACGAGTGGCGCGCTTCTCGGCGCGTCCGGCTGTGAACCCGCGCGTGGCCTCGCACTCGAGATTCTTGTGGCCGCTGGCCGCAGCGGCGATGGTCGTCCTCAGTTTCGGTGCGATGCTCTTCGAAGAAGTTCGACTGCGACAGGAATTGGCCGACGCCCAGCGCCAGAGCGCCGCGCTCGTCGATCGTTCGCGGAACCTCGAAAAAGAGCTCGACGATCAACGCGCCGTCAACACCGATACGCGCAGGGAGGTCGACCGCATTCGTACGGCGCCGCTCCCGACGCCGGCTCTCGTGCTGCTGCCGCAGATGCGAGCGACTGCCCCCGTCTCGACGGTCGCGGTGCCGTCCGGCACGGGTGTCGTGAGGTTTGACTTACGGCTCGAGACGAACGATTTCGCGCGCTATCAGGTTGCGCTCAGAGATCCGGCGACGAACGTCATTGTCTGGCGAAGCGACATCCTTACGCCAGAACCGGCGCGCCGCCCACCGACGATCTCCCTGGCCATCCCCTCCAGCGTGATGAAGCCGCAGCACTACCTTCTCGAGTTGACCGGACGCACTGCCGCCGGTGGATCGGAGAGCGTTGCGAGTTACGGCTTCAAGATCGAATTGCGATAGCGGCGCGCGCAGTCCCTGGCGGTTGCGCGAGCTCGGAATCGTCAGACCCCGCTTCATCGTCGCGACGCTGGTGGTGTGCTGCGCGTATTCCGTTGCCCTCGGCGCGGGCAGCGGCGCGCAGAACCGAACTGAATGTACGCTCGAGCCTCCCGGCCCGCTGCTCGAGCCCGGCACGCGAATCGAACGTCGCCTCGCCGCCGGAGAAGAGCACCGCTATCAGGTGGCGCTGTCAGCGGGCGAGTTCGTCCGCGTGGCCGTCGAGCAGCAAGGTGTCGACGTGACGGTGCGGCTCACCGACGTCGACGCCGACACGATTGCCGACTTTCAGGAAGAAGTCAGACCGACGGGCGAAGAGCCGGTCGACATCGTCGCCGAGAAGGACGGCATGTACACGCTGACCATCAAGGCGGCAACCGGCGCTGCGGCGATGGGTGCGTACGCCGTTCGACTCGACTGCATCCGTCCCGCTACCGCTGCCGACCGCTCGATGCAGGAGGCCCGGAAACTCCGCTTCGTCGCCGCCGGGCTGGAAACAGCCGGCCGGTTCGACGATGCGCGGCTGCTGCTCGAACGCGCCCTGGCCGTCATCGAACGCGAGCGTGGAGCAGACGACGTGCAGGCGGGTGCGACAGCAGCACAGCTTGCCGGTGTGTATCGACGGCTGGCGGAAGGAACCCGATCCGAGTCGCTCTATCAACGCGCGATTGCGATCATGGACCGGACGCTCGGCGCCGGGAACCCGGCGACCGCGTTGACGCGATCGCAGCTCGCGATCCTCTATCAACGCCAGGGTGAACGGCGCAAGGCCGAGCTCCTGCTCCAGCAGGCGCAGGAGGTGATCGAGACCACGCTCGGGCAGGAGCATCCATGGTTCGTCCGCTGCCTGGCCACGCTTGCCAATGTCCGAGACGATGAAGGCGATCTCGACGCCGAAGAAAATATTCTTCACCGCGCCATCGCGATCGTCGAACGGATCGGCGAGACCGAGAGCGTCCAGTACGCCGGGCTGCTGAACGACCTCGGCGAGGTCGCTCGTCAACGACACGACTACGCCCGCGCCGAACAGCTCCTCCAGCGCTCGCTGGCGCTCGACGAACGGCTCCTCGGACCGGACAACTACGCCGTGGCCACCGCGCTGCAGAATCTCGGCATCGTCGCCCACGGGCGCAAGGACTATGCGACCGCGCTCGCCTACAACGAGCGTGCGCTGGCGATCAGAGAACGGATGGTCGGGATCGATCATCCGGACGTCGCGCACATCCTCACCAATCTCGCCAACATCTACCGCGCGACCGGCGACTACGCGCGCGCGCTGGAGACGCACGCGCGTGCGCTGCACATCTGGGAGAACGCCGCCGGTCCCTATCAGCAGGCGACGCTGTTGTCGGTCGGCAACATCGCCAAAACGTATGCCGCGGCCGGCGACATCGCGAGCGCGATCGCCTTTCAGCGGCGGGCGGACGGCATCCTCGAACGGCAGCTGGCGCTCAATCTGGCCGTCGGATCGGAGCGGCAGAAGCTGTCGTTCGTGCGAGGGATGGCGGAACGGACGGACCGGACGATTTCGCTGCATCTCAACCGCGCGCCTGGCGACGCGGACGTCAGCGCGCTGGCCGCGCTCGTCGTTCTGCAGCGCAAGGGCCGCGTGCTCGACGCCATGACCGACGCGTTCGCCGCGGTGCGGCAGCGCGTCACCGACGACGGCGATCAGGCGCTGCTGGATCAGCTCAAAGCCACGACCGCGCAGCTGGCGCGCGTCGCGCTGAGCGCGCCCAGTCAGCAGCGTCAGGAGGAGCGGCAGCGCTCGATCAGGGAGCTGGAGGCGCGCAAGGAGGAGCTCGAAGCCGAGCTCAGCGATCACAATGCGGAGTTCCGCGCGCAGATGCAGCCGGTCACGCTCGAGGCGGTGCAGACGGTGCTGCCCGACGAGGCGGCGCTGGTCGAGTTCGCGGTCTTCCGGCCGTTCGATCCGAGGGCCGAGCGTAACCTCGACGCCTACGGACCGGCGCACTACGCCGCCTACGTCATCCGCAAACATGCGGCGCCGGAAGGCGTGGATCTTGGCCCAGTCGCACCGATCGATCGTGCGATCGACGCCTTGCGCGAGGCGCTCAGCGATCCGAACGCGCCCGCTGTGAAGGTCAGAGCCCGCGCCGTCGACGAGCAGCTGATGCGCCGGCTGCGTCCGTACCTTTCCGGCGCGACACGCCTGCTCATCTCCCCGGACGGGAATCTCAATCGCGTGCCGTTCGAGGCGCTGGTCGACGAGCACGGCCGATATTTGATCGAGCGCTACGCGATGAGCTATCTCACCAGCGGACGCGATCTGCTGCGCATGCAGGTTCCGCATCAGAGCCGGAGTGAGCCGATCATCCTGGCCGACCCGTTTTTCGGCGAACCGCCGCCGCCGCGCGATGCCGACACGCCAGCGATGACTGGAGCCCAACGCCGCAGCGTGACGACCGCGGCAGCGCTGTCGACGCTGTACTTCGCGTCCCTGTCCGGAACCGCCGACGAAGCGCGCGCGATCAAGACGCTCTTCCCGGAAGCGACGCTGTACACCGGACGCCGCGCGACCAAAGAGATGCTCCAGCAGGTCTCGGCGCCGCGCATTCTGCACATCGCGTCGCATGGATTCTTTCTCGAGGACGAAGGCAAGAGCGCCGCGGTCGACTCGGGGAATCCGCTGCTGCGATCCGGTCTCGCGTTCGCGGGAGCGAACCAGACGCGCGAACACGTCGACGGCATCCTCACGGCACTCGAAGCCTCCGGCCTCGATCTATGGGGCACCAAGCTCGTGACTCTTTCAGCGTGCGACACCGGCATCGGGGAAGTGCGCAACGGTGAAGGCGTCTACGGACTGCGGCGAGCGTTCGTGCTCGCCGGCGCCGAAACGCTGGTGATGAGCCTCTGGCCGGTCAGCGACTACATCGCGCGCGACGCGATGGTCGCGTACTACACGCGCCTGCGCGCCGGCCTCGGCCGCGGCGACGCGCTTCGTCAAGCCAAGCTCGCGATGTTGAAGCGTCCGAACCGCCGCCATCCGTACTACTGGGCCGGGTTCATCCAGTCGGGTGAATGGGCCGATCTCGACGGCCAGCGCTGACAGATTCTTTTCCGCATCAGCCTATTCAGGTATGGGGCGCTCCTTTCAGGGCCGCCGCCGCCGCTCGCGAAACTGATTGCCGCTCGCAGCGTCAATACCCAAAGGAGCCTCGCGGTTCGACTGCTTGAAGAGAGTGCATGAGATTCGCCAAGGTCGTATTCACAGTCGCCGGTGTCTGGGGCGTGCTCGTCTTGACGCCGCTGTACTTCATGTTCGACGCCGTGGGCCGCTGGTATCCACCGGCCGTCACCCATCCGGACGTGTACTACGGATTCGTCGGCGTCGCGCTCGTCTGGCAGATCGCGTTTCTCGTGATATCGAGGGATCCACGTCGTTACCGTCCGTTGATGCTGGTGGCGGCGCTCGAGAAATTCGTCTACGTCTCGACGCTCGGCGCGCTGTACGCCGGCGGCCGACTCGCATTTCCGCAGTTCACGCCCGCCGTTCCCGACCTCACCCTCGGCTGCCTTTTCGTCGCAGCGTTCTTCAAGACGTCGGCGCCGCAGGCACGGCTCGCGGCCATGCGCGCTGATGAACACGCGGCGTGAAGCAGCGATGACTGAGTATCCAACCGAGCTCGACGAATGCATCACGCTCGCGAATGACCAGCGGGTTCGCATTCGGGCGCTGCGTCCTTGCGAGGATGGTTCGATTCGTGAGTTCTACGCGCGTCTGAGCGCGCGCACGCGATATCTCCGCTTCTTCTCGCCGATGCCTTCGCTGCCGGACTCGGTGATGCGCATGCTGACGTGCGCCGACTACGGCCGCTGCCTTGCCCTCGTCGCGGAGCACGTGACCAGCAGCGGCCGCGAGATCATCGGTCTCGGCAGCTACAACGCGATTGACGATCAGCACGCGGAGGTCGCGCTCGTCGTCCGTGACGACTGGCAGCGGCAGCGCGTCGGCACGACGCTCGCCGACCGCGTGCTGCAGGCGGCCGAACGTCGCGGCTTCCATCGATTCACCGCGCTCGTCCACTCCGACAATCGCGCGATCCGAAGACTCCTGCGGAACATCGGCGACGTGGTGTCGGCAACGATCGACGGCACGTTGTCCGAGTTGGTGTTCGTCCGCCGCCACAGCTGACCGACTGAAATCGGCCGGTTCTCTCCTACGAATGAAAGCGCCTGCGATGTTCCGGGCGCGACCGCGAGATTCCGTCGCGGCCGTCGGAGGGTCACCATGTATCGGCCGGTTCGTTTGTTCTCGTTCGCCTCGCTGCTCTTCTTCCTCGCCAATCCCGCGACCGCCCAGGAATCCGCGGCGCAGTCGTACACACACATCCGCACGACGAAAGCGCAGGTGCGCGCCGTGATGTCGCTCGGCCTGAAGGTCTCGCCGACGCTTCGGGCCATCGTCGAACAGATCGAATCGTCGGACGTCATCGCCTATATCGACACGGATCTGCTGACGGCGCCGAACGTGGCCGGGCAGTCGCAGTTCGTCAACGCCGCCGGCGGCAAACGATACGTACGGGTGCTGATCGATACGCGCTTCAACGGCACGATGCTGCTCGGCCTGCTCGGCCACGAGTTGCAGCACGTGGCCGAGATCGCCGGCGAGCCGTCGATCGTCGATCACCGGTCGCTCGCCGCGTTCTATCGCCGCAGCGGATTCAGAAGTCCGGCCGGCGGCACGAACCGATTCGAGAGCGCCGCGGCGATCGTCGCGGGGCGCCGCGTGATGAACGACGCGATGCAGCATGCCTCGGACGTCAACGCGGCGGCCGTTCGCGCCAAGCCGGGCGAACACGAGTGACCGCCTTGATTGATCCACCCGGTGGCTGGCCGCTTCGCAACAATTCTCGTCGTGCGTCGGAATCAACGCCTGCGAGGGTTACCATCTCGGCGTGCCAAAACCGGGAGCGACATTCAAGGTCAGCACGCTTCTCCTCGCGTATCTCTTCTTCCACACGGTCACAGCGCTCGCGCACGGCTCGACGGGAGTCGATGTCGATCAAGGATCGACGACAGGGCGGATCACCGTAACCGTCACGACGCTCGAAGGAACCGTACAGCTCTCAGGCGTCCGCGTCGACCTGCACACACTCGCTGACGAGACGGTGATCGCGAGGAGTGTGACCGACAACGCCGGCGTGGTCACCTTTCCGGACGTGCCTCCGGGCCGGTATGTCATCACCGCGCTGCGGCCCGGTTTCGTCCCGAAGGATTCTCCGGAATTTCAGGTGAGAGCCGACCACGACTCGAAGGTCCTGCTCGACATCCAATTGACGTTCCTGATGGAGCCGGTCACCGTCCGCGCTTCGACGCCGTCGCCAACCAACAGCATCCGCGCGGTCTCGATGAGCGACATGCTCTCCGGCTCGCTGTTCGAAATCGCGCCGCTCGAGGGCGACGATTTTCAGAGCCTGATGCAGATGCTTCCGAGCGTCGTGCGCGACGCCAACGGCCGGCTGCGCATCAAGGGAGGGCAGCCGACGCAAGGAGCGCTGCAGATCAGCAGCGCGAGCCTGAACGATCCGTCCTCCGGCGATTTCGATCTCGATCTGCCCGGACAGAGTATCGAGTCGGTCGAAGTGCTCGCCAATCCGTTTGCCGCCGAATACGGACGCTTCACGACGAGCATCACGCAGATTCGGACGCGGCGCGGCACCGACGATTGGGAGATCAAGCCGGGAAATCTCCTCCCGCGCTTCCGCGCGGGGCTCCGCGGCGTGCGCGGCTTCGAGCCGCGCTTCTCGATTCGCGGTCCGATCAAGCCCGGCCGCGCGTTCCTCGCACAGGACTTTCAGTTCCGCTACGTGGCGACGCCGGTGAAAAGCCTCCCTGACGAACCCGAGGTGCAGCTGCGAAGCTTCGATACGTTCACACGGGTCGATACCATCCTCTCCGCGCGGCACACGCTCGGCGGCGGGCTCATCTCGTTCCCGCGCGAGATCCGGCGCTCCACGATGTCCACGTTCCGGCTGCCCGAAGCGACGCCGGACTTCAACCAGAGCGGCTGGTCGAGCGGTGCGGTGGACCGGTTGGCGATCGCGCCCGACGTCGTGCTGGAAACCACGCTCTCCGGACGGTGGTTCGAGATCAACGTGAATACGGACGGGCAGTCGCCCATGGTGTACGCGCCGCAGGCCCAGCGCGGCAGCTTCTTCAACGACCAGGAGCGTACGGTGCAGAGCCTGCAGTGGGTCGAAGCGATCAGCGTCTCGCGCGACTGGCGCGGCCAGCACGTGTTCAAGGCCGGCACCGATCTGCAGTGGTCGCATTTCGACGGCTTCAGCGCGAGCCGCGTCCTCGACATCCGCCGCCTCGACGGATCGCTGGCGGAGCGGACGATGTTCGGCGATCGCACGACGCAGGAGGTCAGCGGCTCGGAGTTCGCGCTCTTCGGCCAGGACCGCTGGCGCGTCAACTCCAGGTTGACATTCGAGCTGGGCCTGCGCCTTGATCGTGATGCCGTCGTCAAGCGTGTGAACTACTCGCCGCGCGCCGGCGCGGCGATCAGCGTCGCGCCGGAAGGACGCGCGATTCTCCGCGGCGGCTTCGGAAAGTTCGCGCAGCGTACGCCGCTCAACGTGGAAGCGTTTCCGTCCTTCGAGACGCGATCGGTGTCGCGATTCGCGACGAGCGGAGCGCCGCTCGGACCGCCGATCGGCTTGTCCAACGTCATCGCCGGCGATCTGTTGACGCCGGAAGCGCTGGTCGCCAACGTCGAATGGAATCAGCGCTTCGGCCGGCGGCTGCTCACGAAGCTGGAATTCCTTCAACGCCGTGGTTCGCACGAGTTCATCGTCTCGCCCAACCCGGGCGCGCGCGAGATCGATCTGTCGAGTACCGGCACCTCGCGCTACCAGGAACTGGAGGCGACGACGCGGTATCTGGGCGGCGGCCGGCGGGACATCACCTTCTCGTACGTCTGGGCGAAGGGGACCGCGGACCTGAACAACTACGATCAGTTCTTCGGCAACCTTCGCAATCCGATCATCCGCGGCAACGAGAACAATCTGATCCCGACTGACGTCCGCCACCGCATCCTGGTGCGCGGCACGATTGGCCTGCCCGGCCAGTGGGACTTCGCGCCGATCCTCGAGCTGCGCTCCGGATTTCCCTGGTCGGCCGTCGACGAGTTCCAGGACTTCGTGGGGCCGCGCAATCAGTCCGGACGATTGCCGGCGGTCCGCACGCTGGACTTCACGCTCGCGCGGCCGTGGCACTTCCGGAAGTACCGCTTCCGCGCGGGCGTGAAGCTGTACAACGTCTTCGGCGCCTCCGCGTATCGCGACGTGCAGAACAACATCACCGCGCCCGACTACGGTGCCTTCTACAATCCCGTCGAACGCTCGATCGGATTCACCTTCGGCTCGGCCAAGTGAGGTAGCGGAGGTTGACGGAGGAAACAGAGTTCACAAACGGAGGAACGGAGTGAACGGAGGACGAACGGAGGAGAGGTTCGACGGCCGGCCCGCGCAGCGGGCCGGCTGACACCGACGAATCGGATCGAGATCATGAACGGCAGCGGTATTCAACCCGTTCATGATCTCGATCCGATCCGTCGGTGTGCGTCGCTTCGCGACGCCGTCGAACCGCTCTTCTCCGTTCGTCTCTGTTGCTCCGTTCCTCCGTTTGTGAACTCAGTTTCCTCCGTC
>DAIUKO010000124.1:0-19277 GCA_036848175.1 Vicinamibacterales bacterium | reverse complement strand
GGTCTGACCGTGGTCTGACCCGAGTCTGACCGTGGTCTGACCGTGGTCTGACCCGAGTCTGACCGTGGTCTGACCGTAGTCTGACCGTGGTCTGACCGTGCCTCGAAACGTATCACACGCTGGCCGGAGGATCGATCCGATCGAAATCATCGAGACGGGTGAGATCGATCGCGATGTGATCGATGTCGGCGATATACATGTCGCGGAAGCGCGCGCCCCAGACGATGTCCGTCTTGTCGTAGCTCGTTTTCGAGTGCACCTTCTGCGCGAACGTTTCGTCGTCGCCGCTGATGAGGCAGACGATTTCCGGATCGGCCTCGACGATCGCCTCAGCGGTCAGCCCCCGCATCGGACTCTGGTCGTCAATCGGATGGACGATGACCCAGTGCAGAGGCATGAAAATAATCGACTCACGCTCGAGCGCGAGGAGCGTGAAGCGGCGTTTGCGCGAGCCACCCTCGTCGACCCAGCGCACGAACGAGACGACGGCATGGACGTCCGTCAGATCGTGATTGCGAAGATTGACCAGACGAAACATCAGGGCCCAACCGTCCTTGTACGGAGCGATGAGGGCGTGGCCGCTGAAGCTGATCTTCGCCGTGGGACGCGTGAACCGCGCAAACAGGAGCGCGCTCAGCACCGCGAACCCGAGAAGGCCGACCAGCGCCTCCACGGCCACCAGGATGTTCGCCAGGCTCGTGTTCGGAACCAGCCGGCCGTATCCGATGGTCGCGAGCGTCTGGACGCTGAAGAACAGGCAGTCCTCGAAGCGCGCGAGCGGTGAGCGGTCCGCACCGAGCAGCGCGTCGGGTCCGGCGAGCCAATACAGGGCGGCAAATAACACGTTCGCGACGACGTAGCCGACGCCCATCAACGCGAGCAGCCGCGGCACCGGCAGCGACAGCAGCGTGTGATACGCGTTGTAGGGGTGAAACGCGCTGAAGTCGTTGCGGCGAACGTTGAAGGTGCCGTCGCGATTGACCAGGCGCGCGCGGCTCCGCTCCGAGAGTTTCCCGCCGAGACCGAGATCCTGGCGGAGTTGTTCCTGTTCGAGCCCTTGCGCCACGGTTGACGTCCTTATTCTAGGATCGGCGGCGGCCGCTCGAGTGTCGCGCATTGGCTCGGTGAGCCCACCTCTGTCTGACGCTCGGTTCCGGATCGGCACGGTTGCGCTATAGTCCGTGTGCCATCACTGGCCAACGTGATCGAGGAGGATGCCGATCATGGATCCGATCAGACGCAAGCTACTGGCAGCGGGCGCCGCGGCGACGGCGATGGCCGCAGCGCCGCGCGTGTTCGCCGAGCAGACTGGGCAAGGAGAGGCTGGCATGTCCTTCTACGAAAAGGGCCCGGTTCGCATTCACTACGAGGAGGCCGGTTCCGGCTTTCCGTTGTTGCTCATCGCTGGCGGGGGATTGAACTCGACAATCGCGGGCTTGCATCGCGGCGATCCCTTCAACCCGATCGCAGAGTTCAAGGCCGAGTACCGCTGCATCGCGTCGGACCTGCGCAATGCCAATGGCGGGCACTCCTCGGGTCCGCTCGAGATCGACCGGCCGTGGGATGCGTACACCGATGATCAGATCGGGCTCATGGATCACCTGCGCATCGACAAGTTCATGGTCATGGGATTCTGCATCGGCGGCCCCTTCATCTGGAACCTCTTGAAGCGAGCGCCCGATCGGATTGTCGCCGCGGTGCTGGCGCAGCCCAGCGGCTCGCGCCCGGAGATGCGCGACCTCTTCTACGAGACCAATATGAAGGGGTGGGGTCCGGCGCTGACCGCCCGCCGGCCGGACATCACGATGGAGATGGTCGACAGATTCCTGACCAGGATGTACCGCACCAACCCCGACTTCGTCTTCACCGTGACGCGCGAGTTCGTGCGCAATTGCCGCACGCCCCTGCTAATCCTCCCGGATGACATCCCGGCGCATCCGTACGCCGTCGCCATGGAGGCCGCGATGCTCGCGCCGAATGCCGAGGTGAGCATGTTCCCGTGGAAGGAGCCCAAGGAGCGGATTCCGCTGGCCGTGCGCCAGATACGTTCCTTCCTTCGGGCGCATCGGCCGGCAGCGGTCTAGTCGGACCTGTTGGCGTCAGTCGTTGCTTGCGCGAAGCAGGCGGTTGTGCGCGATGCCGTCCATGTTGTTCTCGAGGTACTCGACGCCCTCGGCCGTGATCGTCAGCGACGAGTCGTCGCCGCGCGTGATGAAGCGCTTCTGCGTGAGAAACCAGACCGAGAACTCGAGATGCTCGCGGGGACGGCCGACCAGCGCTTCGATGTCGAGGAGCGACATGTTCGGCTGGCGCGGGTCGGTGCGCCGGCGCGTATAGAGCAGTTCGAGCAGCGTCAGCCGTGCGATCTGCTCGGTGCGAACGTCCACGTCGCCGTTCTGTCCGTCGACCATCTTCCAGCGATCGCGCCAGACCTGCCGGTGCACCGCGTCGAACTGCGCCCGACGCACCGGATCGCTCAGCACTTCGTAGGCTTCGGTGAGCTCGCGGAAGCGCGCCGTGTTTCCCGTGTCGGCGTTGTCGGGATGAAAACGCTGCGCCAGCAACCGGTACACACGATGGATCGTCTCCGGTTCGGCGTTCGCGTTGATCTGCATCGTCTCGTAGTAATCGGTCACGGTGGTGTCCTAAGGGGCGCGTCACCTGTATCGGTTCGAGCGGCCGAGCGCACCAGCCGGGCGGGCCGCGTTCGCGTGCAGCGGCATGCAGTTGCGTCGCGCAACCGATCGAGTCTACGCTGGCGTCGCGTACAAGGGCGCATCCGGTCCGCGGAAAGGGTAGAAGCCCACCTGTCTCACAGCACGTCTCGCGAACCTTCTTTCAGCCCGGCGTGCGGACAACGGGCGCTTCGATGAAAGGAGGTCGCTGTGTCGACCGATCCGCACGCGCCACGTCCTCTGCCCGACCGCCCCAATCTCCGTCATCTCAAGGACCAGGCCAAGGACCTCGTCAGGGCCGGCGCCGCCACCTCGATCACCGATGCGCAGTTCAAAATCGCGCGGCGCTATGGATTTCCGAGCTGGCCGAAGCTCAAGGCGTACGTCGACTCACTCCAGGAGGTTGGACAACTGAAGTCCGCGATCGACACCAACGATCTGGCGCGCGTCAAGAACCTCATGGCGCGACACCCGGAGCTGCACCGCGCTCCGCTTGGCTATGCCAGGAATGGCCCGCTTACGTGGGTGGCCGAATGCCGGGTGCCGTGGGAGCCGCCCAGTCCGGCCAGACTGGCCATCGCGACATGGATGATCGAAAACGGCTCGGACGTGCACCAGGGTGGGGATGGGCCGCTGATGCGAGCGGCGCTCAACGGATACCGCATCCCCATGATGGAGCTTCTCGTCTCGTACGGTGCGAATGTGAATGCCGAGTGGAACGGAGATTTCCCGATCATCTTTGCGCCGTGCGAGTCGGTGGATCCGCAGGCGCTCGGTTGGCTCCTGGATCGTGGGGCGAATCCGAACTGCGCCAATACCCGTGGCCGCGGGACAGCACTCGATTACGTGATCGAGACCTACGCGCGTTCACCGGAGCGACTGAGCGCCTGCATTGACGTGCTGCTCGCCGCGGGCGGCACGACAAAGTACAACGCGCCGGGCGTGTTGGAAGTGCTCCGTCGGCCGCTCGATCGCCTGGCAGAGCAACTCGATGCCGATCCGCATCTGGTGCACCGCCGATTTCCTGAACTGGACTGCGGCAGCACCGGCGGTCGTCGCCTTCTGCTGAAAGGAGCGACCTTGCTGCACGTCGCCGCCGAGTTCGGCAATCTCGACGCCGCACGACTGCTGCTCGATCGCGGCGCAGACGTCAACGCGCGAGCCACGCTGGATGATGCCGGCATCGGCGGACAAACAGCCATTTTCCACGCGGTCACACAGTTCGAGGATCGAGGCTTCCCGATGGCGCACCTGCTCGTGGAGCAGGGCGCCGACCTCAGCGTGCGCGTGAAACTTCCGGGCCATTACGAGCGGCCGGATGAAGTCGTCGAATGCACCCCTCTGGGGTACGCCTTGCAGTTTGTGAACGAGCCGCCTTCTGGCAAAGGCATGACAGTGGCCTTCCTGCGAGAACGAGGCGGCATCGAGTGAGTCGATCAATCCACCGGATAATCCAGATCGTGCGTGGCGTTCGGTTTGCCGATTGTGCGGCACATCGCCAGCACCTGTCCCTGGTGGTTGAAGATGTGCGTCACGACACGCATGATGACATCCGCCGGTCGGAGCAGCCGCGTTCGCCCCGGATCGCTGATCATCTCGCGCGGCGAGTTCAATTCCGTCTCGCTGGCGCGCTCGAGATACGACCGGGTCGCGAATGCCGTCCGCCGACGGAACGCCTCCATCGCGGCGACATCCTGCACACTCGGCAGCGTCGCTTCCTCGGTGTAGCCTCTCGTCACGACGGTTTGCCAGTAAACCTCCGCACCGATCGTATGTTCGAGCTGAGCCAGGACCGTGGAGAAACCGAATCCGGTCAACGGCCGGCGCAACTCGTCGTCCGTGAGGTTGCCGCAGAACACAATCAGGCGACGCAGGCTCTCGTGCGCACGCGCGTGGACGTCCAGCAGCGTCTCTGCGTTGTACATGGTCGGATATTAAGCGATGTGCTATGGACCGCCGGTGCGCTACGATTCCGGCGTGCGTCCTCCGTCGCCGACTTCGACGGGGACCGATGGTTCGTCTTCTCGAGACACACCGTTAGCATGGAGCGACGAATGACGTCTGCAGACACCTTGCGCGAGCGAAATCAGACCAATTCCTCAGCCGCACCTCGATCCGAGGTCGATGAACGGCGGACCACCGCCTGGATCGGACAAAGCGTCGTCGTCGAGGGCCGAATCACCAGCTCCCAGGATCTCAGAATCGACGGGAAGGTCGACGGCACAATCGAGGTCGGCGACCATCAGTTGACGGTTGGTGCACGGGCTGCAGTCAAAGCGAATCTGGTCGCCAAATCGATCTTGATCAGCGGAACGGTGATCGGGAACGTCACCGCGACGGAGAGGCTCGACTTGCAGGCGACCGGGTCCGTGGAAGGTGATATCACCGCACCTCGACTGGTCATGGTGGACGGCGCGATCGTCAAGGGCAAGGTCGATGCGAGCGGCAGTCGCGTGAAGAAGACTCAGGCCGGCTGAGCGCCAAGGACCGAATCAGCGTCCGGCGGTCGGCTCGTTCTTCACGATCTTGCCGCCTTTCATCACGAACTTCACCCGCTGGAGCTCCGTGATGTCCGCGAGCGGGTCGCCGGACACGGCCACGAGGTCAGCGTACTTGCCTGTTTCAATCGATCCGATCTGCTCACGCCATCCCATGGCTTCCGCGTTGATGATCGTGCCGGACTGGATGGCGCGGGCGGGACTCATCCCGCGGCGCACCAGCGATTCGAACTCGAGCGCTTGCGTCCCGTGCACGAACGTCGCTCCGTCGACGCCGCTGCCGACCATGATCTTGAGGCCGTGCGTCGCGATCGCCATCGACACCGCCTTTTCGATGATCGGAATCATCCTGAACTGGCCGCCGGTGTTCTTGCCGTCGTTATCGTCCATGTACGGCTCGGTGTAGCGGACGATGGTCGGATCGAAATAGAGCTGCCTGGCGACCATCATGTCGGCTTGCTCCTGGGTCAGCCCCCACGCGTGCTCGATCGTGTCGCAGCCGGCGACGATGGCGTTTCGCTGGCCTTCACCGCCGTAGACGTGGCACCCCGTTTTCTTACCGAGGCGATGCGCTTCGTCGATCATGGCCTGCAGCACCGGCAGCGGATACGTCACGACATATTGCGGCTCGCCGGTGGCCGCGAAGGAGTAATTGCCCGCGGGATACAGTTTGATCCAGTCCGCGCCGTGCGCAATCTGGTCGCGCACGGCGGCGCGCCCTTCTTCCGCCGAGCGGATGACCGTGCTGGCCAGCGGGTTTGGCGGAGCAGTCGCGGGTGACGGTCCCCAGACGATACCGAGCGTCGAGACCTGGAACCGCGGGCCGTCGATTCGCCCCTCGTTGATCGCGTCTCTGATCGCGACGTCGCCGTAGCCGTTTCCGTGCGACGTCATGTCGCGCGCGGCGGTTACGCCCGCACGCAGGTCCGCCTGCAGATTCTGGATGGCGATGAGCATCGCGGCTTCCGTCGTCGTCTTCGGGCCGCGGGTGTTGAACATGTGCGTATGCGCATCGACCAAGCCGGGCAGCACCGTCGCGCGACTGAGATCGACGACCTGCGCGCCCGCGGGAATGGGAACGTGCGCCTCGGGACCGACAGCCGTGATCCGATCGCCATTCAACAGGATCACCTGCTTGGTCAGCATCACGCCGGCATTGCTGTCGAACAATCGGCCGGCGCGGACGGCGACGGCGCGAGGCGCCGGCGGACACTGATAGTAGCCGCCGTCAGAGCCGACGCACGGGGCCTGACCTGCGCCTCGCCACGGTGCCTGAACGGGTTGCAAGCCCTGCCCGTCGAGCATCGCCGCCACGAGTAATCCAAACGCCATCGTCAGGGGAAACGTGTGTCGCATCACGCGCCCTCCATGTAGTAAATCCGAGGAGACACTCCACTAATCGTGTCGCAAGACCACAGCCGGGCCTACCCTCGTCGCGCCGTACGCCGGCAGCAGACAACCAATCAGCCCGCACGTGATCAACGCGACTGACGCCACGACCATCGTCAATGGGTCATCAGGCGATACGTGCACGAGCTGCGATTGAAGAATCGGTGTCACCGCCAGAGACGCCAGAATGCCGATGCTCCATCCGAGCGCGATCGGCCTGGCACTCTGTCCCAGCACCAGCGTGAGCACATCTCGATTGGTCGCGCCGATCGCCATACGGATGCCGAATTCTTTGCTGCGGCGGCGCACCGAGTACGCGACGACGCCATAAATGCCGAGCGACGCCAGGAACAGCGCGATGACTCCGAACACGGCGAACATCGCCGTGTGATTTCCGAGTAGCCAGTAGCTGCCCATCGCGGCCATCAGCGCGTCGAGGGTATGCGGACCGATCCAGATCGGCACATCGGGATCAATCGCGTCGATACCATCCCGAAGGATGCTGGCCACGTGTGGTGCGCCATTTCGGATCCGCGCGACGACCCAGAGGGACGAGACCGGCCGCTGTCGAAACGGCCGGTACACCAACGGATCCTTCACCTGCCGGTCGCCGACGTTTTGCACGACATTGGATGCGACGCCAACAACCGTCATCCAGGGTCCGGCCGTGGCACCGTCGAACAATCGCAACCGTTTGCCCAGCGGATCTTCTCCGCGCCAATGCGCCTCGGCAAATCTCTGGTTGACGATCGCGACTGGAGATCCTGATGCGTCGTCGAAGGGGCTGAAATCGCGGCCGGCCAGAATCGTCGCCCCCACAGTCTCGAAATACGCCGGACTGATGGTCAGCGCCGATACGTTGTCCCGATGTTCCGCGTCCGTCGGCGCTTCGGCCGCAAGCTCGTACGGAGCTCGCCGGCCGTTCGCAGCCGGAAGCTCGTCGGCCAGCGTGACCGATTGAACGTCGGGCGCCTCGCGCAGCCGCGCGATCAGTCGATCGAAGAACCGGATCTGCGATGGACCATCGCTGTACCGGCTGCGCGGCAGGCTGACCAGCATCGCGTCGACGTTCGTCACCTGGACACCGAGATCGGCATGCGCCATGTTGATGAAACTGCGAACCATCACGCCAGCGCCGGCGAGCAGCACCACGGCAATCGCAATCTCGGCGATCATGAGCAGCATTGACGATCGGCGGCCTCGGCGGCTTCCCGCGATGGAACGCGTCGTGCCTTGCAGCGTGGCGTTCAGATCGAAACGAGATAGGTAGATCGACGGCCAGAGCCCGAAGAGAATCGTCGTCGCGACCGAAACCACGGCGATATAGGCCAGCACGCGGCTGTCCATGTCGTAGTCGAACAAGTGCGCTGACCAGGATCGTGCCGGCGGGTTTGCGGTGATCGCGTATGCGCGCACCGAGAGGCGGGCGATCCACCACCCGCACGCGCCGCCGAGCGACGAGAGGATGACGCTCTCGGTGAGCGGCTGGCGGATGATCTGCCAGCGGCTGGCGCCCAAGGCAGCGAGCATGGACCATTCGCGACCGCGATCCAGGCCGCGCGACAGGACGAGGTTTGCGATGTTCGCGCACGCGATGAGCACGACGAATCCGACGGCGCCCCACAACGTGCCGTAGATCGCCACGGCATCGCGGCCGACGAAGAACTCCGCGAAGGTGCGTGGCTGCGGGATCCAGCCTTCATTTGTACGCGGATAGGCTGCTGACAGGCCGCGGCCAATCGCGGCCAGTTCTGCCCGCGCGGTGTCGATCGTCGCGCCTTCGACCAGACGGCCAAACGCGAACCACAAACCGCGATTTTCTCTTCTCTGCAGATCCGCGGTCGGCGCCAACGGCAACCACAGATCTTCATTCTGCGGAAAGGAAAAGTCCTCAGGCATGACACCGATGATCGTCGTCGGCGTGCCGTTAATCCTGATCGTCCGTCCGAGAACGGCCGGATCCTTTCCGTACCGACGCTGCCAGAAGTTGTAATGAAGGATTGCGACCGGCGCCGCGCCTGCGACCGCGTCGTCCGCCGCGAAATCGCGCCCCAGGATCGGACGTCGGCCGAGCAGACGAAAGCCGTTGGTGGAGATTTGCGTCGCGTCGTAGTGCTCGGCTGCACGCTTCTCGTCAGCGACGACGATTTGCAGATCGGCCACGGCAGCCATGTCAGTGAACGAGCGCGCTTGCGCCCGCCAATCCACAAAATCGGGAAATGACGCGCAGCACCCCCGGCCCTGTCGCTGCGTGCCGACATACACGACGCGATCGTTGCGCTCGATCCCGCGGAATCCCTTGAACAGGACGGCGTTGGTGATCGTGAACACGGCGGTGTCGACGCCGATCGCCATGCCCAACGTGAGAACGACGATCGCTGTGAAGCCAGGCGATCCCCGCAGAGCCCTGATCGCCAGCCGCAACTCGCGGAGAAGCGATTCCATCGCGGGCGAGTGTACTTCCGAAGAATGCCCCCAGCACGGTCAGCTGCCAATTCCAGACTGGCCTGTTTCGTCTCCGTGAAAATCGGGTATGACGATAGCCATGACGATAGCCTTTGCTCAGGTGAACGCGTTCACACGCCGCGCCTCTGGCGGCAATCCGGCGGTCGTATGCCGCGTCGCCGACTGGCCCTCACGCGCGTGGATGCAGGAGGTCGCGGCCGAGATGAATGCCGGCGCGACCGTGTTCGTGCGTCGTGTCGAGAATGACATCGAGATGCGGTGGTTTTCGCCGACGGTGGAACTCGACATATGCGGCCATGGCACGCTCGCCGCCGCGCATCTGCTGTGGGAAATCGGCGACGCGGACCCGGCCCAGCCGATTACGTTTCAGACTCGCGCCGGCGTGCTCAGCGCCGCCCGCGAGGAGGGCCGCATCGTCCTCGATTTTCCCGCGCTGGTCGATCAACCGGCGGAACCACCCGGAGCGCTGCTCCCCGCGCTTGGTCTCACCGACGCGCGCTACGTCGGACGCAACCGGTTCGACTACGTCGTCGAAGTCGATGGCGAGCAGGTCGTCCGTGACCTCCGCCCCGAAATATCGACGCTCGCCGGGATCGAGACGCGCGGCGTGATCGTCACAAGCCGCGCTGCGGATGCGGACACCGACTTCGTGTCGAGATTCTTCGCGCCAGCCGCAGGGATCGCCGAGGATCACGCAACCGGTTCCGCGCACTGCTGTCTCGGTGTGTTCTGGAGTACGCGGCTGGGGAAAACGCGGCTCGTCGCGCGTCAGCTTTCGCCACGCGGCGGGTCGTTCGTCATCGACGTTGCCGGAGACCGCGTCCGGCTTGGCGGGGAAGCCGTCGTTGTCAGCGAAGGGCGGTTGACCGTGCCGCGCGAGGATGGCGATTGAATGCGTGCTCGCGCCATCAGGAATGGGTATAGAGTGTCACGATTCGACGCGGGTGTCGCCGCGTCGAGCTGGACGAGGAGCGACTATGTGCGATCAGGACCAATTTGAGCACGATCGGCTGGAGTACGAGGCGCGCGGATTGGTGACACGGCGCCAGTTCGGCGTCCTGCTCGGCGCCGGCGTGGCAATGCTGCTGCCACGGGTTGTGAACGCGGTCGCCGTCACGGACTCGGAGGTCACCGTGAAGACGCCGGACGGCACCGCCGACTGCTATTTCGTCCACCCGGCGAGCGGCACGGCTGCCGCCGTCCTCATGTGGCCGGACATCTTCGGGCTGCGGCCGGCGTTCCGTCAGATGGGCAAACGCCTCGCCGAGTCGGGCTACGCGGTCCTCGTGGTCAACCCGTTCTATCGCACGAAGAAAGCGCCGACCGCAGAAAACGGTTCGGCCACTCCAATTCCGCAGCTCATGCCGCTCGCGCAAGGTCTGAACGAGACGACGCAGATGACCGACGCGAAGGCGTTCATCGCGTGGCTGGATCAGCAGGCTTCGGTAGCGAAGAACCGCAAGGTGGGCACGCAGGGTTATTGCATGGGCGGCCCGATCGCGTTTCGCACCGCCGCCGCCGTGCCCGATCGTGTCGGCGCCGTCGCTTCGTTCCATGGCGGCGGGCTCGTCACCAATACCCCGAACAGCCCGCATCTTCAAGCGGCGAAGACGAAGGCGCAGTTCCTCATCGAGATCGCCGAGAACGACGATGCGCGTTCACCCGAGGAGAAGAACGTGCTGAAGGAGACATTCGGCAAGGCGAACCTGCCCGCGGAAATCGAAGTGTACGCGGGCGCCGCGCACGGCTGGTGTCCTCCCGATTCCCGCGTCTACAACGAGCCCCAAGCCGAGAAGGCGTGGAGCCGTCTGCTTGCGTTGTACGGGAAAGCCCTTGCCTGAACGTCGAGCCGCACGACAACGAGCGCTTCTCCTCGCGCTCATTGCCGTGACGTTCGTATCGGGCTGTCACCGCAATCCTACCGCGCCGAACGGCGGCCCTCTCGCGACGGGCCGATGGACAGGTGGCGGCGCCTGCTTGTCTGTGGCGGACACTAACTGCAATCTGGTGGTCGGTTGTGGTCACGGCCAGTTCCCGCGACCCAGCCTTCGCGCCGACGGCTCCTTCGCCGTGGACGGTACTTACCGGATCGAGGTCGGCCCGATCTCGATCGATCCCGCTCCACCCGCGCAGTATTTGGGATCGGTCGCCGGCTCGCGGCTCATGCTGACGGTCGTGCCGACCGTGTCGTCGTTGCCAACCGCGTCGTACTCGATGACGCTTGCCGGGACAGAAAAATGTGTGGTGCCCTGTGTGTAACACCTCGTTCATCGTGACGGTCGGTTCGCCGAGCGCGCATTTTGGATGCCGGGGCCGAAACCGCGTCGAGTTCCCGCGAGTACTTCGACACGACGCATTGTAAGGGTCGGGTGAGGAATCGGCACCGCGAACCAGCTAGGGCTGCGGCGCACCTCGTCGGCGCGCCGCAGCCTCGTTCTCGCTGCTAGCGGCGCTTCGCGGCTTCGTAGATGCTCGCCGATCCGCCGCCGATCGCCGCGCCGATGAGCGCGCCCTTCTTGCCTTTGAACGCTCCGCCGACGCCGGCCCCGGTCGCGGCCGATCCGGCGATCATCAGCGCCGACTTCGTGGCCGATCGCCGCGGCGCGCGCCTCTCGTATGCCAGCGGGCGCGCGTCGATCGCGCGGCCGTACTCGTCATAGACGACGCGGCGGGCCTGTGATGCGCTGCAGCGAGCCACCACCTGCATCCTGCCGTTGATTCGCGTCTGCTCCATCACCGCGCGCTGTCCGGGCCCGCATTCCACGACGACGGAAGGCTGATCGTCGTATGCGTAGCGCTGGGCCGATGCAAGGGTCGGCGCGCCAAGCGTTCCCAAAGCGACGAGGCTGCCAGCGACGATGTTCACGCTCCACCCAGTCATGGCATCTCCTCCCGCGCGGGAGCCACCAGCACTCCGATCGCGCGATCGGACAGACGCGGCATCTGCCTCGCGTTTCTCTCAAGGAAGGTGCCAGCACTGAAAGCGCCGATTCGTCGAACGAATCGCCGCAAAGCGGTGAGGAGTGCGCCGGCACACGTCCTCGTGACCGGACTATGGATGAGCCCCAGGCGGGACGACCGATTTGCCAGCCCGCGCGTCTACGCGATCACGATTTCGGTCCGTACGTTTTGCTGAATCCGTTGCGCCCGTTCGTCACCGTGAACCTGCCGTCGGAGCGGGCGGACACCTTGATCCAGTAGGCGGTCCCGTTGTGCGCAGGCACCGGCGGCACTTCCGTTCCACGCGCGGCAGGCGCCATCGGCGCCAACGGGATCGCCGCCAGCGGCTGATCGAACACATTCGCGATGAACATGCCCGGCACGGTGTACTCCTGGCCGCCAAGCTCGGAGAAATGGACGGCCCAGAGATTCTCGAGCCGCGGAGAACTGAGGAGAACCTTCATCGCCGCCGGCTGTCCGCCTTTGCGGGGGCCGTTGTTCATGAGGATCACGCGAGGCTCCAGGGCGTGCACGAGCGCTTCGGAGTTCGAACTGGGTTGGCCATGACGCGAGGCCACGAACAGATCGACCGTGCCGATTCGATTCGCCGGGCACACGAGATCGAATTCCTGGTTCCAGGTGAAATCGCCAAGATACAGGAGCCGGAATTTGCCGAAGGTGACGTGGCTGCCGACGGACTGTTCGTCCTCGGTATTGCCGACCGGCGCTCCGGAAACAGGATTGACTTGCTGTCTCGTGAAGGCGCTGCAATACGAGTTCGACTTCCCGCCGCCGGGTCGTGACGTCCTGATCACCTGGCCGCCGGCGCTGACGAAGCGCCAGTCCACATCGTTCAGCGCCAGCTTGTCGTCCGGCTTCACCACTCTGTGCCTGGCGCTCGAAGACAGCTGCGCGTAGCGCGCGAGCACCGGATCGATCTGCGGACCGGGCTGGACGTTCGGCCCGTGATCGATGAACTCGCGAATTGAAATCTGCGTTGCGAGCTCGGGCAGCCCGCCGACGTGATCTCCGTGGAAGTGCGTCGTGATCAGATGATCGATCTGCTGAACACCCGCGTCCTTCACGGCGGCCATGATTCGAGCGGCGTCGCGAGCCGCAGCAGTCCCGCCGTTCCCCGAGTCGATGAGGACCGACTCGCCGCTCGGCAGGCGATACAGCTGCGCGTTTCCGCCTTCGACGTCGATCAGGTAGAGATCGAGCGTCTTTGCCGCGGGCGGCTGGCCAGAGACCAGTCCGCGGAGCGCGAAGCAGACGATCGCCGCAAGGGTGGCGCCGAACGAGCGCTTCACGGCTGCCGCGCGCCTTGCTCCGCGAGGATCGCGCGGACCATCGCCTCTGAAATCTCCGCTTCGACCTTGCAGGTGCCGGGATCGATGTACGGATTCGGGCCGCCGCTCGAGAGCTTGGCGTACTTCGCCTGCATGTTGTACTGCGCCCCGTGATCGCCAAGCTGGACGTCGCACGGCAGCGCGCGCACGACGGCGAACGAACGGTTGAACTCGTCGACATTCTGAGGCGTGAGCCGCTCGGGCGCGCGCAGGCTGCAGCCAAACATCACGTCGTAGGTTTTTCCACCGTCCTCGACCTTCATCGTCCACGTGGTGGCGCCGCGGGTGTGGCCGGGCGTGAGATGCGCGACGAGCGTCGTGCCGCCGAGCGTCACGCGATCGCCATCGTGGAGAACTCTGTCGATCGGATGCGCTTTGCCGCCCGGCTTCATCGCCTGAAGCGCGGGCACGTCTTCGGCCATCGCCATCACCTGGGCGCCGGTCAACTGTTTGACGAGCGCATCGCCCTCTTGATGATCGCCGTGCGCGTGGTTGCCGAGCACGATCTTGATGTCCGAGAACTTGAAGCCCAGTTGCTCGACCGACTTCTGGATCACCGGCACGTTCCGCTCGTAGGTGGTGTTGATGAGAATTGCGCCTTGCGGCGTCGTGACGAGGAAGGACGTCAGGGTCCTCGTGCCGACGTAATAGATGTTGCCGATGATCTTGTGCGGAGGAAACGCGGTTGTCTGGTCCTCCGGCGCTCCCATGTTGCGCGCGAGGATCGATCGCGGCGTATACGTCTGTCCCCGGACCGTGACGGCCGGATGATCGGGCGCCGGCTGCCCCTGCGCATCGACGACGTGCGCGCTGACGCCGACCATGACGATGGCAACGAGAGACGTGAATAGGTTCGAGGTGAATGGCCGTATCATCGTGGCCTCCGATATCGAGCGTTATTCTAGCGATGGCGAGTTTACAGATCGATGGCGACGACCTCGTGAACGTCGACTGACGGCACGGTCACGGTCATCACGTTTCCGGATTCCTCGGCCGGAGGCGAGGTTCCGGCGGTCAGAAGCTGCACCCGTTTCGCGCGTGTTCCCGCAGGCAGCCGCACGCGCACGCGCTGAGGGCCGACCGGAATCGACTCGCGCAGCGGTCCCTTCATCATCATCGGGTTCGTCAGGTTGACAAGGTGCACCGTCATCGAGTCGCGCTGGCGCCAGATGGTGACGTCGAGCAGACCGGGTCCCTCGACTTCGACGGGCTGCGGCTCGTTGGCCGCCCACGCGACAGCGTTCCGCAGCAGCCTTCCGTGATCGACGCTCATCACATCCCAGAACGTGCGATCGATGTCCCAGGGAATGTAGACGATTCGACTGTTGCCGATCGTGCGGAGATACAGCTCGCGCGTGTCGGTGTGCGGAACCCGCGGATAGACGTCCTCCATCGGCAGGTCGGGATACGTCGGAATCAGCGTGAGCGGAGACGGGAATGACTCCGTCGGACGGACGGCGACGCGAAACACGCCGTTGATGATGCGCGTCGTGTTCTCGATGCCCTCGAGGATCGCGTGTCGCCGGCCGGTCTGCGGATCGATCTCGAGCGTGAGATACGAGTTCTGCATCGGACCGTCGATCTGTCCGGTGAACGACACGCCAAACAGATCGGCCAGGCCGAAATCCTTTCGCTGCCGACCAGCCTCGTCGTACAGGGACGACGCGAAGGTCGCGAGCACGCTGCCGCCGCGGCTGACGTAGCTGCGAATCGCTGCGCATTGATCGTTCGAGAGCGCCGCCCGGTCGGCGAGGATGATCAGCTTGAAGCGATCGATGCGATCCGGGGTGAGGAACGCCTCGTGCACGAGCTCGAACGGGATGCGCGCTTCGACGAGCGCGTGATACATCCCGAGCATGTGATCCTCGGAACGATCGCCGGTCGCGACGCCGGGATGATATGTCGCGGTCTGTTCTGAGTAGAGCAGCGCAACCCGCGCCAGCGGCGCCTCGTTGCGGAGATAGCGCTCGTGGTCGAAGTGCCACTGATAGATGCGCTCGACCGGTTGCAGCCATCGGCGATCGTAGAGCACACCCGAAAATTTCGTCACCCACGGCCGCATCCCATTGGCCGTGCCCTCGGCGACCCAGAGGCGGATTTCCGGCTCGCTCTGCACCGAGTCCTTCCACCGGTACGGCTCCTCGAGTCCGACGCTGAAGATGCCGCCGATCGGCCGCCGTCCCATGACCGACCGCAGCTCTTTCGCGCGGCGGCCGTTGTTCCACGGCGGCGTCAGGCCGCGGCGTGCCTGGTTGTCGGTGAACTGGATCGCCGCGAGCTCGCCGGCGGTCTTGAGATCGGGCGGTCCGTTGGGGATGAAGCGCGCCTCGGCGTTGGCGGCGCGTACCGTCGCGTCCCACTTCTTCCACAGCTCCGTCAATCGCGCCTTGCGCCACTCCAGGAACTGCCGCCGCGCCGGATCGCGCGAATCGCTCGTGCGAGGCAGGGCGGAGCCGGTTGCATCCTTGAAATTCTTTTCGCAGTGGACGCAATAGCAGTCGCCGCCTTGCGGCGCCCATCGATTCGCGAACACGCCGTCGACTTTGTACTTCGAGACGATCTCGCGATGGACGCGGTCCATGAAGTCGAAGTTGTACGGTCCCAGCGCGCACGTCACCCACAGATCGGGATTCGCCCAATGCTTCAACGGCTTGCCGTCACGGGTCGTCGAGATCCAATCGGGCTGAGCGGCGCGCACCTCGTCGCGGACAGCGTGGGGATCCGTGCGCGCAACCACCTGCATGCCCAACGAACGGCATCCCGCAACGAGCGTCCCGAATGGATCGCTGTCGCCAAGCCACGCGCTGCGGTGATGCAGCGGAATCTCGGTCGGATAGTAGGCGACGATGCCGCCGGCGCTGAGCGTGGCGGCGTCGGCGTGCAGCCGCCGGAAGTAGTCGAGCCAGAACCGCGGATCGAAGCGTCCGGGATCGTTCTCGACGAGCGTCAGTTGCACCCAGCGCATCGGCCGATCGAACCAGCCGTCGCCGGCCGTCGACACCGAGGCAGGCTGCTCAATTGACGTCGAGGTCCCGGCGGCGGCGGGCGCGCTGAACGATGCGACCGCGCCAGCGCCGGTGAGTTGGAGGAAATCCCTGCGCGTAAGACTCAGTGCCATGCGCAGATTCTACCGGGGAGCGCGATGCCCGACCGAGCTCACTTTCAGGTTCGGCTTTGGTGCGAACGCGCCGCAATGCGATATACATACGCGCATGCGCACACCAGCTTGCCGCTCTGACCTCTGGGATCGCCGCTCGTTTCTCACCGCGGCGATCGGCGCGGCCGCGTCCGCGCCGCTTGCTTCACAGGGCGCGACGACCGCACAGCCGCCGCCATCCCCGACGCCCGCGCCTCGCGACTGGTCGAGGTCCGATCCCGTTCAATACCCGGATCCCGACGTCGTCGCGCTCGACCCTCGCTTTCGCCGCTACATCGTCGGAAACACGGTAATTCGTCGCCTGCATTTCGGGACGCTGTGGGCCGAGGGCGTGGCGTGGAACGGCGTCGGGCGCTATCTGGTGTGGAGCGACATCCCCAACAACGTGCAGATGCGTTGGATTGACGAGGACGGTCACGTGACCGTCTTCCGCAGCCCGTCGGGCTACAGCAACGGCAACACGTTCGACTACGAGGGGCGTCAGCTGTCCTGCGAGCACGGAGGGCGGCGCGTGGTGCGCTACGAACCGAGCGGCGCCACGACGGTCATCGCCGAGAAGTTTCAAGGCAAGCGCTTGAACTCACCGAACGACATCGTCGTCAACCCGGACGGCGGCATCTGGTTCACCGATCCGATGTACGGGATCCGCGGCAACTACGAAGGATTCAAGAGCGAGCAGGAGCTCAAGGAAGCGGTGTATCGCGTCGATCCGAAGTCGGGACAGATCGACAAGGTGAGCGACGAGGTGGGCCAGCCGAACGGGATCTGTTTCTCGCCGGACTACAAGAAGCTCTATGTCGCTGACACCGGGATGCCGCGCGAGATCAAAGTCTGGGACGTCGATGGCAAGGCGCTGCGCAATGGCAAGCGCCTCGTCCAACTGGACATTCCAGGCGCGGGAGCGCCTTCTGCGGCTGACGGCATCCGCTGTGACGCCGATGGCAACATCTGGGCCGGCGCGCGGCCGGGCGTACAGATCGTGACGCCGGTCGGAGAACGGATCGGGATGATTCGACTGCCGGAGACGTGCGCCAACGTCTGTTTCGGCGGACCGCGCCGGAATCGGCTGTTCATGGCCGCGAGCCAGTCGCTCTATGCCGTGTACGTCGAAACGATCGGAGCGCACATTGCGTGATGCGATGACCGGTTCGCGCATGCTCATCGTCGCCGCCGCGATCGCTGCGGCCTTCAGTACGGCGTGTGGCGCGAGCAGTTCCGGCAGCGCGCCGTCAGGGTCGCGCAGCACGCGCTACGAAGATCTTCTCGCCCTGTTCACGGAGTGGCGCGCGTTTCAGAAGCCGAAGCTGGCCGACGGTGTGCCGGACTACTCGGCCGATGCGATGGCCGCGCAACAGCGCGAGCTGCCGGCGTATGAACGACGGCTGCACACCATCGATCCCGCCGGCTGGCCCGTCAGCCAGCAGGTCGACTGGCAGATCGTTCGCGCGGAAATGAGCGGGCTCGATTTCGATCACCGCGTGCTGAAGCCGTGGGCGAACAACCCGGCCTTCTACGTGACCGTGTTTCCGAGTCAGAGCGATCAGCCGGCGCGTGAAGGTCCGACGGCGTACGGCTCGATCGAGCTGTGGACGTACTCCTTTCCGCTCTCGCGCGACGCCGCCGGCCAGCTCGACGCCGCGCTTCGCACGATTCCGCGCTTCCTGCAGCAGGCGAAACGGAATCTCATCGGCAACGGGCGCGATCTGTGGACGTTCGGCGCGAAGAGTCTGCGGCAGCAGAGCGCCGATCTGACGACGCTCGCCGGGCGCGTCGGCGAGACGCGTGACCTTCCGGAGAGCCTGAAAAGCAACATCGAGCAGGCAAAGCAGGCGACCGAGGATCTCGTGTCGTGGCTCGATTCGCAGGCGGCGTCGAAGACGGGGCCGTCCGGCATCGGTGTCCAGCAGTACGACTGGTATCTGAAGCACGTGCAGCTTGCGCCGTACACGTGGCAGGACGAAGTGACGCTGATGGAGCGCGAGCTTGCACGCGCGCATGCGTACCTCGCCGCCGAGGAGCAGCGTAATGCCGCGCTTCCTGCGTTGACGCCTGTCTCGGACGCGGCCGACTACGAGCGGCGCTTCAACGCGGCGGTGTCCGAGTACATGGCGTTTCTGCGCAGCCATAACGTCTTGACCGTCCGCGACTACATGGATCCGGCGCTGCGCGCGCGAATGGGCCGCTTTGCTCCCGGGCCGCGCGAGTTCTTCTCGGAAGTGTCGTACCGCGACGCCGAGATCATGCTCACGCACGACTACCACTGGTTCGACCTCGCGCAGATGAAGTTCGATCCGCACGCCAACCCGATTCGGCGTGGGCCGCTGCTCTACAACATCTTCAATACGAGGACGGAAGGACATGCGACCGGCTGGGAAGAGCTGATGGCGTCGATGGGGATGCTCGACGATCGTCCGCGATCGCGTGAGCTGATTTACATCCTCGTCGCCGAGCGGGCCGCGCGCGCCCTCGGCGATCTGAAGATGCACGCCAACGAGATGTCGCTCGAGCAGGCGGCGCAATTCGCGTCCGCGAACACGCCGCGCGGCTGGCTGCGGCTGGACGCCAATACCGTCCGCGACGAGCAGCATCTCTACTTGCAGCAGCCGGCCTACGGCACCAGCTACATGACCGGCAAGATCCAGTTCGAAGCGCTCCTGGCGGCGCGCCGCCAGCAGCTCGGCGATCGTTTCTCGATGAAGGCGCTGATGGACGACTACAACGCGGCTGGACTCATTCCTCTTTCGTTGCTGCGGTGGGAGCTGACCGGCCAGGCGCCGCCGGAAGTCGTCCGCATGCTCGCGTC
>DAIUKO010000123.1:9624-19285 GCA_036848175.1 Vicinamibacterales bacterium | reverse complement strand
TTGAGGATTTGAGGATTTGAGGATCTATCTGGAATCTATCTATTGAATCAGCTTGGTTCGCAGCAGCGTGCTTCGCAGCAGCGGCTTGCTTCTCAGCAGCAAGGATAAATAGATCCTCAAATCCAGATAGATCCTCAAATCCTCAAATCCTCAAATCCTCACATTACTTTGTATAGACTGTTGGGACCACTGACATCCCCGGCCGCAGCAGCCGATCCGGATCTTGCGCGCCGTCGAGCACGATCTTCACCGGCACGCGCTGCACGACCTTGACGAAGTTGCCGGTCGCATTCTCCGGCGGCAGCAGGCTGAAGCGCGCGCCGGTGGCGCCGGCGATGCTGTCCACCTTGCCGCTGAACTCGCGTCCGCCGAGCGCATCCACGTCGACCTTGGCGCGCTGACCGGGACGCATGTTCTTCAACTGCGTCTCCTTGAAGTTCGCCGTCACCCACACGTCGTCGATCTGCACCAGCGCGAGCAGCGGTTGACCCGGCTGCACCACCTGTCCGACGTTCACGCCCTTCTTCGAGATCACGCCGGCGGCCGGGGCCTTCACGACGGTGTACTGAAGATTCAACTCTGCCTGCGCGAGATTCGCGCGCGCCTGCTGCGCGCGCGCGTCGGCGGCCGACGCACGCGCCTTGGTTGCCGTCACCTGATCCGGCCCGGTCTGTGCCGTCTCCAACTCGGCGCGCGCCTGCTGTTCGCTGACGCGCGCCTGGATCAAGCGGCTCTCCGCGACGCGGATGCCGGCTTCGGCCTCGACAACCTGCGACCGCGCGGCGTCGGCGGACGCCTTCGCCGTCTCGGCGGCGGCAACCGCCGCGTCGAACTGCTGCTGCGCGATTTCGTCCTTCGCGAGAAGACCGCGGAACCGCTCGACGTCGCGCGCCGTTTTCGTCGCATTGGTTTCGGCTTCCCGCACTCTCGCGTGAGCCGACGTGAGCCTCGCCCGCGCCGCCTCCACTTCCCGCTCCGTGGCGGCCCCTGCGGCCTGTGCCTGAGCGATCCCGCCGCGTGCCGTCGTCACGCCGCTCGTGGCGGTCGTCGACGTGATCGGCACGTTGCTGCGTGCGGCGAGCGCGTTGGCTTCGGCGTCGGCGAGCTCCGCCTTCGCTTTGTCCACCGCCACCTTGTAATCGCCGGGATCCAGTTCGATCAGCACCGCACCCGCCTCGACGCGCTGATTGTCGTTCACGGCGACGCGCGCGATGATGCCGCCGACGCGCGGCGCGATCTGCGTCACCCTGGCGTCGATCTGCGCGTCGTCGGTCGATTCGCGGCCGGCCGTGAGCCACAGCCATGCGCCGACTCCGACGACCGCGACCACGAGTGCCGCGATCGCGAATTGGATGTTCCGGCGGCTCAACGCGGACCTCCGAGCAGCAGACGCGCCGCATCCTCCGCGATGCCCATCGCGCGCACGAGATTGCCGGTGGCGAGGTTCGACGTGAACATCGCCGAAATGTATTGATCGCTCGCCAGCGCGACCGCTTCCTGCGCCTGCACGACTTCAATGTTGCCGGCCACGCCGGCGGCAAAGCGATCCCGCGCCTGCTCGAGCTGCGCGCCCGCGAGCACGCGGGCGCGCGTCGCCACCCGCAACTGTTCCTGGCCGGCCTGCATGTCCAGGAACGCGGCGCGCACCTCATAGTAAATCCCGGCCCTCAGATCGTCCGCCTCGGTGTGACGCGTTTTCAGCTCGGCGTCGGCTTCGACCAGCCGTCCGCGGACGCGGCCGCCTTGAAAGATTGGCACGTTGAGCGCCCCGGTGACGTTGAAGCTGCCTTGTGCGCTCCCGGGTGTCAGGCCGATCTGGCCGTAGTCGGCGGTGACACGCATCGACGGCAGCGCCTCGCCGTTGATCGCGCGGCGGTTGGCTTCGGCCGCTTCGATGCGCGCCAGCGCCGCCTGGTAGTCGCTGCGCGATTGATACGCGCGATCGAGCGCGGCATCGAGCGTGATGTCCGGATAGACCACCGACCGCATCGGATCCGCCAGCGTGAACGCTTGTCCAAGCGGCAACCCGATGATGCGCGCGAGCTGGAGCTTCGACTTGTCGAAGTCGGCCTGCGTCGCGGTCAGCCGCTGCTGCGCCGTATCGACCTGCACTTCGGCGCGAAGGACGTCGATGCCCGCGACCAGTCCGCCTTGCTTCAGGTCCTGCGCCTGCTGGCGCAGCGCCTCGGCGGTCTGCAGTTGAGCGCGCGCGGCATCGACGAGGGCGGACGCGGCAAGCGCCTGCGCGTACGAATCTGCCGACACCAGCACGACCAGGTCGCGCGCGTTCTTGTAGTCGAAGCGGGCGGCGTCGAGATTGTGCGTCTCGGCCCGAGCGCTGTTGATGGCGTGCAGATCGAAAATCGCCTGAGAGAGAAACACGCGCGCGTCGTACACATTGAACGGACCGACGACGGGCGGAATGCCGGCGGGCAGCGGGAAGCCGAACGCTGCCAGATTCACCTTCTGCCGCGATGCCGAGAGCCGCGCGCGGACGTCCGGCAGCAGGTCGCTGAGCACGCGCTGCCGCGCGCCGCCGGCCTCGCCGATCCGCTGTTCGGCGAGCAGCGTCCCCAGGTTGTGGTCGAGCGCGCGTTGAATGGCGTCGATGATGGTCAGCGATAGCGTGTCGGCGCTCGCGGTGCCAGTGGGCACACCGCGTAAATAAGGACTAAGCGTGGTGCCTGATCCGCCCCGCGTGCCGGACGCGCCGGACGGGGATGTCGTCGCCGGCGACGGCAGAGGCGGCTGTGGCCCCTGAGGCTGAGCGATCGCCGACGCGGCGACGATCGTCAAAGGCAGCGACAGGATGAACGGAGCGGCTCTCACGGGGTCCTTTCTCGTCCGGCCGGAGACTCGACGGGAAAAGCGCGCAGGGAGCCGGGGTCGAGGTACTCGAGGCAGGCACGTGCGATCGTGCGATCGCAAAGATCATAGAGTACTACTAGTTGTCCGATTGATGTCTTCGACGTGGACGCGTGCGCTCGTACTCGGATTCGCGATCGGGTTTCCGGCGCACGCGGCGGCACAGTCGTCGCTCGCCGGCGATCCAATTCGCATCTCACGTGCCGTCGGCGGCGTCACGATCGACGGCGACCTGTCGGACGAAGGCTGGCGCGGCGCCACCAAGATCGAGAAATGGTACGAGACGCAGCCTGGCGACAACGTCGAGCCGCCGGTCAAGAACGTCGGCTACCTGGCCTACGACGATCGATTTCTGTACGCCGGCTTCGAGTTCGAGGATCCCGATCCGCGGGCGATGCGGGCGCCGTTCGCCGACCGCGACGACATCGGCAACGGCTTCAGCGACTACGCCGGCATCCTGCTCGATCCGCGCAACACCGGACGGACCGCCACGTTCTTCGTCGTCACGCCGCGCAATATCCAGTACGACTCGGTCTTCGACGACAACACCGGAGAGGATTCGTCGCCGGATTTCTTCTGGCAGTCGGCGACACGGATCACCGAGCACGGCTGGACCCTGGAGATGCGCATTCCGTTTTCCTCGCTGCGCTACAAGAACGTCGATCCGCAAACGTGGACGATCACCCTGTACCGCAACTATCCGCGTGATTACCACTATCAGTTCTTCTCCGCGAGGCAGCCGCGGAGCGACAGTTGCTTCGTCTGTCATTCGAACACGCTGGTCGGTCTCGAGAAGCTGCCGTCGGGCGGTCATCTGGTCGCCGCGCCGTACGTGAGCGGCACGCGGAACGCGCATCCACGCGACAAGGACGTGGTCGGATCGCCGCTCGTCGACGATCCGGTGAAGGGCGAGGTCGGCCTCGACCTGAAATGGACGCCGAACGCCGACAATGCCGTCGACCTCACGGTGAATCCGGACTTCTCGCAGGTCGAGTCCGACACGGCGCAGATTTCGGCCAACGAGCGCTTCGCGCTGTTCTATCCCGAGAAGCGCCCCTTCTTTCTCGAGGGCGCCGACTTGTTCCAGACCCCGATTCAAGCCGTCTACACGCGAACGATCACGGCACCGAACTGGGGCGGACGCGCCACCGGCAAGGAGGGCGGCATGCGCTACACCGTCCTCGTCGCCAACGATGCGGGCGGCGGCACGGCGATTCTGCCGGGCCCGAACGAGTCATCGTTTGCCGACCAGGATTTCGAATCAACCGTGCTGGTGGCGCGCGTGAAGCGCGACGTCAAGCTGTCGTCGTTCGGCGTCCTCGTCACCGATCGAGAGGCGGGAAGCGAGGGCGCCCACAATCGCGTCTTCGGGCCCGATTTCCAGTGGCGGCCGTCGGGGAGCGATGTCGTGGCCGGCCAGTACTTGTTCACCGATACGCGCACGCCGAACCGTCCTGATGACGCGGAGGAGTGGACGGGTCAGTCGTTCACAGGGTCGGCGGCTGTCGCCACCTGGAGCCACAAGACGACGCACGTCGACTGGTTCGGTCTCTACAAGGACATCAGCAGCGGCTTCCGCGCCGATACCGGCTTCGTGCCGCAGGTCGGCTATCGCGAAGGGTTCGCGTTTGCCGGCTACGAGGTGCGGCCGAAAGGGTTCGTACGGCGGGAACGCACCTTCGTGAACGTCGACTATCAGACGGAGCAGAACGGGGCGCTGATCACGCGGCGCATCGAGCCCGGCGTCAGCCTGGACACGCGCTACAACGGCTTCATGCAGTTCCGCTATATCGACGAGCGCGTACGGAGCGGCGAGCAGCTGTTTCCGCGCCAGCAGTTCGGCTACATCGTCCTGCTCAGCCCGTCGCGCCTGGTGTCGCTGCTCGTGCTGACGGGGGAGATCGGCCAGGACGTCGACTTCGAGAACTCGCGCCCGGCGCACGGCGGCACGATCAACTTCAGCGCGACGCTGCATCCGACCAATCACCTCGCGCTGGAGCTGCTCCGCAACCAGCGCCGGCTCGACGTGCTCAACCAGCGGCTGTTGACGGCGCGGGTCTCGCGCGTGAAGGGCACCTACACGTTCACGTCGCGGATGTTCGTCCGCGCCATCGCCCAGTACGTCACGACCGATCGCGACGTGCGCCTGTTCGTCGACGCCGTCGATCCGGTCTCCGGCGACTTCAGCGGCTCGGTGCTGCTCGCCTACAAGCTGAATTGGCAGTCGGTCATGTTCGTCGGCTACGGCGACACCCGCACCCTCTCGGATCAGGATCACCTCGAGAAAACCGGCCGGCAGTTCTTCGTCAAACTCTCGTACGCCTTCCAGCGTTGATGTCGCGCTTGGCCGTCGCGGCGGACCCGCCTGTCTGCCGCCTGACCGACACCGGATCGGCTCGGCGAGCACCCGGTCCAGCGCTGAGAAATCGTTGACGCTTAGTTACACATGTTGTATAAACTCGCGTGTGACCACGACCGACTACCGCGCCGCGCTCGGCGCCGCGATCCGGGAATACGAGGCACTCGGCGAACAGCGCCGCGACATCGACAAGCGCCTCGCGCAGCTGGCGCACACGATCGGGACGCTGTCCAGGCTTCTCGGTCTGACGCCGACCGTGCCGATGGGGCTCACCGACGCGATCCGGCTCGTCATCCGCGGCGCCGGCGTGCCGATGACGCCGGTCGACGTCCGCGATCGCCTGCACGCGATCGGCTTCGACGTGTCGAAGTACGCCAACGATCTCGCCGCCGTGCACACGATTCTCAAGCGGTTGAACCACACCGGCGAGCTGCGCTTCATTGCGCGCGCCCCCGGCAAACATCAATACACCTGGAACCGCCCGGTCACGCCGGTGGCGCTCGGTCCCGACATCCTCGCCTTCATGCGCGACAACGCGCACGAGCACGAGGCGAGGCGGGCCGCCGGCAGCGGCGAGGACCCACGACCGCCGGCGCGGTCGCGTCAGCAGCGCCTGCGGCCGCATCGAGGCCCCCGGCGCGGCAGCCGCGCTGGGGTGGCGCGCCGAGACGAGGACGAGCCAATCCGAGGCGACGTGTCAGCGAAAGCTCGCGGCCAGGGTGGGGCCCCGCCGCCATTGAAAAAAAGTAGACGGAAATGATCGACCTCGCCGAGTACCGCCGGTTTTTCGCCGAAGAAATCGAAGCCGTCGCCAAGCTGCAGACGCCCGGTCTCGTCGAGGCGCTCGCCACCGTTCCGCGCGAGCGGTTTCTGCGGCCGGGGCCGTGGACCGTTCTTGCCGACAGCGACTTCATGGCGGGCACCGCCTCGCGGACGCGAACGACGGCGGACGCCGATCCGCGGCGCGTCTACCACAACATCGTCGTCGCGATCGATCCGGCGCGTCAGTTGTTCAACGGCCAGCCGGGCACGCTGACGGTCTGGATCGACGCGCTCGACGTCGCGCCCGGCTCGCGCGTGCTCCACGTCGGCAGCGGTCTCGGCTACTACACGGCGATTCTCGCCCAGGCCGTCGGGTCGTCGGGTCGGGTGCTGGCCTACGAAGTCGACGAGACGCTCGCCGCCGAAGCACGGCAGAACCTCGCCTTCATGCCGTGGGTCGACGTGCGGCACGGCGACGCGTCCGAGGCCAGCGGAGAAATGTTCGACGCCTTCCTCGTCAACGCCGGCGTGACGCATCCGCTCGACGTCTGGCTCGATGCGCTCGCGCCTGGCGGCCGGATCGTTCTGCCGCTGACCAGCACGATGGCGGCGATGGGATCGCACATCGGCAAGGGGCTGGTCTGGCTCGTAAAGAAAGAGGCCGGTGATTTCGCCGCTCGCGTCATCGGAATGGCCGCGATCTACTCCGCACTCGGCGTGCGCGACGACAGCCTGAACGACAAGCTGGGCCGCGCGATGATGGGCGGGCCGGCGCAGTGGCAGACGGTCACGCGTCTTCGCCGCGACCAGCACGAACCGTCGTCGACCTGCTGGTTCCACGCCGACCGCTGCTGTTTGTCGACGGTGTAAACCTCTCGTCCTCCGCGTCCGCTGTGGTGGAGAGCTTGATTCGCCGTGTAATTTTGTCCGCGCTGCACTCTTTGGCGACAGCATCGGCGCGGGTGCGCGAGCACGGCTGTAGCGCGTAGAGGCGACAGAATTGCCCGTCGGTCGACTTCGATTTCCACTCGTACGTCTGCGAGACCCCCACGTGTGGAAACACAATTCCATCTCGCGTCACCGATCACCTCTGGCATTGTGCTGGCTATCTCGCGCGGCATGAAGAATGTCGGCGTCGCGCGCTGCTGCCTCCTCATCACTCTCACCATCCTCGCGTCGTGCACCGCGGCGCGCGCCGCCGACAATCTTTGCGATCCGGCGGCAGACAACTGCCGCACACAGATCCTGACGCTCATCCAAAACGAACGCGTTGGCCTCGATGTGGCGTTCTGGTTCATGCAGGACTCCCGCTACTCGGCCGAGATCGTCCGTCGCTGGCAGGCGGGTGTCCCGGTACGCGTGATCGTCGATCCGCGCGCGAACCCGACCTATACCGGAAACGCAGCCATCATTGCCTCGCTTCAGCAGGCGGGCATCCCTCTGCGCCGGCGCACGGCGGGCGGCATCCTCCACTGGAAGCTGATGATTTTCGCCGGTCAGAACACCGTCCAGTTCGGATCGGCCAATTACAGCCCGGATGCGTTCGTCCCGGCGACGCCGTACACCAACTACGTCGCCGAAACGGTCTACATCACCGACGACCCCGCGATCGTGAACAGCTTCAAGACCAAGTTCGACGATGCGTGGGTGGATACGTCGAGCTACGCCAACCTGTCGAACATCGCCGGCGCACTGTGGCGCGAGTATCCGACGTTCCCGATCGACGCCTCGATGAACTTTCCGCCGTCGCAGGACTATGGCGCGCGCGCCGTGGGACGCTACAACGCCGAGAGAGTCAAGCTCGATGCGATCATGTATCGCATCACCGATCAGCGGCACAGCACCGCGCTCATCGCGGCCAAGGGCCGCGGCGTGCCGGTGCGGTTGATCATCGAGAACGATCAGTACCGCGATCCGCAGTATCTGTGGGACGCGTGGAACGTCGATCGAATCTACGCGGCCGGCATCCCGATCCGCTGGCGCGGCCACGCCGGTCAGAACCACGAGAAGCTGATTCTGCTCTACGGACAGAACATGACGATCTTCGGATCGTCGAACTGGACCACCGCGTCCGCGACTTCGCAGGCGGAGCACAACTACTTCACGACAAAAAACGTGATCTTCCAGTGGTTCTCCGATCAGTTCGATCGGATGTGGCACAACACCGCCGCCGCCGAGACGGCACCGTTCGCGCCGCTGCCGCCGGGCGCGCCGCAGGTGCGATCGCCAGCCAACAACGGACAGTCGAGCGGACTCTCGGTGAATCTGACCTGGTACGGCGGTCCGTGGGCGCACAACTACGACATCTACTTCGGCACGTCGGCCACCGCGCTGACGAAGGTCGGGTCGAACGTGAATCTCGGGCCGAGCGCGAGTACCAGCACGAACCAGACCTTCAATGCGTCGAACCTGGCGCCGGGCACGAGGTACTTCTGGACGGTCGTCTCGAAGACGATGGCGAACATCAGCTCGTCGGGCGCGGTGTGGAGCTTCACGACGCCCGCCGCGGCGGGAGGCCCGCTCCCGTCAGGATGGAGTCATCGCGACATTGGCTCGGTGGGACCCGCCGGCACGGCGACGTACAGCAACGGCACGTTCACGGTCGCGGGAGCGGGCGCCGATATCTGGGGATCAGCCGACGCGTTCCACTACGCGTACCAGACGCTGAGCGGCAACGGACAGATCATCGCGCGCGTCGCCTCAATCGAAAACGTCGCCGCCTGGACGAAAGCGGGCGTGATGATTCGCGCCTCGACGGCGTCGAATGCCGCGATGGCGCACATGCTCGTGTCGTCGTCCAAAGGCACGGCCTTCCAGTACCGCACGAGCACCGGCGCGGCCGCGGCGAGCATCGTCGGGCCGGGAAACACGGCGCCGTTCTACGTGAAGATCGTCCGGGCCGGCAACACGGTGACCGGCTTTACCTCCTCGAATGGATCGACATGGACGACGGTCGGCAGCGCAAATATCACGTTGGGAACGAGCGTGCTGATCGGCCTCGCCGTGTCAAGCCACAACAGCGCGGAGCTGGCGACGGTGAGCTTTGACCAGGTGGCACGATAGATTTGAGGATTTGAGGATTTGAGGATTTGAGGATCTATTTGAGGATCTATTTGGGGATTTGAGGATTTGATCGGCGTGACAGAATTTGCCGCAAAGCCTGGTCGTGTCGTGGGCAGATTCTGCCGGGTTTTTGAGCCGATCATGTGAAATCCGGCCAACAACGCGGCGGTGCAGGCCGTGCACCGATGCGTTGGATGCTTTCCAAAGCCGACCACCTCGCCGAGCGCGCTAAGCGGTTCGCCCTCCGCGTGCTCAAGTTCGTGCGACGCCTTCCCACAGACACCGCGTGCTCGGAGATTGGACGGCAGCTCCTTCGAGCGGCGACCAGTGAATCAGCAAACTATTCCGCGGCGCGCCGGGCGCGGTCGAGGGCCGAGTTCATCGCGAAGCTTGGTCTTGTCGTCGAAGAAGCCGACGAAACGGAGCACTGGCTTGCCCTGATCGATGAAGGGCAACTGGTGACCGCGTCGACTGCAGCCGAGGAACTCGCCAGTCTGCGAGGCGAAGCCGCCGAACTGCGCGCGATCTTCACGCAGTCAGTCAAAACCGCCCGCGCGAACGCCGCAAAAGCCCGCGGCCACGCCCGCAAGCCCGACCGATAGCTGTCAGCGA
>DAIUKO010000123.1:2394-9524 GCA_036848175.1 Vicinamibacterales bacterium | reverse complement strand
AAGATACCAAGATTCATAGATAGATCCTCAAATCCTCAAATCCTCATATCCTTAGATTCCAATGCCTTCTCTCCTCGACTCGCTCTCCCTCCGCAGTCTGACGCTCTCCAACCGGATCGTCGTCTCGCCGATGTGTCAATACTCGAGCGTCGACGGATTCGCGAACGAATGGCATCACGTCCATCTCGCCAGCCGCGCGGTTGGCGGCGCGGCGCTGGTGTTCACGGAAGCGACGGCGGTCACGCCTGAAGGGCGCATCAGCCCGCAGGATCTCGGCATCTACCGCGACGAGCACATCGGCGAGCTGGCGCGCATCGTTCGTTTCATCCATGGACAGAAGTGCGCAGCCGGCATGCAGCTCGCGCATGCGGGACGCAAAGGGAGCACGACGCCGCCGTGGCTGGGAAGCACGAAAGTCGATCCGGCAGCGGGCGGCTGGCAGCCGGTCGGTCCGACATCAGTGCCGTTCTCACCGACGTATCCCGTCCCTTGCGCGCTGACGGTCGACGAGATTCACGGAATCGCCGGCGCGTTTCGCGTCGCCGCGCAGCGCGCGCTTGCCGCCGGCTTCGACGTCGTCGAGATTCACGCAGCACACGGCTACCTCATTCATGAGTTCCTGACCCCGCTCGTCAACACGCGCACCGATGAATACGGCGGCTCGTTCGACAATCGCGTGCGGCTCTGTCTCGAGGTTGCCGATGCGGTGCGAAGCGTGTGGCCGGAGCGGCTGCCGGTGTTCATCCGCCTTTCATCGACCGACTGGATCGAGGGCGGCTGGGACATCGATCAATGCGTCGAGCTCGCCCGGCGTCTGCTCGCTCACGGAATCGACCTCGTCGACTGTTCGTCGGGAGGCGCGGTTCCTGACGCCAGGATTCCGCTCGGACCCGGCTATCAGGTCCGATTCGCCGAACGGATCCGGCGTGAAGCCGGCGTCGCGACCGGCGCCGTCGGCCTGATCACCGAGCCGCATCAGGCCGACGCGATCATCAGCAGCGGTCAGGCCGACTGCGTCCTCCTCGCGCGCGAGCTGCTCCGCGATCCGTACTGGCCGCTGCGCGCCGCCCGCGAGCTCGGACGCACGGCGCCGTGGCCGGTCCAGTACCTCCGCGCGGCGCCCCGGGACGCACCGGCACGCTGACCGCTTCACGACACTCTCGTGGTTTCGTGGTTTTGTGTGGTTTCACGTTTTCGCGGTTTCGTGGTTTCGTGGTTTCGTGGTTTCGCGTTTTCGTGGTTTCGTGGTTTCGGTGGTTTCGTGGTTTCGCGTTTTCGTGACTATCATGCCGGTGTGCGTGCCCTTCTCGTCGAAGACGATTCGACGATCGCCGAGTTCGTGGCGCGCGGTCTGCGCGAAGCGGGATTCGCGGTCGACCACGAAGCCGACGGCGACGCGGGGCTGAGCCAAGCGATCGCGACGCCGTACGACGTCGCGATCGTCGATCTGATGCTGCCGAAGCGTGACGGCTTGTCGCTCATCGAAGAGCTGCGCCGGCGCGGCACCACGACCCCGGTTCTGATCCTCAGCGCGCGCCGCGAGATCGACGATCGCGTCCGCGGTCTGCAGACCGGCGGCGACGACTACCTCACCAAGCCGTTCGCGTTCGCGGAACTGCTCGCGCGCGTTCAAGCGCTGGTGCGCCGCGCCACCCGCGCGCCGGAGCCGACCACGTTGACCGTGGCCGATCTCTCGCTCGATCTTTTGACGCGGCGCGTGACCCGCGCCGGCAAACCGATCGATCTGCGTCCCCGCGAGTTCGCGCTCCTCGAGTACCTGATGCGCAACCCCGGCCACGTCGTGTCGAAGACGATGATCCTGTCGCACGTGTGGGAGTACAACTTCGATCCCCAGACCAACATCGTCGACGTGCTGGTGAGCCGCCTGCGCGAGAAGATCGACAAGCCGTTCGAGCACAAACTGCTGAACACGGTCCGCGGCGTGGGATATGTCCTCCGACCCTAGGTTCGCGTCTACGCGCGCATTCGGTCTGCGCATCGCGCTGTGGTACGCGACGCTGTTCGTCCTCGGCGCGCTGGCGATCGTCCTCTTCACCTACTACCTGACCAAGGTGTCGATCGAGCAGCGCGACCGCCAGATCCTCCAGAGCAAGCTGGGCGACTACGTTGGCGCGTACGCCCGCGGTGGCATCAACACGCTCGCGGCAACCGTCCGCGCCGAACAGCAGGCAGCGCCGGAGCGCCTGTTCGTACGCGTCGTCAATCGCGGCGTCGAGGCGATCGTGCTGAGCAGCCCCAACGGCTGGGATCCGACGACGATCGAAACCGCCGCGGTGTCGCTGCCGGACGGAACGCTCGTGCAGGTGGGAAAGAGCAGCGAGGCGCGCGACGATCTGCTGGCACGTTTTCGTGCGGCGCTCGGACTCGTGACGCTGCTGGTCGTCGTCATCGCGTTGAGCGGCGGCTGGCTGGTGACGCAGTCGGCGGTGACGCCAATCCGCCGCTTGACGGGAGCGGTCCGGCAAATCATCCGTACCGGCCGCACCGACGCGCGCGTGCCGATCGACAGCACGCCGGGAAGTACAGACGCCATCGGCGAGCTGATCGAACTGTTCAACCTGATGCTCGACAAGATCGAAGGCGTCGTGTCCGCGATGCGCGGGGCGCTCGACAACGTGTCGCACGATCTGCGAACGCCGCTGACGCGTCTGCGCGGGACCGCGGAGCTCGCGCTCGCCTCGCCGCCGGATGTCGAGCGCTACCGCGAAGCGCTGGCGCTGTGCGTCGAAGAGAGCGATCGCGTGCTCGTCATGCTCAACACCCTGATGGACATTTCCGAAGCGGAGAGCGGCGCGATGCGCCTGCGTCACGAGCCGGTCCGCCTGGCGGAGGTCGTCGAGCGTGCGGTCGAGCTATATAAAGATGTTGCGGAAACCAAAGGCGTCACGCTCGACGTGACGATGGACGGCGACGCCGCGGGTGTCACGGTGAATGGCGATCGCATGCGGCTCGAACAGGTTGCGGCGAATCTGATCGACAACGCGGTCAAATACACGCCTACGGGTGGACGCGTCGAGGTCCAGGCCGGCAGCGAGAACGGGACCGCCGTGTTGCGCGTCGAGGATTCGGGCCCCGGGATTCCGCCCGATGAGCTCCCGCGCATCTGGACGCGTCTGTTTCGAGGGGATGCGAGCCGGGCCGAACGCGGCCTCGGGCTCGGCCTCAGCCTGGTCAAGGCGATCGTCCAAGCGCACGGCGGAACCGTCGCGGTCGAGAGTGCACCTGGTCAGGGTTCGACTTTTCGGGTTTCTCTCCCACTCGGCTAAGAGCTCGCCAACTTTTTTCCACTGGCGCCAGGGTCGAGTGCGTGTCTGCGTCAACCTTTCACCGATGTAATGGTCCTGTAACGGCTGCGACAGGGGGCGTACCGTCTAATGGTTACAGCGACTAATTGGCGCTTCAGAAAGGACGAACGACTCTCATGAATCTCACAGGGCTTTCACTGAGCCAGCGAGCCGCCCGCGCCGGAGTGGCGGGCGTGGCGGCGCTGCTTCTCATGACCGGCGTGGCGTGGCACGGGCTCGCCGCCGATCAGCCGGTGGCCGCGAAGGTGGCGACCGCGGCGACCACGACTACTCCGATCACTCACGCGATTGCCGGCGGCCGCGACTCCTACGCCGACATCGTCGACGTCGTCTCGCCCGCGGTGGTGACGATCCGTACCGAGGGCAAGGCGAAGATGCAGCCGACGCAGTTCGACACGCCGGACGACGACTTCTTGCGCCGCTTCTTCGGTGATCAATTCGGGCAGGGGAACGGCACGCCGAGAACACCGCGTGTGCCGCGCAATTTCAAGCAGCGCGCGCTCGGATCCGGCGTCGTCGTCACGACCGACGGCTACGTCCTGACCAACAATCACGTCGTCGAGAACGCCGACGAGATCAACGTGGAACTGACGGACGGACGCAGTCTGAAAGCGAAGCTGGTCGGCACGGACAAACCGAGCGACCTCGCGCTGCTCAAGATCAATGGCAGTGACTTCAAGGCGCTCGCGCTGGGTAACTCCGACAGCGTCAAGGTGGGCGACGTGGTACTGGCGGTCGGCAATCCGCTCGGCGTCGGCCAGACGGTGACGATGGGGATCATCAGCGCGAAGGGACGGTCGACGAGCGTCGGCGACGGCAGCTACGAGGACTTCCTCCAGACCGACGCGCCGATCAACCACGGCAACTCCGGCGGCGCGCTGGTCAGCACGAAGGGCGAGCTGGTCGGGATCAACTCGCAGATCCTGTCCGAGTCGGGCGGCAACATCGGGATCGGCTTCGCGATTCCGGTGAACATGGCGAAGAACGTCATGGAGCAGCTGCGCACCAAGGGCAAGGTGACGCGGTCGCAGCTCGGCGTCACGGTTCAGAACGTGTCGCCGGACATGGCCGCCAACCTCGGCCTCAAGCAGACCGGCGGCGTCATCATCAGCTCGGTGTCGCCTGACAGCGCCGCGGCGCGCGCGGGACTCCAGCAGGGCGACGTGATCGAATCGCTGAACGGCCAGCACGTGACGGACTTCAACACGCTGCGCAATCGCATCGCGGATGCGGGCCCGGGCGCGACGGCGGCGCTCGTGATCGTGCGCGACGGCCACGAGAAGCAGGTCAGCGTGAAGCTGGACGAAGCCAGTCCCGAGCAGAACGCGCGTCGTGGCAGCGAGTCGGAAAGCTTCAGCGACGACAAGGCCGCGCTCGGCGTGTCGGTCGCACCGCTTACTCCGGAGCTCGCGCAACGCCTCGGCGCGCCGAAGGACGCCACCGGCGTGGTCGTGCAAGGCGTCAACCCTGACAGCCGCGCGGCGGACGCTGGCATCCAGGAAGGCGACATCATCCAGTCGGTGAATCGCCAACCGGTGAAGACCACTGAGGAGCTGCGGGCGGCGATCAGGAACTCCACCGACAAACCGCTGCTGCTCCTGATCAAGCGGGAGGGCAGGAACCTGTTCGTCACGGTGAAGCCGGCCAACGGCTGATCGCTCTCGAGCTCGGGCTTTTCGCTGACGGCCGGGATACTGTCAGGAAGGCCACGGAAGGCACGAGGAGGCTTCCCTCCTCGTGCCTTTTGTTTTGCGATCTCCATGCGAGTGCCGCCGCGCATGGGTCATGAAATCATGAGGCGTCGCGCCAGGCAACCGAGCTGTGGCGGGTCGCGAGATAGAATGTTCGAGGCCTATGCCTCGTCTCCCGTTCGGCGGCGTCTTTTCGGTGCTTCCCACGCCTTTCGATCCATCCGGTGAGTTTGATGCGGTCGGTCTCGGGCGCGTCATCGATTTGTTTCTCGCCGACGGCGTCAACGGCTTCACCGCGCTCGGTGTGACGAGCGAAGTCGCGCGGCTGACCGATGCCGAACGCGATCGCGTCCTCGACGCGGTGCTCGCCTCGGTCAACGGCCGCGTGCCGGTCGTCGCGGGCACGACGGCCGACGGCTTGCGCACCTGCATCGAGTACACGCGACGGGCGAAGGCTGCCGGCGCCGCGGCGGTGATGATCAGTCCGCCGCGAATGGCGAAGATCAACTCGGATGCGGTGGCCAGGCACTTCGCCGAGGTCGCGTCCGCGGTCGACCTCCCGATCATCGTCCAGGACTATCCACCGATTTCCGGCTACGCGATGGAGGCATCGCTCGTCGCGCGGATCGCCCGCGATGTGCCCGCCGCGCGCACGATCAAGCTCGAAGATCCGCCGACACCGTTCAAGACGTCGCGCATTCTCGAGTGCTATTCAGCGGCGGCGCGGGCTGAAGGGGTCGCCGGAGGAATCAATGACGTCGCGATCTTCGGCGGGCTTGGTGGCGTGTTCCTGCTGGAGGAATTGATGGCCGGCGCGGCCGGCGCGATGACCGGCTTCGCGTTCCCGGCCATCCTCGTGAAGATCGTCACGCTGTTTCGAGAGGGGAAGATCGATGAAGCCGCGGACGTCTTCTACGGCACCGTGCCGCTGATGCGCTTCGAGTTCCAGGACGGAATCGGGATGGCGATTCGCAAGGAAGTGCTGCGGCGCCGCGGCGCGATCGCCCATGCCGGCATCCGCGCGCCGGGCGGAACGCTCGACGAGACGACGAAGAAAGCGTTGGACCGAGTGATGGCCTGGTCGGGGCAGCATGTGAGGATCACGTCGTAGCGAACGTCGGCGATGACATCGAGAGACTCGTCTATGGACCTGGGACTCAAAGGGAAGATCGCGATGGTCGGCGGCGCGAGCAAAGGGCTCGGCTATGCCGTCGCGCGCGCGCTGGCCGGCGAGGGCGCGCACGTGTCGATCGCGTCGCGAGACGCCGGGGCCATTCGGCGCGCGGCGGAAACGATCGGCCGCGACACGGGCGTGACGACGGTCGCGGTCGCTGCCGATTTGAGGAAGGCCGAGGCGGTGACCGAATGGCACGCGCGAACCATCGAGCAGTTCGGCGGCGTCGACCTGCTGTTCGCGAACACGGGCGGTCCACCCACCGGCACTGCCTTGAGCTTCGACGATGCCGCGTGGCAGAACGCCTTCGAGCTGCTGCTGCTCAGCGTCGTCCGATCGGTCCGCCTGGTCGTTCCGTCCATGCGCTCGCGCGGCGGCGGCGCGATCCTGATCGGGACCTCCTCGTCGGTGAAGGAGCCGATCTCGAATCTCGCGCTGTCGAACGTGCTGCGCTCGGGCGTCACGTCGCTGGCGAAGACGCTGTCGCTGGAGCTCGCGCCGGACAAGATTCGCGTGAACACGCTGATCCCTGGCCGCATCGCCACCGACCGTCTGCAGGAGCTCGATGAAATCAACGCGAAGAAGTCGGGAATCCCGGTCGACGAGCAGCGGAAACGAGCGTTGGGCACGGTGCCCCTCGGCCGATACGGCCAGCCCGACGAATTCGGCCGCGTCGGCGCCTTTCTGCTGTCGGACGCCGCGGCGTACGTGACCGGCGCCGCCGTTCAAGTCGACGGCGGAATGATCAAAGGACTCTGGTGATCGGTGTATTGCGGATTGGGGATTGCGGATTGCGGATTGATTGGGGATTCTCGGTTAATCAATCCTCAATGCCTCAATCCCCAATCTCCAAGAAACCCGCAATCGCCAATCCCCGGCGGAACGATCAAAGGACTCTGGTGATCGGTGTATTGCGGATTGGGGATTGCGGATTGCGGA
>DAIUKO010000123.1:0-2294 GCA_036848175.1 Vicinamibacterales bacterium | reverse complement strand
GATCAAAGGACTCTGGTGATCGGTGTATTGCGGATTGGGGATTGCGGATTGCGGATTGATTGGGGATTCTCGTTTAATCAATCCTCAATGCTTCAATCGCCAATCCGCAATAAATCCGCAATCCGCAATCCGCAATCCGCAATGTCATGAATTTGGCGCGCAAAGCGCTCCTTGCGGCATCGACGAATGCGTGGTTGCGCGAGCGCGCGACGAGAACGGCGTTCGTCCGGCGATCGGTGTCGAAGTTCATGCCCGGCGAGCGGCTCGAGGACGCGCTGGCGGCGGCCGCGGCGCAGCAGGAACAGGGCATCGGCACGATTCTCACCAAGCTCGGCGAGAACCTGACGCGCGTCGAAGAAGCCGAAGAGGTCACACGGCATTACCTCGACGTCCTCGACCGGGTGAACGCGGCCGGCCTGCGCGCGCAGATCTCGGTCAAGCCGACGCAGCTCGGACTCGATCTGGACAACGAGCTGTGCTTCGACAATCTCCAACGGCTGGTCGACCGCGCCGGCGAACGCGACAACGTGGTGTGGATCGACATGGAGAGCTCGCCCTACGTCGATCCGACGCTCGATCTGTTCCGCCGCACGCGCGCGCGATCGCCGCGCGTCGGCATCGCGCTGCAGGCCTATCTCTACCGCACGGCGCAGGACATCGAATCGCTCGTGCCGCTCGGCGCGGCCATCCGGATCGTCAAAGGCGCGTACCTCGAGGCGGCGTCGGTCGCGTATCCGAAGAAGGCTGACGTCGACGAGAACTTCTACAAGCTCTCCTGCCGGCTGCTCGCCGAAGATGCGCGGCGCGCCGGCGGCCTGCTGCACATGGCGACGCACGATGCGGTGCTGGTCGATCGTCTGAGTGCGTACATCGATCAGCAGAAGGTGCCGGCACCCGCGTACGAGTTCGCGATGCTCTACGGAATTCAGCGCCCGCTGCAGCAGCGTCTCGTGCGGGCCGGACGGCCGCTGCGCGTGCTCATCGCCTACGGCGAGTACTGGTTCCCCTGGTACATGCGCCGGCTCGCCGAACGTCCCGCCAACGTCTGGTTCGTCGTCAAGAACATCTTCGGCTGACGCTCCCGCGCTGAAAGATATTCACCCCTGTTCCCTTATAGAGATGGGCGGGCGTTTCCGGCGAGGCCGACGTCGCCTTCCGCCGATCGCTTTCGATATCTCAGATAAGGAGTTGCCTGTGAATTCAGACGCAAAAACCCATCGTCGCAGCTTTCTCGGCCGGATGTTCGGTGCGGCCGCGGCCGCCGGATTCTCGATCGCGGGGACGCGTACGGCCGCCGCGCAAGAATCAGGGGCGGACGACTGGATCAAAGAGGTGAAGGGGACGCATCGCTGTCTGTTCGATTTCCCGCAGCACAAGAACGGCTTTCCGCTGCTGCACATCCTGAATTACCTGAACACCTACTCGGCGGCCTACAAGACCGCACCGGGTCAGGTCGGCGCGGTCGGGACGTTTTACGCCGTGGGCAGCCAGTCGAGCATTCCGCTCGCGTTCAACGATGCCATTTGGGCGAAGTACGAGCTCGGCGCGTACACGGGGCTCAAAGACGCCGATGGCAAGCCGTACACGCGGAACGTGTTCAACCGGCCGACGAGCAAGGATCTCCACCTGTTGATGCAGGCGGTCAACACGCCGAACATCCCGGCGTTGGCCGAGGCGATGCCGGCCATCGGCATCGAGAACCTGCAGAAGATGGGCACGAAGTTCGTGTTGTGCGCCAACGCGCTCGGGATCTGGTGTCTCGAACTCGAAGCGCGCGGCAAGGGCAAAGCGGCGGACATCGACAAAGAGCTGCGCGCCAACGTGCTGCCCGGCGTGACGATCGTGCCGGCGATGGTGATTGCCATCGACCAGGCGCAGGAAGCGGGCATCAAGTACAACCGCCAGTAATCGACGTTGCGTGCCCTGTGCGCGGTCTCTGCGCGGCTCCACTCGATTATCTACACCAGCTTGTGTAGATAATCATAGGCGCGCATGAAACCCTTCGACCTGGTGCAGGGCACGCTCGATCTCCTCATCCTCAAATCGCTCGCGCTCGAACCGCTGCACGGCTGGGCGATCGCGCGCCGTATCCGCCAGCTGTCGAGCGACGTGCTGCTCGTCCAGCAGGGGTCGCTGTATCCGGCGCTGCAGCGGCTCGAGCACCAGGGCTGGATTCGCGGCAAGTGGGGCGTGTCGGAGCAGAACCGCCGCGCCAGGTATACCGCGGACGAAGGCCGGACGGAAGCAGCTCGACAAGGAAACCGCACTGTGGGAGCGGCTCGCCGCCGCGGTCA